>NZ_JBEXRC010000002.1:0-303362 GCF_040612915.1 Streptomyces sp. NPDC006326 | reverse complement strand
CTCTTCCCCCCCCCCCGCACCCCCGTTCGGCCGGGGCGGCAGCCGGAGCAGCCGCGGCTGCCGGGGCCCCGGCAGCCTCCGTACCGGCGGCGCCGGCGGTGTCGCCGCCCCCGGTCTGCACCGAGATGATGACCTGGCCGACGTCGACGGTGGTGCCCTCCTCGAAGAGGAGCGCGTGCACGGTGCCGTCGAACGGGATCGGCAGCTCCACGGCCGCCTTCGCCGTCTCCACCTCGCAGACGACCTGCCCGTCGGTGACCGTGTCACCCGGCTGGACGTACCACTTGAGGATCTCGGCCTCGGTCAGGCCCTCGCCCACGTCGGGCATCTTGAATTCGCGGATCGTCACGGGAACGCTCTCCTCAGTACGCAAGCGAGCGGTCGACGGCGTCGAGCACCCTGTCCAGGCCCGGCAGGTACTCGTCCTCCAGGCGGGCCGGCGGGTACGGGGCGTGGAAGCCGCCGACGCGCAGCACCGGCGCCTCCAGGTGGTAGAAGCACCGCTCCGTGATGCGGGCGGCGATCTCCGAGCCCACGCCCAGGAACACCGGCGCCTCGTGGACCACGACGAGCCGGCGGGTCTTCTCCACCGACGCCTGCAGCCCGTCGAAGTCGATCGGGGACATCGAGCGCAGGTCCACGACCTCCACCGACTTGCCCTCCTCGGCCGCCGCGGCCGCCGCCTCCAGGCAGACCTTCACCATCGGCCCGTACGCCGCCAGGGTCAGGTCGGTGCCCTCCCGGGCCACCCGCGACGCGTGCAGGGCGTCCGGGATCGCGTCGACGTCGACCTCGCCCTTGTCCCAGTAGCGCCGCTTCGGCTCGAAGAAGATCACCGGGTCGTCGCTGAGGATCGCCTGCTGGAGCATCCAGTAGGCGTCCGAGGCGTTCGACGGGGAGACCACCTTCAGGCCCGCGACGTGCGCGAACAGGGCCTCGGGGGACTCCGAGTGGTGCTCGACCGCGCCGATGCCGCCCGCGTACGGGATGCGCACGACGACCGGGAGCTTGATCTTGCCCAGGGCCCGCGCGTGCATCTTCGCGAGCTGCGTGACGATCTGGTCGTAGGCCGGGAAGACGAACCCGTCGAACTGGATCTCCACGACCGGCCGGTACCCGCGCAGGGCCAGGCCGATCGCCGTGCCGACGATGCCGGACTCGGCGAGCGGGGTGTCGATGACCCGCTCCTCGCCGAAGTCCTTCTGCAGGCCGTCGGTGATCCGGAAGACACCGCCCAGCTTGCCGACGTCCTCACCCATGATCAGGACCTTGGGGTCCGTCTCCAGGGCCTTGCGCAGCGACTCGTTGAGCGCCTTCGCGATCGACATCTTTTCGACAGCCATCAGTGACCCTCCTCGAAGGACGCGAGGTAGGCCGCGAACTGGGCGCGCTCCTCGTCGACGAGCGCGTGCCCGTCCGCGTAGACGTTCTCGAAGATCGCCATGGTGTCGGGGTCGGGCATGGCGCGCACGACCTCGCGCACCCGCTTGCCCAGGGCCTCGCTCTCCGCCTCCAGCTCCGCGAAGAACGCCTCGTCGGCGCCGCCGCTCGCCAGCAGGTGGGTCTTCAGGCGCAGGATCGGGTCCTTCGCCTCCCAGGCCTGCGTCTCCTCGTCCCGCCGGTACTTCGTCGGGTCGTCGGAGGTGGTGTGCGCGCCCATGCGGTAGGTGAACGCCTCGACCAGGGTCGGGCCCTCGCCGCGGCGCGCCCGCTCCAGCGCCCAGCGGGTCACCGCGAGGCAGGCCAGCACGTCGTTGCCGTCGACGCGGACGCCCGGGAAGCCGAAGCCCTGGGCGCGCTGGTAGAGCGGCACGCGCATCTGGCGCTCGGTCGGCTCGGAGATCGCCCACTGGTTGTTCTGGCAGAAGAACACCACGGGGGAGTTGTAGACGGCCGAGAAGGTGAACGCCTCGGCCACGTCGCCCTGGCTGGACGCGCCGTCGCCGAAGTAGGCGATGACCGCGGAGTCCGCGCCGTCCTTGGCCACGCCCATCGCGTAACCGGTCGCGTGCAGCGTCTGCGAGCCGATGACGATCGTGTAGAGGTGGAAGTTGTTGGTGTTCGGGTCCCAGCCGCCGTGGTTCACGCCGCGGAACATGCCGAGCAGGTTCGTCGGGTCGACGCCGCGGCACCACGCCACACCGTGCTCGCGGTAGGTCGGGAAGACGTAGTCGTCGTCGCGCAGGGCCCGGCCGGAGCCGATCTGGGCGGCCTCTTGGCCGAGCAGCGAGGCCCACAGGCCCAGCTCGCCCTGGCGCTGGAGGGCGGTCGCCTCGCCGTCGAAGCGGCGGGTCAGGACCATGTCGCGGTAGAGCCCGCGCAGGTCCTCGGTGGTGATGTCCTCGACGAAGGACAGGAACTCTGCGTTCTCAGGATGATCAGCGGCGCTGAGCCGTTCCCCTTCGGGCGTCAGCAGCTGTACGAGCTGGGGCTCGGTGTTCTGCGCGGTGGCAGCGGCGGTCTTGCGGGCGCTCGCCGCGCCTGCCGCCCGCTTGGTGCCGCTGCTGCGTCGCGGCTTGCGCGCGGCAGTGCTCTCCACGGTCACGTGTGCTCCTCCGTCGGTCCGGCTCCCGGGTTCTCCGGGGTCCAGTGCGGCTCACCTGATCCGTACCCGCGCACGGGGTGGGTGCGCGTCGCAGTACGGGATCCAGGCGTGACAGGTGCCCCGGCAAGTGCCCTGCGCAATGCACGTTACCCAGTGCGCCGCACAACTGCGAAACCCCACTTGACCTGCGTTTTTGCTTGGATTTCCAAGTAAATCCGCCAGGCCGGGAACAAGCACTGGTCACAGCCTTGCAGGGGGCCGGAACAACGGCACGTTATCCCGGGTAACCGCGGCAGGGAAGGGGTGAATGTGTGAAACTGAGTTCGTGCGCGAAGACGGAAAAATCAAGGTATTCCTCCTGGACGACCACGAAGTGGTACGACGCGGCGTATATGAGCTCTTGTCGGTCGAAGAGGACATCGAGATCGTCGGCGAGGCAGGCACCGCGACGGAAGCCCTGGCCCGTATTCCCGCCGCCCGCCCCGACGTGGCCGTCCTCGACGTACGCCTTCCCGACGGCAGCGGCGTGGAGGTCTGCCGCGAGGTCCGCTCGCAGGACGACTCCGTCAAATGCCTGATGCTGACCTCGTTCTCCGACGACGAGGCCCTCTTCGACGCGATCATGGCCGGCGCCTCGGGCTACGTGCTCAAGGCGATCCGCGGCAACGAGCTGCTCGGCGCCGTGCGGGACGTCGCCGCCGGCAGGTCCCTGCTCGACCCGGTCGCCACCGCACGCGTGCTGGAGCGGCTGCGCGACGGCAGCGGCGGCAGGGGCGACGACCGGCTCTCCCACCTCACCGAGCAGGAGCGCAGGATCCTCGACCTGATCGGCGAGGGCCTGACGAACCGGGTCATCGGCGAGCGGCTGCACCTGGCCGAGAAGACCATCAAGAACTACGTCTCCAGCCTGCTGTCCAAACTGGGCATGGAGCGCCGCTCGCAGGCAGCCGCCTACGTGGCCCGCCTCCAGGCGCAGCGGCGCGCCTGACCCCCGGCGCGCCGCCCGGGGGTCATTCCCCGTCCCCCTGGCCCAGGTTCGGCGGGTCCACCGGGGCCGAGTGGCTCTTGGTGGGCGACGGCGCCGACTTGGTCGGCGCCGGGCTCGACTTCGACACCGAGGGCGACGGGCTGTTCGACAGGGACGGCGAGGGGCTCGGGCTCGGCGAGTACCGGCTGTAGGACGGCGACGGCGTGTAGTCCTCCGAGGAGCGCGGGGAGTTCGACTTCTCGTGCGACGGCGTGTTCTGCGGACTCTCCGGGGCGCTGCCCTGTGCGCTGGAGGAACTCTGGACGGCGGGCGGGTTGTTGTCGTTCTTCCCCTTGTGGCCCACCGAGTTGACGGCGTACGCCACGCCGGCCGCGACGGCCAGGACCGCGAGGACGGCGAACAGCCACAGCTTCCAGCGGCTGCCGCCCCGGTCCTCGTACCCCTCGTAGCCGTCGTAGCCGCCCTGGCCCCCGCCGTGGGCGAGACCGCGGGTGTCGTACTGGCCGCCGCCGGGGAAGGCCGAGCCGTCGTCCGGGTTCAGCGGGGGCACCATCGGCTGCTGGAACTGCGAGGTCGTCGAGTGCGCCGCGTACTGCTGCGGGCCGCCGCCGGGGCCCGCGGGCATCGCCGTGGTGGGTGCGCCGCCGCGGCCGTGCGGCAGGGCCATGGTGACCGGGCCGGTGTTCCAGGTGCCGCTGTTCGCCCCCTGGTCGTGCAGCATCTGGAGCGCGTACTGGACCAGCCCGCGCATCTCCTCGGCGCTCTGGAACCGGTCGTCCGGGTCCTTGGCCAGGGAGCGCATGACGAGTCCGTCGAGCTCCTGCGGGATGTGGTGGCCCTCCGGCAGCTGCGACGGCGGCACCGGCGCGTCCTGCACGTGCTGGTAGACCACCGACAGCGGGGTCTCGCCCGTGAAGGGGGGCCGCAGCGCCAGCAGTTCGTACAGCAGGCAGCCGGTCGCGTACAGGTCGGAGCGGTGGTCGACGGCCTTGCCGAGCGCCTGCTCGGGCGAGAGGTACTGCGGGGTGCCCATGACCATGCCGGTCTGGGTCATCGTCGACTGCGCGCCGTGCAGGGCGCGCGCGATGCCGAAGTCCATCACCTTCACCGCGCCGGCGTCGGTGATGATGACGTTCGCGGGCTTGATGTCCCGGTGCACGATGCCGTGCTGGTGGGAGTACGCGAGCGCTTCGAGCACGCCCGAGACGATGATCAGCGCCTGCTCGGGGCCGGGGGCCTCGGCGCTGATCAGCAGGTCGCGGATGGTGCGGCCCTCGACCAGCTCCATGACGATGTACGGGACCGTGTTGGGGCCGACCCTGTCCTCGCCGGAGTCGTAGACGGCGACGACGGCGTGGTGGTTGAGCCCGGCGACCGACTGGGCCTCGCGCGTGAAGCGGGCCTTGGAGACCGGGTCCTCGGCGAGGTCGGCGCGCAGCAGCTTCACCGCGACGGTCCGGCCCAGGCGCACGTCCTCGGCGGCGAACACCTCGGCCATGCCGCCGCGCCCCAGCCGGTGGGTGAGCCGGTAGCGGCCGTCGCCCACCAGGCCGCCGGCTCCCCAATGCTCAGGACCCTCGGCCGTCCCGGCGCCGTTTCCCTCGGGTTCGGGTGCCATCAGTCCTCGCCGTCGTCTCTCTCGGCCGCCGCTCAGCGGTAGGTCCTTTTCGTGTGCTCCGATGCACGCTACAGCCTCGGAACAGGTCGCCGTTCGGACATCGGCGTGCGGTGGCCGTGTGGTCACGAAGCGGGCACCCGGCTTGACGTGTGCTTGCCCTCCGGCAGACTGGGCGCGACATGCGCTCAGCCAGACGCGTAGGGACACATCCCGAGGGGAAGCAACAGTCATGAGCCAGGACGGCACTCAGGGCCAGTACGCGGGCGGCTCTCTGGCCGGTGGCCGTTACCAGCTAAGGGACTTGCTCGGCGCGGGAGGCATGGCGTCGGTCTACTTGGCGTACGACTCGGCGCTCGACCGCCAGGTCGCCATCAAGACCCTGCACAGCGAACTCGGGCGGGAACAGTCCTTCCGTGAGCGGTTCCGCCGTGAGGCGCAGGCTGTTGCGAAACTGTCGCACACGAACATCGTCTCGGTATTCGATACGGGTGAGGGCGAGGTCACCTTCGCCTCCGGCGCGGGCGACGCCGCGGTGATGCCGTACATCGTGATGGAGTACGTGGAGGGCCAGCCGCTCGGCTCCGTCCTGGAGGCCGACATCCGCCAGTACGGGGCGATGCCGGCCGACAAGGCGCTGAAGGTCACGGCCGACGTGCTCGCGGCGCTGGAGACCAGCCACGAGATGGGGCTCGTCCACCGCGACATCAAGCCCGGCAACGTGATGGTGACCAAGCGCGGCGTGGTCAAGGTGATGGACTTCGGCATCGCCCGGGCCATGCAGTCCGGGGTCACCTCGATGACCCAGACCGGCATGGTGGTCGGCACGCCGCAGTACCTCTCGCCCGAACAGGCACTGGGGCGCGGCGTCGACGCCCGCTCCGACCTGTACTCGGTCGGCATCATGCTCTTCCAGCTGCTGACGGGGCGGATCCCCTTCGACGCCGACTCGCCGCTGGCGATCGCGTACGCGCACGTCCAGGAGGAGCCGGTCGCCCCGTCCTCCATCAACCGCTCGCTCACCCCGGCGATGGACGCGCTCGTGGCGCGGGCCCTGAAGAAGAACCCGAACGAGCGCTTCCCCACCGCGGCGGCCATGCACGACGAGGTCACCCGGGTGCTGTCGGCCGGTCAGGCCGGCGCCCCGGCCATCGTCCCGGGCGCCCACACGGGCGGCAGCGGTGCGGGCGTGGGTTCGGCCGTGTTCCCGCCGCTGGACTCCGGCTTCCCGCCGTCGCCCCAGCAGTCGGTGCAGCAGCCGTACGCGCCGGCCCCGACGCCGTCCCCGTACGCCCCCACGCCGCCGCCGCAGACGCACGGTCAGGGCGGCTACGCCTACCCGCAGCAGCAGGTGCAGCAGCAGTACGCGCCGCAGACCCCGCCGCCGTTCACCATCTCCCCGGCGGCGAACACGGCCACGACGGCCGCGGGCGGCGGCAAGCGGAACACGCCGGTCGTCGTGGGCGCGATCGCCGTGGCCGTGCTGGCCGTGGGCGGACTGATCGCGGCCGTGGCGATGAACGGCGACGACGAGAACAAGGGCAACGGCGCGAGCCCCTCCACGTCGAGCTCCGCCTCGGCCAAGGCCGGGTTCAAGGGCCCGGACATCTCGCGCACGATCGACCCGGCCAAGTGCAAGGACCCGTCCAAGCACTACAGCGACGCCACGAAGTACACGGCGCCCGACCTGCGCTACAAGAACCTGCTGTCGGTGAAGGAGTGCATCCAGGCCTCCGGCGGCAAGTACAAGATCGTCGAGAAGGACGAGGCCGTGTACGGCAAGGACACCGTCCTCGACCAGAACCCGCGCCCCGGAGACAAGATCGACAAGGAAGGCACGGAGTACACGCTGACCGTGTCGACCGGCAATCCGGAGTAACGGCAGGGCGGTACGGCGGTACGGCGGTACGGCGGTACGACCGCCGGGCGGGCCGGCTCCGCGAGCCGGGCGAGCCCTCGCCCCCACGACACACCGGCATCCCGGGCAGCCCTGATGGGCCGCCCGGGATGCCGCTTTTGCCCCACCATGTGAACCTGAGCGAAACATCTCGGTCTCCCCCGGACTCCGTGCGGGGGCACCCCCAGGGACGGGAGGGGCTCCCCGTGTCTCAACGCCTGCGGGCACAGCGCTGGCTGGCCGGGGCCGCCCTGGCCGCCGCGGCGCTGGTGCCGGCCTCCTCCTCGTACGCCGCCCCGCCCGCCCGGGCGACGGCTCCCGTGCGCCCCCCGGCCGCGGCTCCCGAGGCCGCGACCCCCGGCCCCGCCCGACCCGACTCCGTCGCCGACGTCCCCCACGAGGCCTGGGGGGAGCTGGCCGGGAGCGTCGCCGGCGTCGGCCGCAAGCACCCGGGGCGGCCCGAGGCCGAGCCGGCGAACCCGGAGTCGCTGATCGTCTCCCGCCCCGTGCCGGCCCGCCCGCTCCCGCACCAGCGCCCCCGCCCGCAGACCCCGCTGCCGCGGATCGCCCCGAGCCCCCCGCAGACCGTCACCGCCCTGGGCACCGGCCCCAACGAGCGGGCCGCCGACCTGGCCGCCCACCTCCTGCCGCTCGGCACCGGATTCGCCCTGATGGGGGTCGGTCTGGGCTACCTCGGAGTGCGCCTGCGCAGAGGGGCGTGACCGCGGCCGCGAGCCCCGCGGTCCGGTCCGGCGGGCGCGGCATCCCCCTTCCGGCGTACGCCCAGGGATGGTTGCACTGATCGACATACTCGGTATACATACTGAGTATGTCGATCCGTCACGGCCTTCTCGCCCTGCTGGAACGGGGTCCTCGGTACGGCTCCCAGCTGCGCACCGAGTTCGAATCCCGCACCGGCTCCACCTGGCCGCTCAACGTCGGGCAGGTGTACACCACCCTCGCCCGGCTCGAACGCGACGGCCTCGTCGCGCCCGACGGCGAAGACGCCGCCGGGCACACCCTCTACGCCATCACCGACAGCGGGCGCGCCGAATTGCACCAGTGGTACGAGCGCCCCGTCGACCGCACCAACCCGCCCCGCGACGAGCTGGCCATCAAGCTCGCCATGGCGGTGGGCGCCCCGGGCGTGGACATCCGCGCCGTCATCCAGGCCCAGCGGCACGCCACGATCCGGGCGATGCAGGACTACACCCGGCTCAAGGCACAGGCGCTCGCCGCGATCGAGAGCGGGCAGTCCAGCGAACGCGACGACGTGGCCTGGCTGCTGGTCGTCGAACAGCTGATCTTCCAGACCGAGGCCGAGGCGCGCTGGCTCGACCACTCCGAGTCCCGGCTCGTCCGGCTCGCCCTGCAGGCCGGCCGGCGAGCCGATCCCGCACCGCCCCAGGCCACCGACACCACCGCAACCGGTACCGGAACCCGTGCCGACGCGGGCACCGGCACGGACGCCGGAACAGCACCGCAGCTCCGCGCCGCCCGCACGCACCGGAGCTGACGACACCACCGTCCCAGGGGGGACCCCATGCCTGACCCGCAGTCCGCACCCGCCCACGGCGAGCCCGTTCTCCGGCTCGACCGGCTCGTCCGCACCCACGGCAGCGGCGCCACCGAGGTGCACGCCCTGCGCGGCATCGACCTCTCCGTCCACGCCGGCGAACTCGTCGCCGTCATGGGGCCCTCGGGCTCCGGGAAGTCCACCCTGCTCACCCTGGCCGGCGGCCTCGACACCCCCACCAGCGGGCACGTCGTCGTCGAAGGCACCGACATCACCACCGTGAGCCGCAGGCAACTGGCCGCGCTGCGCCGCCGCAGCATCGGGTACGTCTTCCAGGACTACAACCTCATCCCGGCCCTCACCGCCGCCGAGAACGTGGCCCTGCCCCGGGAACTCGACGGGGTGTCCGCCCGCAAGGCCCGCATCTCCGCCCTCGCCGCCCTGGAGGAGATGGGCCTCGGGGAGCTCGCCAACCGCTTCCCCGACGAGATGTCCGGCGGCCAGCAGCAGCGCGTGGCCATCGCCCGGGCCCTCGTCGGCGACCGCCGCCTGGTGCTCGCCGACGAACCCACCGGCGCCCTCGACTCCGAGACCGGGGAGTCCGTCCTCGGCCTGCTGCGCGCACGCTGCGACGCCGGCGCCGCCGGAATCCTCGTGACCCACGAGCCGCGTTTCGCCGCCTGGGCCGACCGCGTGGTCTTCCTGCGCGACGGCAGCGTCGTCGACGAGACCCTGCGCAGCCAGGCCGACTCGCTGCTCACCGGGCAGGCGGCCGGCCAGTGAAATCCCCGTACCACGCATGGATCGCGGCCATCCGGATAGCCCGCCGCGACGCCTGGCGCGCCAAGGGCCGCAGCGCCCTCGTCCTCGCGATGATCGCCCTGCCGATCGTCGGGGTGAGCGCCGCCGACCTCACCCTGCGCAGCGCGGAGCTCTCCCCCCGGCAGGCCGTCACCCGGCAGATCGGCGCCGCCGACGCCCGGCTGCGCGACTCGGGCATGGGCATGCCCGTCTACCAGGACCGGGAGGGCGGGAACTTCACGCCCGTCGGCGGCTACGACGCGTACGACCCCGCCAAGGAGGCCGATCCGCGGGCCCTGACCGCGGCGCTCCCGGCCGGCGCCGAGTACCTCAAGGACAGCACCGCCCACGCCAAGATCCGCACCAAGTACGGTCTGCTCGACACCGAGCTGCGCGAGATCGACGCGGCGAACCCCCTGGTCGAGGGCATGATCACCGTCAAGCGCGGGCGGCTGCCGGTGGAAGCGGGCGAGGTCCTCGCCACCACCGCCTTCCTGGAGGAATCCGGCTTCTTCGTGGGCTCCGAGTTCCGCGCCCGCGGCTCGAACACCTGGTACCGGATCGTGGGCGCCTACGAACTGCCCTCCGAGCTGAAGAAGACCGAGGTCCTCGCCCCGCCCGGGACGCTCCTCACACCGCTGGACAAGGCCCTGCGGGACGCGGGCGTACCCGGCGTGGTCGCCGAGGACACCTACCTCGTGAAGGTCGGCGGCGACGGTTTCACGTGGAACATGGTCAAGGAGGCCAACGCCAAGAGCGTGGTGGTCGCCTCCCGCGCCGTGCGCCTCCACCCGCCGGCCGACGCCGACGTGCCGTACCTGGCCCAGCAGAAGGAGCTGGGCTACTACGTCCCGGACGACGGGCTGCCGGTCACCGAGCTGGCCGTCCTGGCCACCGTCGTCGGCCTCGCGATGCTGGAGATCTGCCTCCTGGCCGGACCGGCCTTCGCGGTCGGCGCCCGGCGCTCGCGCCGCCAGCTCGGCCTGGTCGGCGCCAACGGCGGCGACCGGCGCCACATCCGGGCCGTCGTGCTCTCCGGCGGCCTGGTGATCGGAGCGGCGTCCGCCGTCAGCGGCACCGTCATCGGCGTCGCGCTCACCGTGGGACTGCGGCCGGTGCTGGAGGAGTCCCTCGGGAAGCGCTTCGGCGGCTTCGAGTTCCGCCCGCTGGAAATCCTCGGCATCGCGCTGCTCGCCGTGGTCACCGGCCTGCTGGCCGCCGTCGCCCCCGCCGTCACCGCCTCCCGGCAGACCGTGCTGGCCTCGCTGACCGGCCGCCGCGGCGTCCGCCGGGCCAACCGGGTCCTGCCCGTCATCGGACTGCTCGCCCTGGGCCTCGGCGCCGCGATCGCCCTGTACGGCACGGCCTCGCGGATGGGTGCCACGGTGGTCGCGGGCGGCAGCGCCCTCGCCGAGCTGGGCATCGTCGCCCTCACCCCGGTGCTGGTCGGCCTGTTCGGCCGGCTCGGGCGCTGGCTGCCGCTGTCGCCGCGGCTCGCGCTGCGCGACGCCGTGCGCAACCGGGGCCGTACGGCGCCTGCCGTGGCCGCCGTGCTGGCCGCCGTCGCCGGAACCGTCGCGGTGGCCACGTACGCGCACAGCTCGGAACTCCAGGCCCGCCACGACTACGTGGCCGAACTCCCCGAGGGGGCCGGGGTGGTGGCGCTCCAGGAGAGCGGACGCCACAAGGACGTGCCCGCCGTGCGGGAGGCCCTGAACCGGGAACTGCCGGTCGCGGTCCGGGCGGACGTGGACTACATCTCGGTCGGCAAGGCCGGATGCGAGACGTACTCCACCGACGACGGCTGCGGCCGGGCCGAGATCATCCAGCCCAAGGACCAGCGCTGCCCGCTCTACGAGGCGAAGAACGGGCCCGCCTCCTTCAGCCCGGAGCAGGCCCGGGAACTGCGCATGGACTGGCGGTGCCGGATGAACCGGCACGCCACGCGCCACGACACCGTCGTCGCCGACGAAAAGCTGCTGACGGTGCTCGCGGTCACCGACCCGGGAGCGGTGTCCGCCCTGAAGGCCGGCAAGGCCGTCTCCTTCGACAAGCGCAACGTGAAGGACGACAAGGTCACCCTGCGGCTGATCTCCAACAAGGAGGCCCTCGGCCGCGAACCCGGCGTGGACCCGCCCGGCGAGGACAAGGTCTTCCCCGTCCACCAGGCGCCCGACACCGCCGAGGGCTACGGCATCGCGCTGGTCCTGCCGCCCGCCGCGGCCAGGAATGCGGGCCTGTCCACCCTGCCGTTCGGCTCGTACTTCACCCTGGACGGCAAGGCCACCAGCGAGCAGCGGCAGCGGCTCGAAGGCCGGATCGACCAGATCGGCGTGGAGGCCCCCGTCACCGTCGAGGCCGGCTACCAGGGCCAGGACGGCATCGCCATGACGGCCCTCACGCTCTTCGCGGGACTGGTCACCATCGGCGCGGCCGGCATCGCCACCGGGCTCGCCCAGGCCGACGCCGAGGCCGACCTGAAGACCCTGGCGGCGGTCGGCGCCGCGCCCCGGGTACGGCGCACGCTCAGCGGCTTCCAGTGCGGGGTGGTGGCCCTGATGGGCGTCGTCCTGGGCACCCTGGCCGGCATCCTGCCCGCGGTGGGACTGCGGCTCGTCCAGCGCCGCGAGCAGGCCCACCTCCTGGAGACGGCCGGGGGCCCCGACGACGTGCTGTACGTGCCGATCGCCCTGCCGTGGGAGACCTTCGGCGCCCTGCTGGTCCTGGTCCCGCTGGGAGCGGCCCTGCTGGCCGCCCTGGTCACCCGGTCGGGCGGCGCGCTGGCCCGCCGCGCGGCGGCCTGACGGTCACTCGCTGTTCACGCCCCCGTACAGGTTGGATCACGCCTGTACGGGGGCACACCGTGTGAGTACGAAGGTGTGCGAGACAATGACCGGCATGGAGATGCCGAGGAGTGAACGGTCGCAGGACAGTCCCCCGCACGTCCTGATCGTGGGACAGGACGGGACGGCGGTCGGCGGCGCCGATGACGAGTCGCGCGAGGTCCCGGTGACGGAGATGGTCGAACAGCCCGCCAAGGTCATGCGGATCGGCAGCATGATCAAGCAACTTCTTGAAGAGGTGCGCGCCGCACCTCTGGACGAGGCCAGCCGGGTCCGTCTCAAGGACATCCATGCCGCCTCGGTGAAGGAGCTGGAGGACGGCCTGGCCCCCGAGCTCGTGGAGGAACTGGAACGCCTCTCCCTCCCGTTCACGGAGGAGGCCATTCCGTCCGAGGCGGAACTGCGCATCGCGCAGGCCCAGTTGGTGGGCTGGCTGGAGGGCCTCTTCCACGGCATCCAGACCGCCCTGTTCGCGCAGCAGATGGCGGCGCGGGCCCAGCTGGAACAGATGCGCCGCGCCCTCCCGCCGGGCGCACCGACGGACGACGAGGAAGCCCACGGCGCCATCCGCTCCGGCCCGTACCTCTGATCCTTCCCGCCCCGCCGCCGAGCGGCGGGGCACCTCTTTGCCCGCGGCCCGGGCGGAGCCTCCCGGCGGCGGCCGGGCAAGTCCGGCCGCCGCGAGGGGACATCGCATACTCGGGGGTATGAGCTACGACGCGATCGTCCTCGCAGGCGGCGCCGCGCAGCGCCTCGGCGGGGCGGACAAGCCCGGCCTCCGCGTGGGCGGCCGCACCCTCCTCGACCGCGTCCTCGACGCCTGCTCCGACGCCGCGACCACCGTCGTCGTCGGCCGGCGCCGCCCGACGGCCCGCCCGGTCCGCTGGACCGTGGAGGACCCGCCCGGCTCCGGCCCCCTCGCCGCCCTGGCCGCCGGCCTGCGCGGCACCACCGCCGACCGGGTCCTCGTCCTCTCCGCCGACCTTCCCTTCCTCGACCGGAACACGGTCCGCGCCCTTCTCGCCGCGCCCCCGGCCGACGGAGCCGACGGAGCCCTGCTCCGCGATCCCACCGGCCGCGACCAGCCCCTCGTCGCCGCCTACCGCGCCGAGTCCCTGCGCCGCGAGATCGCCCTCCTCGCCACCGAGCACGGCAGCCTGTACGGCCTCCCCCTACGCTCCCTCACCGCCGAGCTGGACCTGGCCAAGGTGACGGACACTGCGCCACTCGCCTCCTTCGACTGCGACACCTGGGAGGATCTCGCCTCCGCCCGCGCCAGGATCAGAGAGCATGGAACCGTGCTGGACCAATGGATCACCGCCGTCAAGACCGAGCTCGGGATCGACCTCCCGGTCGACACCAAGACCCTGCTCGATCTCGCCCGTGACGCCGCCCACGGCGTCGCCCGGCCCGCCGCCCCGCTGACCACCTTCCTCGTCGGTTACGCGGCGGCCCACGCCGAAGCCACCGGCGCCGACCCCGCCGCCGCCGTCGCCGAGGCCTCCCGCAAGGCCGCCGAGCTCGCCCTGCGCTGGGCGGCCGAAGCCGGGCCCGACGCCGGCCCGGGCACCGGCACCGGCACCGGCACCGGCACCGGCACCGACGACAACCCCCCAGGATGACCCGGATGCCCCCCACCGACGCCGCCGACCACGCCCTGGACGAAGCCCTGGCCCTCGTCAGCCGCGACCCCCGCTTCGGCCCGGCCGCAGGCGGCGGCGTGGGCGGGGGCCTGGGCAGCGGCCACCCCGCCACCGCCTGGTCCCAGGCGCGGGAGACCGCCGTCCGCGCCGGTTCCGGCGTCCGGCCCCGCAGCCACCGGGTCCCCCTCGCCGCCGCGCTGGGAGAGGTGCTGACCGATCCCCTGGAGGCCCTCACCGACCTGCCGTCCTTCGACACCTCCGCCATGGACGGCTGGGCCGTGGCCGGACCGGGCCCCTGGACCGTCCGTCCCGGCGAGGACGTGCTGGCCGGCTCCGAGCGCCCCGAGCCGCTCGCCGACGGCCAGGCCGTACGGATCGCCACCGGGGCCCGGATCCCCGGCGACACCACCGCCGTGATCCGCACCGAGCACTCCCGCGAGTCCGGTACCCAGCTCTACGCGGAGCGGCCCGTCCTCACCGGCCAGGACATCCGGCCGCGCGGCCAGGAGTGCCGCTCCGGCGACCTGCTGCTGCCGCCGGGCTCCCTCGTCACCCCGGCCGTCCTCGGGCTCGCCGCGGCCGCCGGGTACGACGAGCTCACCACCCGGCCCCGGCCCCGGGTCGAGATCCTGGTGCTGGGGGACGAGCTGCTCACCGAAGGCCGCCCGCACGACGGGCTGATCCGGGACGCCCTGAGCCCCATGCTCGGCCCGTGGCTGGACCGGCTCGGCGCCGAGGTCACCGGCACCCGGCGGCTCGGGGACGACCCCGCAGGGGCCCAGGCCCTGCTGGACGCCGTCACCGGCTCCGACGCCGACCTGGTCATCACCACCGGCGGCACCGCCTCCGGCCCCGTCGACCACGTCCACCCCGTCCTGCTGCGGGCCGGTGCCGAGCTGCTCGTCGACGGGGTCGCCGTACGCCCCGGCCATCCCATGCTGCTGGCCCGGCTCGGGGACCGCGCCGAGGGCCGCCACCTGGTGGGCCTGCCCGGCAACCCGCTCGCCGCCGTCTCCGGACTGCTCACCCTTGCCGAGCCCCTGCTGCGCGCCCTCGCGGGCCGCCGCCGACGCCCCCGGTACACGGCCCCGGTCCGGGACGACGTACCCGGCCACCCGTACGACACCCGGCTGGTCCCGGTGGTGCTGACCGACGAGCACGCCGTACCCCTGCGCTACCACGGCCCGGCCATGCTGCGCGGGATCGCCGCCGCCGACGCGCTGGCCGTCGTACCCCCCCACGGCGCGCGATCCGGGCAGGACCTGGAGATCCTCGACCTGCCCTGGGTCGCGGGGGGATGTTTCACGTGAAACTGCCCGGCCAGGACGCGATGGCCCGGGGCCAGGACGAGAAGCTGGTCTCCCGTCGCGTCACGCTGCCCAAGCGCATCGTCAAAAGACCGCTGAAGCAGGTCGCCGAGCGCCTGCTGATGGCGCTGTTCGTGCTGTTCCTGACGGTCCTGATCGTCTGGCTGGACCGGGACGGCTACCACGACAACGCCGACGACACCGTCGACCTGCTCGACTGCGTCTACTACGCGACCGTCACGCTCTCCACCACCGGCTACGGCGACGTCGTCCCGCACAGCGACAGCGCGCGGCTGGTCAACATCCTGCTGGTGACCCCGCTGCGCGTGGTGTTCCTGATCATCCTGGTCGGCACCACCCTGGAAGTCCTGACGGAGAAGACCCGGGAAGAGTGGCGGCTGAACCGCTGGAGGAAGAACTTGCGCGAGCACACGGTCGTGGTCGGCTTCGGCACCAAGGGCCGCTCGGCCCTCCAGACGCTGCTGGCCACCGGCCTCGCCAAGGACCAGGCCGTCATCGTGGACCCCAGCGCCAACGTGATCGACTCGGCCGCCGCGGAGGGATTCACGGGGGTGGTCGGTGATGCCACCCGCTCCGAAGTGCTGCTCCGCGCCGAGGTGCAGCGGGCCCGGCAGATCGTCATCGCCACTCAGCGGGACGACACGGCGGTCCTGGTCACGCTGACGGCCCGGCAGCTCAACCGCGGCGCGAAGATCGTCGCCGCGGTCCGCGAGGAGGAGAACGCGCCGCTGCTGCGCCAGTCGGGCGCGGACGCGGTCATCACGAGCGCGAGCGCGGCGGGCCGTCTGCTGGGCCTGTCGGTGCTGAGCCCCAGCGCCGGCACCGTGATGGAGGACCTGATCCAGCAGGGCAGCGGGCTGGACCTGATCGAGCGGCCCGTGAAGAAGTCCGAGGCGGGCCGGGGGGTGCGGGAAACCGACGACCTGGTGGTGAGCGTGCTCCGCGGCCACCGGCTGCTGGGCTACGACGATCCGCACGCCGGCCCGCTCCAGCTGACGGACCGTCTCATCACCATCGTCCGGGCCCCCGTGGGCGAACCGCCGACGGGGCGGGGTCGGGCCTAGCCATGTCCTGACGGCGCGGTTGGCGTACCCTCCGGGCCATGCATGCGATCACCATCGAACAGCCCGGCGGCCCCGAGGCCCTCGTCTGGGCCGAGGTACCCGATCCGGTGGCCGGCGAGGGCGAGGTGCTCGTCGACGTCGTGGCCGGCGCCGTCAACCGGGCCGACCTGCTCCAGCGCCAGGGGTTCTACGATCCGCCCCCCGGCGCCTCGCCCCATCCCGGCCTGGAGTGTTCCGGGCGGATCACCGCGGTTGGACCGGGCGTATCGGGCTGGGCGGTCGGCGACGAGGTGTGCGCGCTGCTGTCCGGCGGCGGGTACGCGGAGCGGGTGGCCGTTCCCGCGGGCCAGCTGCTGCCGGTTCCGGCCGGGGTCGACCTGGCGACGGCGGCTTCGCTGCCGGAGGTGGCCTGCACGGTGTGGTCCAACGTCTTCATGGTGTCCCACCTGCGCCCCGGTGAGACGCTGCTCGTGCACGGCGGCTCCAGCGGGATCGGCACCATGGCCATCCAGCTGGCGAAGGCCGTCGGCGCGAAGGTGGCGGTGACGGCCGGAGATCCGCAGAAGCTGGCCCGCTGCAAGGAGCTGGGCGCGGACGTCCTCGTCGACTACCGCGAGCAGGACTTCGTGGCGGAGGTCAAGGCCGCGACGGACGGCGCCGGGGCGGACGTGATCCTGGACATCATCGGCGCCAAGTACCTGGCGCGGAACCTGGACGCGCTGGCCGTCAACGGCCGGCTCGCGGTGATCGGCCTCCAGGGCGGCGTCAAGGCCGAACTGAACCTGGGTGCCCTGCTGTCGAAGCGGGCGGCGATCACGGCGACCTCGCTGCGGGCGCGGCCGCTGGAGGAGAAGGCGGCCATCGTCGCGGCCGTACGGGAGCACGTGTGGCCCCTGCTGTCGGCGGGGGTGGTCCGCCCGGTGGTGCACGCGGTCCTGCCGATGCGGGAGGCGGCCGAGGCGCACCGCATCATGGAGGCCGGAACGCACGTGGGCAAGATCCTGCTGACCACCTGACAGCTGACCACCTGACCACCTGGCCACCTGGCCACCTGCCGCTCACTGCCTGGCCGCTCACCGCCTGAGTGCGGCGGCGACGAGCCCCTCCAGGGCATCCCGGGGGACCGGGGTGCCCGTCGGCAGGTGGTCGAGGACCAGGCCGTCCACACATGCCAGCAGGCTGCGGGTGCGGACCTCCGGATCGGGCACCCCGTGCGCGGCGAGGAAGGCCCGGGCCAGCTCCCGTCCGGCGTTCTCGCGCGGGACGAGGATCTCCCGCAGCTCCGGGTCCCGGACGCTCTCCAGGGCGCAGGCGTAGCGGGCCAGCGAGCGCACGCGCCCCTCGCCCGTGAGCCGGGCCACCGTCAGCCCTTCCAGGGCGTCGGTCAGTTCGGCGGGTGTGCGCGGGAACGGCATGCGTTCGCCGGCCTCCTGCAGTTCGGCCTGGTCCCGGGCGACGAGGCGGCGCACCAGCGCCGTCAGGAGGGCGGAGCGGGTCCGCAGGTAGGCCGAGGTGGTGCCCGCGGGCAGGCCGGCGGCCCGGTCCACGGCCCGATGGGTCAGCCCGCGCATGCCGGAGGCGGCCAGTACCTCGATGGCGGCATCGGCCAGGACGGTCCGTCGTTCTTCGCTCACCCCCTCTTTCTACACCTGTAGAAGGTCAGGAGTACGCTGCGCCCCGAGGCTTCTACAGGTGTAGAAAGAGGGGGTCCCGCCATGGGCAGGAACCGCGGCACGGACAGCGGCGGGAACGGCGGCACGGACAGCCGCAGCAGCGACGGCAGGACGGCCCTGGTGATCGGCGGGGGGATCGGCGGCCTCGCGGCCGCGATCGCCCTGCACCGCACCGGCTGGCAGGTCACGGTGGTGGAGCGGTCCGCCGTCCTGGAGGACGCGGGAGCCGGCATCTCGCTCGCCGCCAACGGGATCCGGGCACTGGAGGCACTGGGTCTGGGCGAGGCCGTACGCCGGGCCGCCCACCCCCAGTACACCGGCGGCACCCGCACCCCGGACGGGCGGTGGCTGTCCCGCATGGACGGCGCCGCGCTGGAACGCGCCCTCGGCGTCCCCGTGACCGGCATCCCGCGGGCGCAGCTCCACCGACTGCTGCGACGGGCGCTGCCACCGCACTGCCTGCGCACCGGAGTGACGGGCTCACCGGACGCGGCCGGCACCGACCTGGTGGTCGCGGCCGACGGAGTGCGCAGCGCGATCCGCACCCGGCTCTTCCCGGACCACCCCGGACCCGTCTACAGCGGTTCCACGGTGCTGCGCGCCATCACCGCCGAACCGCTGGCCCTGGACGCGGACTTCGCGCTCACCTGGGGCCCCGGCGCGGAATTCGGGCACATCGGGTTCCCCGACGGCCGCGCGGAATGGCACGCGGTCCTGGCGGCCCCGGCGGGAGTGCGCCACCCGGACCCCCTGGCCTTCCTGAGGCGCCGCTTCGCGGGCTGGCACGAGTCGACGGCCCGGCTGCTGGCCGCCACCCGGTCCGAGGACGTCCTGCACCACGACGTCCACGAGCTGGTGAGCCCGCTGCCCTCGTACGCCGTCGGCCGGGTGGCGCTGCTGGGCGACGCCGCACACGCGATGACGCCGAACCTGGGGCAGGGCGCGTGCCAGGCCCTGGAGGACGCGGTGGTCCTGGCGGCCGAGCTGGCGGCGGGCCCGGACGTCGAGACGGCCCTGCTGCGCTACGACGCCGTACGGCGGCCGCGTACCCAGGCCGTGGCCCGGGCGGCCCGCCTGGCCGGGCGGATGGGGCACCGGCTCAGCCACCCGCTGGCGGTCTCCCTGCGGAACGGGGCCCTGCGCCTGGCCCCCTCGGGAGCCACGGTCCGCGCGATCCTGCGCCACGCGGACTGGACCCCGCCCCGGCTCCCGCCGGCGCCTTCCGGCGCCGGCGGGGACGGTCACAGCGAACGCAGCAGCACCGCAGGAGACTCCACGCAGTCCGCGACGTAGCGCAGGAAGCCGCCCGCCGTACCGCCGTCGCAGACCCGGTGGTCGAAGGTGAGCGACAACTGGACCACCTGGCGCACCGCCAGCTCGCCCCCGTGGACCCACGGCTTGGCCACGATGCGGCCCACGCCGAGCATGGCCGCCTCCGGGTGGTTGATGATCGGCGTGGAGCCGTCGACCCCGAACACCCCGTAGTTGTTCAGGGTGAACGTGCCGCCGGTCAGATCCGCCGGAGCCAGCTTCCCGGCCCTCGCCACCTCGGTCAGGCGGGCGAACTCCGCCGACAGGGACTCGGCGCTGCGCACGTGGGCGTCGCGGACCACCGGCACCACCAGCCCCCGCTCGGTCTGCGCCGCGAAGCCGAGGTGGACGGCGGGCAGCCGGACGATCTCGTTCGCCGCCAGGTCCACGGTCGAGTTGAGCTCCGGGTAGCGCGCGAGCGCCGCCGTGCAGATCCGGGCCAGCAGTGCCAGCACCGAGACCTTGGGCCCGCCCGCGGCGTTCATCGCGGCCCGCGCCGCCATCAGCTCGGTGGCGTCCGCGTCGACCCAGCACGTGGCGTCCGGGATCTCCCGCCGGCTGCGCGAGAGCTTCTCGGCCACCGCGCCGCGCAGCCCCTTGAGCGGGATCCGCTCGCCGCCGGCCACCGAGGCGGCCGGAGCGGCGGCGACCGGCTGCGGCTCCTGCTGCGGCGCCCGCAGCGCCGCTTCGACGTCCGCCCGCAGGATCAGGCCCTCGGGCCCCGAGCCGCGCAGCCCGCGCAGGTCGATCCCGTGGTCCCGCGCCAGCTTGCGCACCAGCGGCGAGATCACCGGCACCGGCCCGGCGGCCACGGGCACGGCTGCGGCCGCGGCGACGGCAGCGGCGACCGGCGCCGCGACCGCCGCCGGAGCAGGAACCGGCGCGGCGGAGCCCGGTCGCACCCGCCTCCGACGCGCCGTGCGGGAGTGGTCGGTGCCGTAGCCGACCAGCACGTTGCCCGACCCCGAACGCTCGCTCTCCTCCGGGGCGGGCGACCCCGGCTGGGCCCCGGCCCCCACCGCCACCGTGATCAGCGGTGCTCCGACGGGGAGTTCCGTGCCCTCCTCCCCGAAGCGGGCGGTGACCACACCGCCGTAGGGGCACGGAACCTCCACCATCGCCTTGGCCGTCTCGACCTCGACCACCGGCTGGTCGACGGCGACGACATCGCCCACCGCGACCAGCCAGCGGACGATCTCGGCCTCGGTCAGGCCCTCCCCGAGGTCGGGGAGCTTGAACTCCATTACCTGGGGCATCAGTTCTCCCACTGCAGGCGGGCCACGGTGTCCAGGATCCGGTCGACGCCGGGCAGGTGGTGCTTCTCCAGCATCGGCGGCGGGTACGGGATGTCGAAGCCCGTCACCCGCAGCACCGGCGCCTCCAGGTGGTGGAAGCACTTCTCCTGGATGCGGGCGGCGATCTCCGCGCCCGGTCCGGCGAAGCCGTTCGCCTCGTGCACCACCACCGCGCGCCCCGTACGCCGTACGGACGCCACGACGGTCTCCTCGTCGAACGGGACCAGCGAGCGCAGGTCCACGACCTCCAGGTCCCAGCCCTCCTCGCGCGCCGCCTCCGCCGCCTCCAGGCACACGGGCAGCGAGGGCCCGTACGTGATCAGGGTCGCGCTCGTGCCGGTCCGCCGGACCACCGCCTTCCCGATGCCCGGCACGGTGGCCGGCGCCTCAGGGTTCCAGTCCGCCTTCGACCAGTACAGCCGCTTCGGCTCCAGGAAGACGACCGGGTCGTCGCTGGCGATCGACGCGCGCAGCAGCCCGTAGGCGTCCTCGACCGTCGCCGGGGTCACCACGTGCAGGCCGGGCGTGGCCACGTAGTACGCCTCGGAGGAGTCGCTGTGGTGCTCCACCCCGCCGATCCCGCCGCCGTACGGCACGCGGATGGTGATCGGCAGCGGCATGGCGCCCCGCGTGCGGTTGCGCATCCGCGCCACGTGCGAGATCAGCTGCTCGAACGCCGGGTACGCGAACGCGTCGAACTGCATCTCCACGACGGGCCGCAGCCCGTACATGGCCATGCCCACCGCGGTGCCGAGGATGCCGGCCTCCGCGAGCGGCGTGTCCGTGCAGCGGTCCTCGCCGAACTCCTTCGCGAGGCCGTCCGTGATCCGGAAGACCCCGCCCAGCGTCCCGACGTCCTCGCCCATCACGTGGACCGCCGGGTCCTCGGCCATCGCGTCCCGCATGGCCCGGCCGAGCGCCTGCGCCATCGTCGCGGGCTTCGCCGCCGCCTTCACCGCGGACTTCGCCGCCACCGTCGTCACGACTGCTCCTCCGCTTCGGCCGCTTCGGCCTCCAGCTCGGCCCGCAGCATCCCGGCCTGCTCGCGCAGTCGCTCCGTCTGCTGCGCGTACACGTTCTCGAACAGGTCCATCGGGTTGAGGACCGGCTCCGCGTTCATCCGTTCCCGCAAGGTCGCCGCCATCTCCTCGGCGGCGTCCTTGGCCGCCCGTATGCCCTCCGCGTCCAGCAGCCCGCGCGCGGTCAGCTCGCGCTCCAGCAGGTCCACCGGGTCGTGCGCCTTCCAGGCCTCGACCTCGGCGTCGCCGCGGTAGCGGGTGGCGTCGTCGGCGTTGGTGTGGGCCTCGATGCGGTAGGTGACGGCCTCGATCAGCGTCGGTCCGCCGCCGGCCCGGGCCCGCCGCACCGCCTCGGACAGCACCTCGTGCACGGCGGCGATGTCGTTGCCGTCGACGAGGCGCCCGGGCATCCCGTACCCGACGGCCTTGTGGGCGAGGGTCGGGGCGGCGGTCTGCTTGGCCAGCGGGACCGAGATCGCGAAGCCGTTGTTCTGGACGAGGAAGACGACGGGGGCCTGCCAGACGGCCGCGAAGTTCAGCGCCTCGTGGAAGTCGCCCTCGCTCGTCCCGCCGTCGCCCACCAGGGCGAGGGCGACCACGTCGTCACCGCGCAGCCGGGCCGCGTGGGCCAGGCCCACCGCGTGCGGCAGCTGGGTGGCGAGCGGGGTGCACAGCGGGGCGATGCGGTGCTCGTGCGGGTCGTAGCCGGTGTGCCAGTCGCCGCGCAGCAGGGTCAGCGCCTGGACGGGGTCGAGTCCGCGCGCCACGGCCGCGAGGGTGTCGCGGTAGCTCGGGAAGAGCCAGTCCTGCTCCTCCAGGACCAGGGCGGCCGCGATCTCGCAGGCCTCCTGGCCGACGGTCGAGGGGTACACCGCGAGCCGGCCCTGCCGGGTGAGGGCGGTGGCCTGGGCGTTGTAGCGGCGGCCGCGCACCAGCTCGGCGTAGCAGCGGCGCATCAGCTCGGGGTCGAGCCCGTCGGCGGCCGGAGTGCCCAGCACCCGGTACGGCTCGGGGTCCGGGAGCAGCGGCGCGGCGTCCGTACGGGGCCTCCAGGCGGGCGGCGGGGTGGAGCGGTGGGACGCACCGGCACCGGGCAGCTCTTGGACCGTCATGGCGGCGTGCACCTCCTCGTGGGAAGCGGGCAGGGGGTACCCCGGATGTGAGGCCCCTCACCAACCGATTGTTCGGTTGTCTGCGCAATTTGGCTACAGGCGGCTCCAGGCTGTGGACAAAGTGGCCCCGGGGCCCTGGGATGGATGCAGGACGTCCAGGAGAGTGAGGCAGTGGCCCATGTCGGATGAACAAATGGCCGCGGCGGGAGCTACCGCCGGTAGCGCACCGGCGGGCCCGGGAGGCGCCGGCGCGGTCCCACAGGTGCCGCCCCGTCCCCTGGACCCCATCGACCGTTCCATCATGCGACTGCTGCAGGCGGACGGCCGGGCGTCCATACGCTCGGTGGCGGAGCAGGTCCACGTCTCGCGCGCCAACGCGTACGCCCGTATCAACCGGCTGATCGACGACGGGGTGATCCGCGGCTTCACGGCCCGCATCAACCACGAACGGGCAGGCCAGGGCGCCTCCGCGTACATCACACTCAAGATCGTCCAGAACTCCTGGCGCACGGTCCGCGAGAAGCTCAGCGAGCTCCCGGGCGCGGCGCACATCGCCCTGGTCAGCGGCGATTTCGACGTCCTCCTGCTGGTCCACACGCCGGACAACCGCAGCCTTCGGGAGCTGGTCCTGACCCGCCTCCAGTCCATCCCGGAGGTCCTCTCGACGCGCACCCTCCTGGTCTTCGAGGAGACCGACCTGCTGGCCCCGGGGTCCCCGGCGGGGGCCCCGGGGATCGCCGAGGAGTAACGCGAAACGCCCCGGGGACGGCCTGGCAGGGCCGTTCCCGGGGCGCTTCAGGGAGCACTCGCCCCGCACGGAGGCTCGCGCCGCACGGAGCACTCACCCCGCAGGGAGCACTCAGCGGTGGATCACTTCGTCTCGTAGTACCCGAAGATGTCGACGATGAGGTCGGTGGTGTTGAAGCTCTGGTTCCAGAAGTCGACGACGCCGTTGACGCCGCCGGAGCTCGCCTGGACCAGGTTGGGGACCGTCTTGCCCGCCGTCCAGTTCAGGGTGGACGAGGTGGGCCGGGTCAGCGGGACCTCGGTGCCGTTGTCGTACTGGTCCGGGGTGTTCGAGTCGGGGGCGACCGACAGGAAGCCGCTGTCCTTGGTGTTGGTCACCGTGGTGTTGAGGACGTAGCCCGCGATGCCCTCCTCCCCGTGGGAGATGGGCATCCAGATGTAGCCGCGGGCGTACATCGGCCCGTAGCCCCAGGAGCGGGTGTCGAGCATCCGGTGCGGGGCCACCGACATGAAGGAGCCCGCGCTGTCCGGGCTGTAGTAGCCGACGACGTCGACGATGACGTCGGCACCGGCCCAGGCGCCGTTGAAGACGTTGATCCGCCCGTCGGAGCCGAGCGGGACGATCACCGAGTTGGCGACGGTCTGGCCGGCCCGGAAGTTCACGTTCGAGGTGTTCGGGGCCTGCTGGCCGCTCGGGTAGGCCGTCAGGTGGCCGTCCTCGCGCGGATTGGTGACCGTCACGTTCAGCGCCACGGCGGTCGCCCGCTCGGGAACGTACGAGCCGCCGAGCTGGACGCCGATCGAGCTGCGGCCCGCGACCTGGCGCGCAGGCGCGCCCAGGCCGGAGCGGGTGTCCACGGCGCGGACCGGGGTCATCGGCGTGTAACCGCTGGCCGCGGTGCGGGTGAAGTAGCCCGTGGCGTCGGCGATCAGGTCCACCGACTTCCAGCTGCCGTTGTACAGCTCGACGGTGCCGTCCTTGCCGACCGGGACGACGACCATGTTCGGGACGGTCTGGCCGGCCTCGAAGTTCAGGTTCGAGGTGGTCGGACGCGTGCCGCCGCCGGGGAACGCCGTGACGTGCCCGGGGGTTGCGGTGTTGGTGACGGTGACGTTGAGGGCCACGGCGGTGACCCCGGCGGGGATCTTGCCGTTTCCGCCGACCTGGAGCTTGACCGAGGTGTACGGGGCGACGTACCCCCGCGGGGCTCCGATGCCGTCCCGGGTGTCGAGGAGGCGGGTCGGCGCGTACGGGGTGAACTCCGAGCCGACCGTGGACAGCGGGAGCGTGTTGACGACCTCGGCCTGGTTCGCGACGTCCGTCACGGTGACCTTGACGTTGTACGCGCCGAGCTCGGCGTAGCTGTGCTTGAACGACACCTCCAGGCCGGGGGAGGCGTTCGTGGCGTCGGTGGTCCCGTCGCCCCAGTCGTAGGTGACGTGGAGCGTGGCGCCCGGGGAGCTGAGGACCTGGGACCGCACCTCGACGCCGTGCGCGGAGATGCTCTGGGCGTCGAGGACGAGGCCCAGGTCCGGGTTGCCCGCGGCCGCGTCCACACCCTGGGCGGTGGCAGCCGCCTTGCCCTGGGCCGCCGGCAGCGCCTTGCGGACCGAGTGCTCCTTCGGGCTGTGGAAGGTCTTGACGTCGGCCCCACCGAGCGCGGACAGGTCCGTCGCGGGAGCCGACACCCCCTTGGTTCCCGGTGCCGCCGGGCCGGCCGCCTGGGCCGTGCCCGCGACCAGGCCCATGCCGATGCCGGTCGCGGTGACCACGGCGACGGCGGAAAGTACGAGACGGCGATTGCGCACCGGCCCCCCCATTTTCATTTTTGAACGTGCTCAGGAACGAGTGGGCCCAGCCTACCCGCCGCGCGGGGGTTGTTCGGACACTTTTTCGGTCGATCGCCGCGGGCCCGGCCCGGACGGCTACGCCGCCGTGCGGCGCAGACCGTCGAAGGCCATGTGGACGATGGTGTCGGCCAGTTGGTCCGGGCTCGTGCCGGGGTGCGGGCGGTACCACTCGACCAGGGAGTTCACCATGCCGAACAGCAGGCGGGTGGCGAGGCGGATGTCCACGTCCGCGCGGAGGTCGCCCTCGGCTGCGGCGGCCTTGAGGAGGTCGGCGACCTGGTGGTCGAACTCGCGGCGGCGCTCCAGGGCCCAGCGCTCGGTGCGCGTGTTGCCGCGCACGCGCAGCAGCAGCGTCACGTACGGGAGCTCCGCGACCAGCACCTCGACCGTGCGCCGGGTGACGTACTCCACCCGCTCGACGGCCCGGCCGCGGACCGCGCCGGGCTCCTCTAGCACCGCGAAGAGGCCGTCCAGCGCGCGGCTGACGGCCCGCTGGAGGAGCTCCTCCTTGCCCGCGACGTGGTGGTAGATCGAGGACTTGGAGATGCCCGCCGCCTTGGAGAGGTGCTCCATGGACGTGCCGTCGTAGCCGCGCTCGTTGAAGACCTGGACCGCCACGGACAGCAGCGTCTCCGGGGTGTACGTGTCCCGCTTGGCGGTGGTCATTCCGTGTCCTCCCCCTCGTCCGCGTCCTGGCCGTCCTCCGCGTAGCCGAGCTTGAACAGCGCCAGCGAGGGCGCGTAGCGGCCGCCCGGGCAGCGCTCGTCGAGGTGGTGGAGCAGGTCGTAGGCCCAGTCGCGGCCGAGCCGGCCGTGCCATTCGGACGGGCCCAGCGGGTAGTTCACGCCGAGCCGCATCGCCGTGTCGATGTCCTCGGCGCTCGCCACGCCCCGTGCGACGGCGTCGGCGGTCAGGTCGATCAGCATGGCGACGGTACGCGCCACGATCATGCCGGGCACGTCGCCGATGACGGAGACCTGCTTGCCGAGCTTCTGGAAGAGGCCGACGGCCTCGGCGAGGGTCCGCTCGCTGGTGTCCGCCCCGGCGGACAGCGCGATGCGGGTGGCGCCGCGGTAGTCGAGCGCGAGGTCGAAGTAGACGACGTCGGCGAATTCGATCGAGGTCTTGCCGTCCGCGAGGACGAGCTGGCCCTCCCCGGGCAGCTGGATGTACGGGCCCCCGTGCTCGGTGGTGGTGACCGCGATCCCGGCCTCCTCCAGCAGCTCGACCAGTCCGGCGGCCGGTCCGAGGTCGCCGACGACCGTCACCTTGCCGGGGGCTTCCTCCGGACCCGCGGTGTGCGGGGCCGGCGCCGCGGCGTCCGGCCCGTACGGGAACCAGCCGTGTCCCGACTTGCGGCCGAGGCGGCCCGACTGGACCAGCCGGCGCTGCGCGAGGGACGGCGTGAACTTCGGGCTGCGGAAGAAGGACTCCCACACCGAGCGGGTCACGGCCTCGTTGACGTCCTGGCCGATCAGGTCGGTCAGGGCG
This sequence comes from Streptomyces sp. NPDC006326, assembly GCF_040612915.1. Classification (NCBI taxonomy): domain Bacteria; kingdom Bacillati; phylum Actinomycetota; class Actinomycetes; order Kitasatosporales; family Streptomycetaceae; genus Streptomyces; species Streptomyces sp. NPDC006326. The sequence continues at coordinate 276,623 of NZ_JBEXRC010000002.1, read as the reverse complement.
AATGGGCCCATCTTGAAGCCGCCGCACTCGCGGAGCACGGCGTCGATGGTGGCCGGGTCGGCGCCCTGCTCCTCGTAGACCGCGAAGGCCTCGGCGTAGAAGGGGCGGGCGATCCGGTTGACGATGAAACCGGGGGTGTCGGCGCAGCGGACCGGCGTCTTCCCCCAGCCCAGCACGGTGCGGTACGCCAGGTCGGCGGCGGCCGGGTCGGTCGCGAAACCACTGACCACCTCGACGAGGGGGAGCAGCGGGGCCGGGTTGAAGAAGTGCAGGCCGAGGAAGCGGCCGGGGTGTCCCAGGCCCGCGGCGAGCTCGGTCACCGACAGGGAGGAGGTGTTCGTGGCCAGCAGGGCCTCGGGCGCCACCACCTCTTCGAGGGCGGCGAAGAGCGCACGCTTGACGCCGGCGTCCTCTACGACGGCCTCGATCACGAGGGCGGCGTCGGCGAGATCGGCGAGCGCGTGCGCCGAACCGATCCGGCCGACCGCGTCCTCGGCCTCTGCGGGATCGAGGCGGCCCTTCGCGGCCATCCGCTCGACGCGGTCCTGGACGATGCCGACGCCGTCGGCGGCGAGCGCGGCGTTGATGTCGTAGATCAGCACCCGGTGACCTGCGAGGAGGGCCACCTGGGCGATGCCCTGGCCCATGGTGCCGGCGCCGACGACCGCCACAGTGCGGGACCGCTCGATTGCTGTCATGGATCTGATCCTCCCGCACCGGGTTGTCCACAGGTCTGGCGGGCCCTCTTGTCCCGACCGATCGTTCGGTTACTCTAGCTCCAGTCTGCTCTTCTTCACCCGCCCCTGCCTGATCTCAGACTGCGAACCAGCCTGATCTTGCCCGGCTCAACGAGGAGTTGGTCCCTGATGGCCGCCGAGCTCACCGTCCCCCAGCTGTCCGCCAAGCACCGGACGACCCTCGACCAGGCGCTGGCCGCCATCCGCAGCCGCGCCTACTGGTCACCGCACCCCGAACACCCCAAGGCGTACGGCGAGACCGCGCCGGCCGACGGGCTCGCCGCCTTCCAGGCGCTGCACGGCACCCGGCTCGACCTGGGCCAGCCCGGCACCGACGGCTGGACGGGCGGCGAGGTGTCCCCGTACGGCCCGGAGCTGGGCGTGGAGTACCCGCACGCCGATCTTGACGTGCTGCTGCCCGCGATGCGGGAGGGGATGGGCGCCTGGCGGGACGCCGGCCCCGAGGCGCGCGCCCTGGTCTGCATCGAGATCCTGTCCCGGATCAGCGCGCGGACGCACGAGTTCGCGCACGCGGTCATGCACACCAGCGGCCAGGCGTTCATGATGGCGTTCCAGGCGGGCGGCCCCCACGCGCAGGACCGCGGCCTGGAGGCCGTGGCGTACGCGTACGCGGAGCAGACCCGGGTTCCCGGCCGGGCCGACTGGTCCAAGCCGCAGGGCAAGAAGGACCCGCTGGAGCTGGGCAAGACCTTCACCGCCGTCCCGCGCGGCATCGCGCTCGTGATCGGCTGCAATACCTTCCCGACCTGGAACGGCTACCCGGGCCTGTTCGCCTCCCTCGCCACCGGCAATGCGGTGCTGGTCAAGCCGCACCCGCGGGCCGTGCTGCCGCTGGCCCTCACGGTGCAGGTCGCCCGCGAGGTCCTCGCCGAGAGCGGCTTCGACGCCAACCTGGTGGCGCTGGCGGCCGAGCGCCCGGGGGAGGGAATCGCCAAGACCCTCGCCGTCCGGCCGGAGATCAAGCTGATCGACTACACCGGGTCGACGGAGTTCGGCGACTGGCTGGAGTCCAACGCCCGCCAGGCCCAGGTCTACACGGAGAAGGCCGGCGTCAACACGGTCGTCATCGACTCGACCGACGACTACAAGGGGATGCTCTCCAACCTGGCCTTCTCGCTGTCCCTCTACAGCGGCCAGATGTGCACCACCCCGCAGAACCTGCTGATCCCGCGCGACGGCATCGCCACCGACGCCGGCCACAAGACGTACGACGAGGTCGTCGCCGACCTCGCGGCCTCCGTCGGCGGCCTGCTGGGCGACGACGCCCGGGCCAATGCGCTGCTCGGCGCCCTGGTCAACCCGGACGTCAAGGCCCGCCTGGAGGCGGCGGCCGCCCTCGGCGAGGTCGCCCTGCCGTCCCGCGAGGTCGTGAACCCGGAGTTCCCGGGCGCGGTGGTGCGCACCCCGGTCATGGTGAAGCTGGACGGCTCCAAGCCGGACGCGGAGGCTCCCTACTTCTCGGAGTGCTTCGGCCCGGTGTCCTTCGCGGTGGCGGTCGACTCGACCGCGGACGCGCTGGAGCTGCTGCGCCGCACGGTGCGGGAGAAGGGTGCGATGACGGTGGGCGCGTACACGACGTCCGCGGACACCGAGCGGGCGATCGAGGAGGTCTGCCTGGAGGAGTCGGCGCAGCTCTCGCTGAACCTCACCGGCGGGGTCTACGTCAACCAGACCGCGGCCTTCTCCGACTTCCACGGCTCCGGCGGCAACCCGGCGGCCAATGCGGCCCTGTGCGACGGGGCGTTCGTCGCGAACCGCTTCCGCGTGGTGGAGGTCCGCCGCCAGGCCTAGGCGGTCGCGGGGTGCGGCCCGCCCGGGTGCGGGCCGCCCCAGTGGAAGAGCGTCATGGCCACGCTGGTGGCCAGGTTGTAGCTGGAGACCTGCGGCCGCATCGGCAGCGACACCAGGTGGTCGGCGCGGGCGCGCAGCTCGGGCGAGATGCCGTGGCGTTCGGAGCCGAAGGCGAGCAGGGCGTCGTCCGGGAGCGTGAGGGCGCGGATGTCCTCGCCCTCCGGGTCGAGCGCGTAGAGCGGACCCTGCGGCAGGGTCCCGATCTCCACCCGGTCGACGGTGGTGGCGTAGTGCAGCCCGGCACCGGCCCGGACCACGTTGGGGTGCCAGGGGTCGAGGTCGCCGCGGGTCACCACCCCGGTGGCGCCGAAGCCGGCGGCGAGCCGTACGACGGCGCCGACGTTGCCGAGGTTGCGGGGGTTGTCCAGCACCACCACGGGCGCGGTGCGCGGCATCCGCTCCAGGTGCGCCCGGCCCTCGGCCCGGTCCGGCCTGACCGCCAGCGCGGCGACGCCGGTGGGGTGGCTGCGGGTCAGCAGCGTCCGCAGCTCGGCCGTGCGCACCAGCCGTGCCACGTCCGCCTCCACGTCCGGGGCCAGCTCGGCGGCGAGCGCCCGTACCGCCTCGGGGTCGTCGGCGACGGCGGCCACCACGCGGGCCCCGAACCGCAGGGCGTGCTTCAGCGCGTGGAACCCGTCGAGGAGTACCACGTCCTCCCGTTCGACGGCTTCCCGCCACGCCCGCGCCGTCTGCTCCCGCTCACTCATACCGCCGACCCTAAGGCCCCGCCGGAGCAGGCACGGGATCGCCGTCCGCGGCCGTCCGCGCGGCCCCGTCCCGCCGAGCAGCCGGCACGAGCCCGGCGGCCCTGCCCCCCGCCCACACCAGGAACCCCGTCGGCAGGAACACCGCGTCGGCGGCGATCATCGCCAGCGAGAAGAACGGCAGCCCCAGCAGCACCGCGATCCCGGCGTGCTCCAGCATCATCAGCGCCAGCAGCACGTTCTTGATCCGCCGGTTGAACACGGTGAACGGGAAGGCGACCTGCACCACCACCGTCCCGTACGACAGCACCATCACCACCAGCCCGCTGCCCGCCACCAGCGAGGACAGCCCCGGCCACGGGCTGAAGTAGTCCAGCCCGAGCGGGTAGTACAGCGCGGTCCCGTCCTGCCAGCGCGAGCCCTGGACCTTGTACCAGCCGGCCGTCGCATAGATCAGGCAGACCTCCGCCATGATCACCAGCATTCCGGCGTTGTGCAGCACGTTCGCCAGGACGTCCAGGACCGCCCGGCCCTCTCCCTGCGGCTCGTACCGGTCCACCATCCACCACACCGCGCCCAGCACCCACAGCGCCGCGAAGACCGCGAGCCAGCCGTAGCCGAAGCGCGCCGTCACCGCCCCGTACGCGAACACCGAGCCCAGCACGGCCCACAGCACGGGCCCGGCCGCCCCGGCCGTCGCCGAGCCGCTGCGGCGGGCCCTGCGCGCGTCCAGCGACCACACCTGCGCACACCGGGTCAGCACCAGGTACATCGCCATCAGGTGGATGACGTTGTCCCCGCCGTCGCCCATGAACACACTGCGGTTCTGCAGGGACAGCACCCCCACCATGAACAGCAGGGACATCGCCCGCGTCCGCCAGCCCAGCAGCAGCAGCGCGCTCGCCAGCAGGGCCACCGCGTACACGGCCTCGAACCACAGCGCCGAGTCCGACCACATCAGCACCGTGAAGGCCCGGTTCGAGTGGGTCAGGCGGCGCGCCAGCTCCCAGCTCCAGGGCCCGTCCGGGCCGTACAGCTCGTGCCGGTTGGGGAACTCCCGCAGCAGGAAGAACAGCCAGGTCGCGGAGAAGCCGATGCGGACCACCGCGCTCTGGTACGGGCCCAGTGCCCGCCCCGTGACCTCGGCGAGCACCCGTCCGGCGGCGGCCCGCGCAGCCCGGCCGGCCTCCGCCGGGCGCCTCACACCGTCCACCACGGCAGCTCCCGGTAGTACGTCTGCGTGTCCGTCGTCTCGTCGCTCCACTTGGGCGCGGCCACCGCCCGCGTCGCCGAGCGCAGCTGGATCCGCACGATCTCGCCCTCCGCCGCGCCTCCCCCGGGGGCGGTCAGCCGCTCCAGCGCGATCCGCCGCAGGTACTGCTCCGAGAGCTCGCCGCGTTCGCCGGACGGCTTCTCGTCCTCGTCGTGGGAACTGGTGTAGAAGTCCCAGGCCCGGCGCAGCTCGTTCTGCCGCGTGTGGCTCGGCAGCAGGCGGTGCCGGATGGCCGCGCCGTCCTCGGCGGACAGGTCGCGCCAGCTGCCGGTGACCACCGCGCCGCCGGCCGTCCGGGTCTCCGCGCGGACCTCGACGGCGATGTTCTGCTGGAGCGGGTTGGGGGCGAAGAGCTTCCAGTTCTGCTCGAACTCGGGGTAGATCCAGTCGTCGATCGCCTCCGCGTGCCGCTTGCTGACGGTGTTGGCGGGGGCGACGTGCAGGAAGACCAGGGCCAGGTGGGTGCAGGCGGCGAGGGCCACGACCGCCGCCGCGAGGGCCGCGAGGACCCGATAGGGGGCGGACAGCCCGGCGATCCCGGCGGCCCGCGCCGGAGCACCGGCGGGCGGCGGGCCGGGGGACGGGTGGCGGGACGCGTCGGGGGATGGGTCCGGTGACGCGTCCGGTGACGCGTCCGGGGAGGGCCCGCCCGGGGAATCGCCCGGCGGGGCGACCGTCGGAACGACCCGTTCCGCGGCCTCGCGCTCGTTCGAAACCATCCCGCCCCGTCCCGTCCGGCGACCACACGGTTGACCACAGAGGTTGACACCCTACGGGCCCTCGTCTCACCATTGAAGAGGACGAACCGAACGATCGGTCGGTCGGGCGGTCAACGAAGACTCTGGCAGGGGGCCGGGATGGTGGCAGTGACCCCGGAAACGGGGCAGGACACGGGCCTCGGGGCTGACCTCGGGGCACAGCTCGCGGCAGCCTTCGACGCGGCCGTGGCCGCGGACGAGCGGGTGGAGCCGCGCGACTGGATGCCCGAGGAGTACCGGGCCTCGCTCGTACGCCAGATGGCCCAGCACGCCCACTCCGAGATCATCGGCATGCAGCCGGAGGCCAACTGGATCACCCGGGCGCCCTCGCTGCGCCGCAAGGCCATCCTGATGGCCAAGGTCCAGGACGAGGCCGGGCACGGGCTGTACCTCTACAGCGCCGCCGAAACCCTCGGCACCAGTCGCGACGAGCTGCTCGACAAGCTCCACTCCGGCAAGCAGAAGTACTCCTCGATCTTCAACTACCCCACCCTGACCTGGGCCGACGTCGGTGCGATCGGCTGGCTCGTGGACGGGGCGGCGATCACCAACCAGGTGCCGATCTGCCGCTGCTCGTACGGGCCGTACGCGCGCGCCATGGTCCGGATCTGCAAGGAGGAGTCCTTCCACCAGCGCCAGGGCTTCGAGCTCCTCATGACCCTCTCCAAGGGCACCGAGGCGCAGCACGCCATGGCGCAGGACGCGGTCGACCGCTGGTGGTGGCCCTCGCTGATGATGTTCGGCCCGCCCGACGACGAGTCGGCGCACTCCGCGCAGTCGATGGCGTGGCGGATCAAGCGGCACTCCAATGACGAGCTGCGCCAGCGCTTCGTGGACATCGCCGTGCCGCAGGCTGAGGCGCTGGGCCTGACCCTGCCCGACCCGGACCTCAAGTGGAACGAGGAGCGCGGGCACTACGACTTCGGCCCGATCGACTGGGCCGAGTTCTGGGACGTGCTGAAGGGCAACGGCCCGTGCAACGAGCAGCGGATCGGCCAGCGGCGCCGGGCCCACGAGGAAGGCGCCTGGGTCCGCGAGGCAGCCGCGGCGTATGCGCGCAAGCACGCGCCGGAGCCCGAGGGCCGCACCGGAGCCCCGGGCGGGAACGCCCACCAGAACGTGAACGAGGAGGCAGGGGTATGACGCAGAACTGGCCACTGTGGGAGGTGTTCGTGCGCTCGCGCCGCGGCCTCTCGCACACGCACGCGGGCAGCCTGCACGCACCCGATGCGGAAATGGCCCTGCGCAATGCCCGCGACCTCTACACCCGGCGCGGCGAGGGCATCTCGATCTGGGTGGTGCCCTCCACCGAGATCACCGCCTCCTCGCCCGACGAGCGGGACCCGTTCTTCGAGCCGTCCGCCGACAAGCCGTACCGCCACCCCACCTTCTACGACATCCCCGAGGGGGTGAGCCACCTGTGACCAGCACCGACGTCACCCACGCGGCCGCCCTCGCGCTCGGGGACGACGCGCTGATCCTCTCCCACCGCCTCGGCGAGTGGGCCGGTCACGCCCCGGTCCTGGAGGAGGAGGTCGCCCTCGCCAACATCGCGCTCGACCTGCTCGGCCAGGCCCGCGTCCTGCTGTCCATGGCCGGCGACGAGGACGAGCTCGCCTTCCTGCGCGAGGAGCGGTCCTTCCGCAACCTCCAGCTGGTCGAGCAGCCCAACGGCGACTTCGCCCACACCATCGCCCGGCAGCTGTACTTCTCCTTCTACCAGCACGAGCTCTACGCGGAACTCGCCGCCGGGGACGGCCCGTTCGCCGCCCTCGCCGCCAAGGCCGTCAAGGAGACCGCGTACCACCGCGACCACGCCGAGCAGTGGACCCTGCGGCTCGGCGACGGGACCGAGGAGAGCCACCGCCGGATCCGGGCCGCCCTGGACGGGCTGTGGAAGTACACGGGCGAGCCGTTCCAGCCGGTGGAGGGGCTCGACGGGGTGGAATGGAGCGCCTTGGAGGGCCGCTGGCTCGCCGCGGTGGGCGACGTACTGGAGCGGGCCGGGCTCGCGCTCCCCGCGGGGCCGCGCACCGGGGCCTGGGTGGCCGGAGCGGGCCGCGAGGGCCTGCACACGGAGCCGTTCGGCAGGCTGCTGGCCGAGATGCAGCACCTGCACCGCAGCCACCCGGGGGCATCGTGGTGACGGACCCGGCGCAGACCGCCGCACCGCACGAGGGTTCGACCCGCCTGGAGGCGGAGCTGGCCGAGCTCGCCGGCTCCGTCCCGGACCCGGAGCTGCCCGTCCTCACCCTCGCCGAGCTCGGCGTGCTGCGCGGGGTGCGGGTGCAGGAGGACGGCCACGTCGAGGTCACCCTCACCCCCACCTACACCGGCTGCCCCGCCATCGAGGCCATGTCCGCCGACATCGAGCGGGCCCTGACCGACCACGGCATGGCGGACGTCCGGGTGCGCACGGTCCTGTCCCCCGCCTGGTCGACCGACGACATCAGCGCCGAAGGACGCCGCAAGCTCGCCGAGTTCGGCATCGCCCCGCCCCGTCCGCACGCGGCGGGCGGGCCGGTCCCGCTGATCCTCTCGGTCCGCTGCCCCCACTGCGGCTCGACCGACACCGAGCTGCTCAGCCGGTTCTCCTCCACCGCATGCAAGGCGCTGCGCCGCTGCACCGCCTGCCGTGAACCGTTCGACCACTTCAAGGAGCTGTAGATGGCCGAGTCCACGCCGTCGCCCGCGCCGTCGTCCGCTGCGGTGGCCCCGCGCCCCGCGCGCCACGGCGCCTTCCACCGGCTGACGGTGGCGGCGGTCGACCGGCTCACCGACGACTCGGTGGCACTGACCCTGCAGGTCCCGCCGGAGCTGCGCGCCGAGTACCGGCACGCCCCCGGCCAGCACCTCACCCTGCGCCGCAGCACCCCGGAGGGCGTGGAGATCCGCCGCACCTACTCCATCTGCTCGCCCGCACCGGAGCCCGGCGGCCCCGGTCCCGCGCAGCTGCGGGTCGGCGTGCGGCTGGTGGAGGGCGGCGAGTTCTCCACCTTCGCGCACAAGGAGGTCGCGGCCGGGGACGTGCTCGACGTGATGGTCCCGGCCGGCCGGTTCGTACTGGACCCCGCCGCCGCCCCGGACGCCGGGCACTATGCGGCGATCGTCGGCGGCAGCGGGATCACGCCGGTGCTGTCGATCGCGGCCTCGTTGCTGGCGGCGCGGCCCGACGCCCGGTTCTGCCTGGTCCGCAGCGACCGTACGGCGGCCTCGACGATGTTCCTGGAGGAGGTCGCCGACCTCAAGGACCGCTACCCGGACCGCTTCCAGCTGGTGACGGTGCTGTCCCGGGAGGAGCAGGAGGCCGGACTGCCGTCCGGGCGCCTGGACGAGGAGCGGCTGAAGTCCCTGCTGCCGGCCCTGCTGCCGGTCGCGGAGGTGACGGGCTGGTTCCTCTGCGGCCCGTACGGGCTGGTGCTGGGCGCGGAGCAGGCGCTGGGCGCGCTCGGGGTCGGCCGGAACCGGATCCACGAGGAGGTCTTCCACGTCGAGGACGCCACGGTGCCGGCTCCCGCGGCGGCGTCCGCGGCCGCGGCGGCATCGTGCGGGCAGGTCACCGCCCGCCTCGACGGCCGCTCCGGCACCTGGCCGGTCCGTGAGGGGGAATCCCTGCTCGACGCGGTCCTGCGCAACCGCGCCGACGCCCCGTACGCCTGCAAGGGCGGGGTGTGCGGCACCTGCCGGGCCTTCGTGGTGCGGGGCGAGGTCCGGATGGACCGGAACTTCGCGCTGGAGGCGGAGGAGACGGAGGCCGGGTTCGTGCTGGCCTGCCAGTCGCACCCGGTGACGGACGAGGTGGAGATCGACTTCGACCGCTGACCGACGGGCACGGACCGCTGGTCGGGCTGCCGTTCCCGCCCCTGGGCATTTACGGGAAGCTGTTCTATCTTGACGCACCGTCAGAACAGAACGGGTTCCGGTGTGCGCGGGAGGACTGGCAGTGGACTTCACCTTCACCGAGGAGCAGCAGGCCGCCGTCGAGGCGGCCAAGGCCGTCTTCACGGACGTCGCCCCGGACGGCGTGCCCAGCCCCGCGCTCACCCCGGGGGCGGTCGCCGACGACTTCGACCGGCCCCTGTGGGCCAAGCTCGCCGCGTCGGACCTGCTGGGCCTGGTGCTGGCCGAGGAGCACGGCGGGGCCGGACTCGACACCATCGCCCTGTGCCTGGTGCTGCGCGAGGCCGCGAAGGTACTGGCCCGGGTGCCGCTCCTGGAGCACTGCGCCACCGCCATGGCCGTCCAGGCCCACGGCAGCCCCGAACTGGCCGCCGCCCTGCTGCCCGGCGCAGGGCGCGGAAGCCTGGTCCTCACCGCCGCCGCCCAGGGCCGCAGCGGGCACGACCCGGCCGAACTCGCCGTCACCGCCCGTCACGAGGGCGGCGGGTGGGTCCTCGACGGGGTGCAGACCGCGGTCCCCTGGGCGCACGGCGCCGACTGGATCGCCGTACCGGCCCACACCGGCGAGGGGGAGGCCGTCCTCGCGCTGGTCCCCCGGTCCACCGGAGGACTCTCCCTGGCCGACCAGTTCTCCACCAGCGGGGAACGGCTGGCCCAACTCGTCCTGGACGGGGTGCGGGTGCCCGGAACCCACCTCATCGAGGCCCCGGAAGCCTGGGAGCACCTCCGCCGGCTGCTCACCACGGGGACCTGCGCACTGGCGCTGGGCCTCGGCGAGCGCGTCCTCGGCATGACCGGCGAGTACACCGGCAAACGCGAGCAGTTCGGCTTCCCGGTGGCCACCTTCCAGGCCGTGGCCGTCCAGGCCGCCGACCGCTACATCGACCTGCGCGCCATGGAGGTCACCCTCTGGCAGGCCGCCTGGCGGCTCGATGCGGCGACCGGCGCAGCGGGCGGCCCGCTGCCGGTCGCCGGCGATGTCGCGGTCGCCAAGATATGGGCCTCGGAGGGGGTGCGCCGGGTCGTACAGACGGCCCAGCACCTGCACGGCGGCTTCGGTGCCGACACCGACTACCCCCTGCACCGCTACCACGCCTGGGCCAAACAGCTGGAACTCCAGCTCGGCCCGGCCGCAGCGCACGAGGAGGCCCTGGGCGACCTCCTGGCCGCCCACCCCCTCGCCTGATCCCCGCCCGGGCGCCTCGCCCAGGCCCTCAGAGCACGAAGGCCGGGTTCCCGGTGGCGGAGACCATCGGGCGCCCGGCACCGTCCCAGGCCTGCATCCCGCCGTCGACGTTGACCGCGTCGATGCCCTGGCGCACCAGGTACTGGGTCACCTGCGCGGAGCGCCCGCCGACCCGGCACATCACGTGCACGCGGCGGCCGTCCTCGACGACCTCCGCCAGCTCACCGAACCGGGCGACGAAGTCGCTCATCGGGATGTGCAGAGCGCCTTCCACATGGCCGGCAGCCCATTCGTCGTCCTCGCGGACGTCCAGCACAAAGCCTTCGGAGGGCACCGCGGCGGCGTCCACCGAGGGAAGCGGCCCGAAGTTCATACGTCGCCTTCTCTCATCACGGATCTCCCACCCAACCTATCGGACACCGCCCCCGGGACACGGCCCCCACGGCGCCCCGCACCGGGAGATCACTGCGCGGCGATGGCCTCAAGCTCGGCCTCGCGCTCGGCCACCTGCCCGAGCAGCTGCTCCGCGATCTCCTCCAGCAGCCGGTCGGGATCCTCCGGTGCCATCCTCAGCATCGACCCGATCGCACTGTCCTCCAGCTCCCGGGCGACCGCCGCCAGCAGCTCCTTGCGCTGGGCCAGCCACTCCAGCCGGGCGTACAGCTCCTCGCTCTCGTTCAGCCGCCGTACGGCCTCCGGCACCGGACCCGCCGCCCACTCCTCGGCCAGCGCCCGCAGCACCTGCTCGTCACCGCGCCCGTACGCCGCGTTGACCCGCGCGATGAACGCATCGCGCCGCTCCCGCTCGGCCTCGTCCTGCGCGAGGTCGGGATGCGCCTGGCGGACCAGCTCCCGGTAGAGCCGGCGCACCTCCTCCGAGGGCCGCACCCGCTCCGGCGGCCGCACCGGCCGTTCGGTGAGCATCGCGGAGGCGTCGTCGGACATGCCCTCGGAGTCCAGCCAGTCGTGGAACAGCTCGTCCACTCCCGGCATCGGCATCACCAGCGACCGCGCCTCGCGCGCCCGCCGCAGATCCTCGGCATCACCGCTGCGCGCCGCCTTCGCCTCGGCGATCAGGGCGTCCAGTTCGTCGAGCCGCGAGTACATCGGGCCGAGCTTCTGGTGGTGCAGGCGGGAGAAGTTCTCCACCTCCACGCGGAAGGTCTCCACCGCGATCTCGAACTCGATCAGCGCCTGCTCGGCGGCCCGCACGGCCCGCTCCAGGCGGGCCTCGGGACGCTCGTCGCCGGGGACGGTCTCTTCGGTCTGCTGCTCGCTCACCCGGCCAGACTAAGCCCGGTGCGGCGGGGGCCGATGTTTCACGTGGAACACGGTTTCCCGCGGTCTTACCCGCTCTCGCACGGTTTCACGTGAAACATCTCTCCCCGGGCCGGGGCAGGGCTCAGACCCCGGCCTCCGCCGCGATCCGCCCATTGCGCACCGCGGCGACCAGCACGGCGTGGTCGGCCTCACTCCGGTCCGCGTAGGCCACCGCGAACGTGGCCATGGCCTCGTCCAGCTCGTCGTTCTTCCCGCAGTACCCGGCGAGCAGCCGCGGATCGGCGCTGTGGGCGTGCGCGCGGGCCAGCAGGGCGCCGGTCATGCGCCCGTAGTCGTCGATCTGGTCGGCCGTCAGCGCCGCCGGGTCCACGCTGCCCTTGCGGTTGCGGAACTGCCGCACCTGGTACGGCCGCCCCTCGACGGTGGTCCAGCCCAGCAGGATGTCGGAGACCACCTGCATCCGCTTCTGGCCGGCCACCACCCGGCGGCCCTCGTGCTCCTCGGGCGGGGAGACGAAGCCCAGCGCCGGCAGGTACGGCAGCAGGACCGAAGGCCGGGCCTCCTTGACCTGGAGCACCAGGGGCTCGCCCCGGTGGTCGAGCAGCAGCACCACGTACGAGCGGGTACCGACGCTGCCGGTGCCCACCACCCGGAAGGCCACGTCGTGGATCGCGTACCGGGCCAGCAGCGGCAGCCGGTCCCCCTGGAGCGTGTGCAGGTACGGGCCCAGCGAGGCCGCGACGGCCGCCGCCTCGCCGTCGCCGACCCTGCGCAGCACCGGCAGGGCGTCGACGAAGCGCCGGCCCCCGTCGGGACCGATCTCGGTCGACTTGGCGGCGAACCGGGCCGAGGTGTTGTTGCGGGCCTTCTCCGAGACCCGCTCCAGGGTGCCCAGCAGATCCCGCGCATCGGTGTGCGAGACGAGCTCCTCGTCCGCGATGGCGTTCCAGGCGTCCAGGGCCGGCAGCTTGGCCAGCAGCCGCATGGTCCGGCGATAGGCACCCACCGCATCGAGCGCCGCGGCCCGGCAGGTGTCCTCGTCTGCGCCGGCCACCCGGCCGGCCAGCACCAGGGAGGTCGCCAGCCGCTTCAGGTCCCACTCCCATGGACCGAAGACGGTCTCGTCGAAGTCGTTGAGGTCGATGACGAGCCGGCCGCGCGCATCCCCGTACAGCCCGAAGTTCGCCGCGTGGGCGTCTCCGCAGATCTGCGCGCCGACGCCGGTCACCGGTCCGCCGGACAGGTCGTGCGCCATCAGCCCGGCCGACCCGCGCAGGAACGCGAAGGGGTTCGCCGCCATCCGGCCCACCCGTATCGGCGCCAGTTCGGCGACCCGGCCGACGTTGGACTCCTCCACCGCGCGCACCGCGTCCGGCCGCCTGGCCGGTGCCTCGAAGCGTGCGTGGGCCGACCGCGGCACGCGCGTGCGCAGCGCCTTGCCCGCCTCCTTGGGCGATCCGGCGACCACCCGGGGGGCGAACCCCTCGACGGCCGGTATCCGCCCCCCACCCGCCGGTACCGGCGCCGCCGCAGCTCTCGCCGCCGCCACCACCGCGAGTTCGTCCATCACAGCCGCCATGCCCTGCCGCCCCCACCCTCGTGTTCCAGGCCAACACCGCCCGCATGATGGCCAACATCATCAATGCGGCCCGACGGTACCTAGAGCCCGGCGTCCCTGGCCAGCAGGGCGGCCTGCACCCGGTTCTCGCATCCCAGCTTCGCCAGGATCCGGCTGACGTAGGTCTTCACCGTCGCCTCGCTCATGTGGAGGCGACGGCCGGCGTCCGCGTTCGACAGCCCTTCCCCCAGCAGCGCCAGCACCCCGCGCTCCCGCTCGCTCAGCCCGGCGACCCGTCCCCGCGCCTCCACGGGGGAGATCCCGTGCCGGCCCTCGGCGCGCCCCGGGCCCGGCCCCGCGGCGAGCTGGTCCACCACATGCCGGGTGGCCCCCGGAGAGAGGTACGCATCGCCGTTGGCCGCGGCCCGGACCGCGCCGATCAGCTCTCCCGGCGCCGAATCCTTGAGCAGGAAGCCCGCGCCGCCCTGCCGGAGCGCACGCAGCACGTTCTCCTTCTCCCCGAAGGTGGTGAGGATCAGCGCCCGCACCTCGGGAGCCGCCCGGCCCAGCTCTTCGAGCGCGCTCAGCCCGTCCATCACCGGCATCTGGATGTCCAGCAGCACGACGTTTGGCGCGTGCCCGCGGGCCAGCTCGACGGCCTCGCGGCCGTTCGCCGCCTCCGCCACGACCTCGATGTCCGGCGCCGAGGTCAGGATCATCCTGATCCCGGCCCGGATCAGCGGCTCGTCGTCCGCGATCACCACTCGGATCGCCTTGGCTGTCATCCGCGCTCCTACTGCTTGACCTCGTACGCCTGCTTGTCGACGAGCTTGCCGTCCTTGAAGCAGAACCGGAAAACGGTATCGGTGGACAGACCCGAGTCCTCGCTCGACAGCAGCGCCAGGCACTGCGCCCCCTGGGGCCGCTCCGGGCCCCGGCGTTCCATGCCGGTGGTCAGGAAGCCCTCGCCCTCGGGCAGCCGGGCGCGGACCGCCTCCTCCGACTCGCCCACCTGCACCCGCTCGTACTCGGCCCTGCTGATCATCGACTCGTTCACCGAGCCCACCAGCAGCACGAGGAAGGCCCCGACCACGATCACCAGCAGCACCACCGCCGCCACGGCGATCCCGCAGCCGAGCGCCATCCCACCGGTCCGGCTGCGCCGGCGCACGGTCAGCTCACGGTCCACCGCCGCCCAGTCCATCGGCGGCCCGCCCCCGGGCCCGGGCCCCTGCGTCTGCTGCTGGAAGTCGTCGGCGACCTCCTCCGCCCCGGCCGGCTCCGCCCCGTAGGGCAGCACCCCGGCCACCCGGAAGCCGCCGTCCTCGGTGGCCCCCGCGTGCACCATCCCGCCGACGAGCCGCGCCCGCTCCCGCAGCCCCGTCAGCCCCTGGCCGCCCGAGACCACCTCGCCGGGCCCCGTCCCCTGCCCCGGCCCGTTGGCGATCTCCACGACCAGCGAGTCGTCCTCGTACCGCAGCTCCACCGAGATCGACGACCCCGACGCGTGCTTGTACGCGTTCGTCAGGGCCTCCTGCACGATCCGGTACGCCGCGTGATCGCACGCGGCGACCAGCGGCCTCGGCCGCCCCGACGTGCTCATCCGTACGTCGGTCCCCGCGCTGCGCGCCGCATCGACGATCCCCCCGATCCCGGCCACACCGCGCGCCGCGGGCTGCGCCTCCTCCACGGGAGCCGGGGCCTCCACCCCGTCCCGCAGGATGCCGACCACCTCGCGCAGCTCGTGCATGGCCGCGACCGAGGCCTGCCGCAGCACCCCCACGGCCTCCCGCTGCCGGTCGGTGAGCGCCGGGTCCACCTCCAGCGCACCGGTGTGGACGGAGATCAGGGCGAGCTGGTGGCCGAGGCTGTCGTGCATGTCCTGGGCGATGCGCTGGCGCTCCCGCAGCCGGGCCTGCCCGGCGACCATCGCCCGCTCCCGCATCAGTTGGGCGTTGCGTTCCTGGAGCGCCCGCAGCAGGGTCCGGCGCTGCGACCAGTACCGGCTGGCCAGGCCCGGCATCACCGTCGTCGCCAGGAACATCAGCGTCGAGAAGACGATCACCAGCACGGGCCGCATCTGCGCCCACTGCTGCACCACGCTGAGCCCGACCTCTGCGAGGAAGGCCACGGTGAAGGCGCCCAGCGCCCGGCCGACCCCGATGATCCGTCGCCCGGCCGACCAGCCCAGCAGGCTCGTGACCAGCAGTGTCCCGGGCAGGAACGGGGACACCGCGGCGCCCACCACCAAGGTCGCCACCGGCAGTCGGCGCCGCAGCAGGGTCAGCACCACCACGACCGTGGCGCCGGCGAACATCCGCCGCACACCGCCGTGGTCGAGCTCCTCCACGCCCAGGCCGAGCAGGGCCAGCACCCCCGCGATCGCCAGGTCCCCCGCCAGCATCCGCCGGGTCCAGGGCTCGGGCCCCCTCAGCCAGTCCCAGCCGGCCCGCGCTCTCGCCTTCGCATCCACGCGCCCGACCCTAGACACCGACGTCCGGCCCGGACAGCTCTCTTTCGTCGCGGGCCCTTCCGACGAAAGTCGTCCGGATGAGACCCGCGTCACACCGGAAAACGCGCCAACTCGGCGCCCGCCGCCCGTGATCGGCGTCCGGGACGTCCTGCGGGGAGTCAACCACCGCGGAGGCAGCGGGGGATGACAGTCGACCGGCCCGACGGAGGAGAAGAAAAAAATCTTGGGCGCCCCCGCGGGACCGGCACAGGAGGGACACCGGCACGACGTGGAACGCCAAAGCGAAACGGCCGCCACCGCTTTCGCGATGACGACCGTTTCGTCGATGTGGGCGAGGGGGGATTTGAACCCCCACGTCCCGAAGGACACTGGCACCTGAAGCCAGCGCGTCTGCCGTTCCGCCACTCGCCCGAGCAGCGTCCCAGTGGCTCTTCCCTTTCGGGCCGTTCCCCTGGCGACGTCGAAACATTAGCACGTCGCAGGGGGTGGAATCACATCGCTTTCCCCGCACCCCGCGGCCCCGCCCCGACGGGCCCCTCCCGCACCGCACTCCCGGTGCGGGACACTGTCCCCCGGGCGCCCCTACGATCCCTTGTGAGGACCAACACTCCTGCACACAGGACCTGTGGGGAACCAGCCGAATCCGCCACGCGTGGATACGATCAGTAAGCAGTACAGGGCGACAACGACGGAGGAGGTGCCCCATGGGAGTCCTGAAGCGTTTCGAGCAGCGACTCGAAGGTCTGGTGAACGGCACCTTCGCCAAGGTGTTCAAGTCCGAGGTCCAGCCCGTCGAGATCGCCGGCGCGCTCCAGCGGGAGTGCGACAACAACGCCACGATCTGGAACCGCGAGCGGACGGTCGTCCCCAACGACTTCATCGTCGAGCTCAGCACCGGCGACTACGAACGCCTCAGCCCGTACTCCGGCCAGCTGGGCGACGAGCTCGCGGGCCTCGTCCGCGACTACGCCAAGCAGCAGCGCTACAGCTTCATGGGTCCGATCAAGGTGCACCTGGAGAAGGCCGAGGACCTCGACACCGGTCTCTACCGGGTCCGCAGCCGCACCCTCGCCTCCAGCACCTCCCAGCCGCAGCCCCAGGCCCCCCAGGGCCAGCAGGGCGGCTACGGATACCCCCCGGTCGCCGCCCCGCCCATGCCCGCCGGGCCGCCCCCGGGCCCGCCCGTGCGCCGGCCGGCCGGCAGCGGACCGGCCCCCGCCCCGGCCGGCGGCGCCCCGCGGCGCCACTGGATCGAGATCAACGGCACCCGCCACCAGATTTCCCGCCCCACGCTCGTCCTCGGTCGGAGCACCGAGGCGGACGTGCGGATCGACGACCCCGGCGTATCCCGCCGGCACTGTGAGATCCGGACCGGAACGCCCTCGACGATCCAGGATCTCGGGTCCACCAACGGCATCGTGGTGGACGGGCAGCACACCACCCGCGCTACGCTCCGCGACGGCTCGCGGATCGTCGTGGGCAGCACCACCATCATTTACCGGCAAGCCGAAGGGTGAAGCGGGGGCAATGTCAGAGCTGACCCTGACGGTCATGCGGTTGGGTTTCCTGGCCGTTCTGTGGCTGTTCGTCATCGTGGCCGTCCAGGTCATCCGCAGCGACCTGTTCGGGACGCGCGTCACGCAGCGCGGCTCGCGCCGCGGCGGCGGCGCCGGCGCCCCGCAGCAGGGCGGCCGCCAGCAGGCCGCGCCCCCGCAGCAGCGCCAGCGCCGCGGAGCGCCCACCAAGCTCGTGGTCTCCGAGGGCACCCTCACCGGCACCACGGTGGCCCTCGCCGGCCAGACGATCACGCTGGGCCGCGCCCACGACTCCACGATCGTGCTGGACGACGACTACGCCTCCAGCCGCCATGCCAGGATCTACCCCGACCGTGACGGCCAGTGGATCGTCGAGGATCTCGGGTCCACCAACGGCACGTATCTCGACCGGACCCGGCTGACCACCCCGACGCCCATTCCGCCGGGCGCCCCGATCCGCATCGGCAAGACCGTCATCGAGCTGCGGAAGTAGTACGAGAATGAGCGAGCGGAGCGAGCGAGCCGCGGCAGTCCGTCCCTCCCGGGGACCGGACCCGAGCGCGCTCCCGACCGGAGGGTGGGCAGTGTGGCTCGAGACCGGTTGTACCCGGAGTCAGCGGCGACAGGGCAGGTGCGCATGAGTCTGTCCCTGCGGTTCGCCGCCGGATCCCACAAGGGCATGATCCGCGAGGGCAACGAGGACTCCGGCTACGCCGGCCCCCGTCTCCTCGCGGTCGCCGACGGCATGGGCGGCCAGGCCGCCGGCGAGGTCGCCAGCTCCGAGGTGATCTCCTCGCTCGTGCAGCTCGACGACGACGTCCCGGGCTCCGACATCCTGACCTCCCTCGCCACCGCGGTGCAGCGCGCCAACGACCAGCTACGCGTGATGGTCGAGGAGGACGCCCAGCTCGAAGGCATGGGCACCACCCTGACCGCCCTCCTGTGGACCGGCCAGCGCCTCGGTCTCGTCCACGTCGGCGACTCCCGCGCCTACCTGCTCCGCGACGGCGTCCTCACCCAGATCACCCAGGACCACACCTGGGTGCAGCGGCTCGTCGACGAGGGCCGCATCACCGAAGAGGAAGCCACCACCCACCCGCAGCGCTCCCTGCTGATGCGCGCGCTGGGCAGCGGTGACACCGTCGAACCCGACCTCTCGATCCGCGAGGTCCGCGCCGGCGACCGCTACCTGATCTGCTCCGACGGGCTCTCCGGCGTCGTCTCCCACCAGACCCTGGAGGAGACCCTCGCCGACTACCACGGCCCGCACGAGACCGTGCAGGCCCTGATCCAGCTCGCCCTGCGCGGCGGCGGACCCGACAACATCACCTGCATCGTCGCCGACGTCCTCGACACCGACAGCGGGGACACCCTCGCCGCCCAGCTGAGCGACACCCCGGTCGTCGTCGGCGCGGTCGCCGAGAACCAGCACCAGCTCTTCGACGGCGGCAACGCCATGCAGACCCCGGCCGGCCGCGCCGCGGGCCTGGGCCGCCAGGTTCCCCCGCCCGCCGGTGCCTTCGGGCCCCCGGGCAGCGGCGAGGCCCCCGGCTACGGATACCCCGACCAGAGCCAGGGGGGCGGCGCGTACGGCAGCTTCGGCGAACCCGACCCGTACGACGACGAGGCCCGCTTCGACGACACGTACGACAACCCCCGCAGGCGCCGCAGCAAAGGGCGCAAGTGGACCACCCGCACGCTGATCCTGCTGCTCGTGGCCGGGGTCGTCGGAGGCGGCCTCTACGCCGCCCACCGGTGGACCCAGACCCAGTACTACATCGGCGTCAAGGACAACCACGTCGCACTGTTCCGCGGCATCAGCCAGAAGCTCGGCCCGCTGGAGCTCTCCCAGGTGGAGACCGACCGCCCCGAGATCGAACTGAAGTACCTGCCGCCCTTCAAGCGCAAGCAGGTCGAGGCCACCATCAGCGAGACCAGCCTCGCCAGCGCCCGCCAGAAGGTCGACGAACTCGGCGTCCAGGTCTCGGCCTGCAAGAAGGACGAGGAGCGCCGAGTCGCCGAGGCGCAGAACAGCCAGACACCCGGCCCCACCCTGACTGCCGCAGAGCAGCAGCTGGTGGGCCAGTGCGAAAAGCAGTAGTCACACGCGGGCACAGGGGGCCTGCCACACCATGAGCGTTGTCACCAACACGACCACCATCGGCGCCATCGAGCTGCCGAGCCGGCGGAACACCGAGCTCCTGCTGCTCGTTTTCGCCGTGGTCATCCCGATCTTCGCCTACGCCAACGTGGGCCTGTCGATCCACGGCAAGCTGCCGCCCGGCATGGTCGCCTATGGTGGCGGCCTCGCCGTCCTCGCCGGCATCGCCCACCTCGTCGTCCGGCGCTACGCCAAGTACGCCGACCCGCTGCTGCTGCCGATCGCCACCCTCCTGAACGGGCTCGGCTGCGTCCTGATCTGGCGGCTCGACCAGTCGGAGCGGCTCCAGAACCTGGCCAAGCGCAGCTTCGGCACCTTCTCCGAGTCCGCACCGCGCCAGATGATGTACACGGCGGTGGCCATCGCCCTGTTCGCCGGCGTGCTGCTGCTGCTCAAGGACCACCGCACGCTCCAGCGGTTCACGTACATCTCGATGGCCGCCGCCCTGGTCCTGCTGATCCTCCCGGTGATCCCGGGCCTGGGCGCCGACGTCTTCGGCGCCAAGATCTGGATCAGCGTCGCCGGCTTCTCCATCCAGCCCGGCGAGTTCGCGAAGATCGTCATCGCCATCTTCTTCGCCGGCTACCTGATGGTGAAGCGCGACGCCCTGGCCCTGGCCAGCCGCCGCTTCATGGGCCTCTACCTGCCGCGCGGCCGCGACCTCGGCCCGATCCTGATGATCTGGGCGATGAGCCTGCTCGTCCTCGTCTTCGAGAACGACCTCGGCACCTCGCTGCTCTTCTTCGGCATGTTCGTGATCATGCTGTACGTGGCCACGGAGCGCACCAGCTGGATCGTCATCGGCCTGCTCATGAGCGTCGGCGGCGCGGCCGTCGTCGGCGCCACCGCCAGCCACGTCAAGGCCCGTGTCACCGCCTGGCTCGACCCCTTCGCCTGCTACTCCAAGTCGGGCGCCTGCGAGCAGGTCGGCCAGTCGATCATGAGCTTCGGTTCCGGCGGCGTCCTCGGCACCGGCTGGGGCCAGGGCAATTCCGACCTCATCGGCTTCGCCGCCAACTCCGACTTCATCTTCTCCACCGTCGGCGAAGAGCTCGGCCTGGCCGGGGTCATGGCCTTCCTGCTGCTCTACGGCCTGATCATCGAGCGCGGCGTGCGCACCGCCCTCGCCGCCCGCGACCCCTTCGGCAAGCTGTTCGCGATCGGCCTGTCCGGCGCCTTCGCCCTCCAGATCTTCGTCGTCGCCGGCGGGGTCATGGGCCTCATCCCGCTCACCGGCATGACCATGCCCTTCCTCGCGTCCGGCGGATCGTCCGTCCTCGCCAACTGGGCCCTCATCGGGATCCTCATCCGGATCAGCGACACCGCACGCCGCCCCGCACCGGCCCCGGCACCGTCCCCCGACTCCGAGATGACCCAGGTGGTCCGCCCGTCATGAACAAGCCCCTGCGCCGCATCTCGATCTTCTGCGGGCTGCTCATCCTCGCGCTGCTGATCCGGACCAACTGGCTCCAGTACGTCCAGGCCCAGGAACTCAGCACGCGCAAGGAGAACCGCCGGGTCCAGATCGCCCAGTACGCGACCCAGCGCGGCAACATCATCGTCGCCGGCGGGCAGGCCATCACGGGTTCCGCCGTCACCAACGGCAGCGACTACAAGTACAAGCGCACCTACGTCGACGGCCCCCTGTGGGCACCGGTGACGGGCTACGCCTCCCAGGCGTTCGGCTCCACGCAGCTCGAATCCCTCGAAGACCAGATCCTCACCGGCAACGACGACCGGCTCTTCTTCGACCGCACCATCGGCATGTTCACCGGCGAGAAGAAGGCCGGCGGCAATGTCGTCACCACGCTGATGCCCGAGGTGCAGAAGGCCGCGTACGACAAGCTCGGCACCAAGAAGGGCGCCGTGGCGGCCATCGACCCGCGCACCGGAGCCATCCTCGCCCTGGTCAGCACCCCCTCGTACGACCCCTCCACCTTCGCCGGCAACTCCAAGACCGACGAGAAGGCATGGGTCGCCCTGAAGGACAGCGAGGACAAGCAGCTCGTCAACCGCGCCCTGCGCGAGACCTACCCGCCCGGCTCCACCTTCAAGGTCGTCACCTCCGCGGCGGCCCTGGAGAACGGTGTCGTCACCGACATAAACGCGCCGACGGACACCCCCGAGCCGTACATCCTCCCGGGCACCAAGACCCCGATGGTCAACCACGCCAACGGGTGCGAGAAGGCCAGCCTCATGAAGGCGCTGGAGGTCTCCTGCAACTCCGTCTTCGCCAACATGGGCGACAAGGTGGGGCGGGACAACATGGTGAAGACCGCCGAGAAGTTCGGCTTCAACAACGACAAGATCGACACCCCGGTCCGCGCGTTCGCCAGCATCTACGACAAGACCATGGGCAAGGACGGCAACGCCCAGAGCTCGATCGGCCAGTTCAACACGGCCGCCACCCCGCTCCAGATGGCCATGGTCACCGCCGCCATCGCCAACGACGGCAAGCTGATGAAGCCGTACATGGTCGACCAGCTGACGGCGCCCAACCTCGACGTGATCGAGAAGCACGAGCCGCAGGAGATGAGCCGGCCGCTCTCCGCCGCCAACGCGCAGAAGATCCAGCAGATGATGGTCAACGTCGTCGAGAAGGGCACCGGCACCAACGCCAAGATCAAGGACGTCACCGTCGGCGGCAAGACCGGCACGGCCCAGCACGGCGAGAAGAACGCCAAGCGTCCGTACGCCTGGTTCATCTCGTATGCCGAGAACCCCGACGGCACGTCCCCGGTCGCCGTGGCCGTCGTCATCGAGGACAGCAGCGCCGACCGCGAGGACATCAGCGGCGGCGGTCTCGCCGCCCCGGTCGCCAAGGCCGTGATGGAAGCCGTACTGAAGAACAAGGGCTGAGGCGAACGTGACCCAGACCACTGTTCCCGCCCGGATCCGAGCGTACGGTACCGGTCCGGTATCAGGCTGTGGTCACGAACCGATCACCGACGATCGGCCGGTAGCCTTTGCGCGAACAGCACACCGCCGGACCACACACGGGTGCGGTCGGGACTGACGGAGAGGGCTGCAACGTTATGGAAGAGCCGCGTCGCCTCGGCGGCCGGTACGAGCTGAGCCACGTGCTCGGCCGCGGTGGCATGGCCGAGGTCTACCTCGCCCACGACACCCGGCTCGGCCGTACCGTCGCCGTCAAGACCCTGCGCGCCGACCTCGCCCGCGACCCGTCCTTCCAGGCCCGGTTCCGGCGCGAGGCCCAGTCGGCCGCCTCGCTCAACCACCCGGCGATCGTCGCGGTCTACGACACCGGCGAGGACTACGTCGACAACATCTCCATCCCGTACATCGTGATGGAGTACGTCGACGGCTCGACCCTGCGCGAGCTGCTGCACTCGGGCCGCAAACTGCTGCCCGAGCGCACCCTGGAGATGACCATCGGCATCCTCCAGGCCCTTGAGTACTCGCACCGCGCCGGCATCGTGCACCGCGACATCAAGCCCGCCAACGTCATGCTCACGCGCACGGGCCAGGTCAAGGTCATGGACTTCGGCATCGCCCGCGCCATGGGCGACTCCGGCATGACCATGACGCAGACCGCGGCCGTGATCGGGACCGCGCAGTACCTCTCCCCGGAGCAGGCCAAGGGCGAGCAGGTCGACGCGCGCTCCGACCTCTACTCCGCGGGCTGCCTGCTGTACGAGCTCCTCTGCGTCCGGCCGCCGTTCATCGGCGACTCCCCGGTCGCCGTGGCGTACCAGCACGTGCGGGAAGAGCCCCAGCCGCCGTCGAACTTCGACCCCGAGATCACGCCCGAGATGGACGCGATCGTGCTGAAGGCCCTCGTCAAGGACCCGGACTACCGCTACCAGTCGGCCGACGAGATGCGCGCCGACATCGAGGCCTGCCTGGAGGGCCAGCCCGTCGCCGCGACCGCCGCCATGGGCGCGGCCGGCTACGGCTACCCCGACCAGGGCCACGGCTACGGCCACCCCGGCTACGACCAGCCCACCACCGCCCTGCGCGCCGCCGATTCCGGCGGCCAGACCTCCATGCTCCCGCCGATGCCCCCCGGCGACGGCGGGTACGGGTACGGGGACCAGGGCCACGGCGGCTACGACCAGGGCCACGGGCGCCGCCAGAAGAAGAGCCGGGCCTCCACGATCCTGCTCGTCACGGCCGGCATCCTCGTACTGGTCGGCGCGATCCTCATCGGGCGCTCCCTCTTCAGCGGCGGCGCCGACAACCGGCCCAACGTGCCCAGGCTCATCGGCCAGACCTTCGAGCAGGCGCAGAAGAGCGCCGACAACGTCGAGCTCAAGGTCGAGAAGGGGCCCGACGAGGCCTGCGAGGACCAGCCCAAGGGCAACGTCTGCAAGCAGGACCCGGCGCCCGACACCAAGGTCGACAAGGGCTCCACGATCAAGCTCACGATCTCCTCGGGCGCGCCCAGCCTGCCGATGATCAACGTGCTCAACCTTCAGTTCGAGGAAGCGGAGAAGGCCCTCAAGGACAAGGGCTTCCAGGTCGAGAAGAAGACCCAGGAGTCCGACCGCCCGGCCGGCATCGTCCTCGACCAGAACCCCAAGAGCGGCCAGCAGGCGCAGAAGGGCTCCCTGGTCACCCTGACCGTCGCCAAGGAGCAGTCCAAGGCCGAGGTCCCGAACCTCCTCGGGAAGACCAGGGACGAAGCGGAGAAGGCCCTCAAGGCCGTCAACCTCAAGCTGGGCAGCACCACGGAGGTCGACTCCCCCGGAGCCGCACCGAAGACGATCGTGCAGCAGCAGTACCCGGCGGGGGAGCAGATCGCCCCGGGCAGCGCGGTCAACGTCTCCATCGCCAAGGCCTCGCAGCAGACCCAGGTCCCGCAGCTGGCCACCAAGACGGTCTCCCAGGCCAAGGCCGAACTCGCCGCCAGGGGCCTGAGCTTCGGCGCGGTGCTGGGCGGCCCGACGGACGACAACGCGATCGTCATCGCGAGCGACCCGCCCGCGAACACCCCCGTCCCGACGGGCACGGTCGTCAACGTCCAGACGATCGCGAACCAGCAGGGCGGCCAGCAGGGCGGCATCTTCGGCGGCCTCACCGGCGGCCGCCGCTAGCCACCCGCCGCCGCCGGCCACCGGCCGCAGCGCAGCCGCAGCCGCAGCCGCAGAGCACGGGAAAGGGCCCGGCTCCTCTCACCGAGAGGAACCGGGCCCTTTCCCGTCCGCCCCGCAGGGCGTCCGTCAGCGCAGCTCCGCCGGCGGCGTCCGCTTCGCGTCCACCTGCTGCGTGCGCACCAGCTCGCCCCAGACGACGTAGCGGAACTTGGACGTGTACACCGGCGTGCAGGTCGTCAGCGTGATGTAGCGGCCGGGCGCCGTCCGCCCCGACTCCTTCGGGACCGGGGCGAGCACGTCCACGTCGTACTTCGACGTCTGGCGCAGCTCCGCGAAGACCTTGTACACGTACCAGGTGTCCCGCGTCTCGAAGACGACGGCGTCGCCGTTCTTCACCTTGTCGATGTTGTGGAACTTCGCCCCGTGCCCGTCCCGGTGCGCGGCCAGCGAGAAGTTCCCCCGCCGGTCCCACGGCAGGGCCGATTTCACGGGCTCCGTGTAATACCCGGCCACGCCGTCGTTCAGGACTTCCGGCGCCGTGCCCCGCTTCACGAGCACCTCGCCGTTCTTCATGGCCGGTACGTGCAGGAAGCCGATGCCGTCCCGGGTGTCCAGTGCACCGGGCCCGGCCGGCGCCCCCGGCGCCGGGGCCGTCTGCCACTGGCGGCGGACCTCGTCGCCCCGCGCCGACGCCTGCCGGTCCGCGAGCACGTTCGTCCACCACAGCGAGTACGCGACGAACAGGGCCAGCACCAGACCGGCCGTGATCAGGAGTTCGCCCAGCAGGCTCAGGAACCCGGCGAGCACACTGCTGTTGCGGGGCGGAGGCGCGGAACGTGACACTGCTGGTTCGTCCTTACGGCGGCTTGCCTACGGCGACTTGCGACGTGGCTTACGGGCTGCTCAGCGCGGGCGGAGCGCCCTGGCTGCGGGGGCGTTCGTCGATCATCCTGCCCCATACGATCATCCGGTACGTGCTCGTGAACTCCGGGGTGCAGGTCGTCAGCGTGATGTACCGGCCGGGTGCGGTGAAGCCCGAACCCTCCGGCACCGGCTTGATCACCGACACGTTCGTGGGGGACGTCTGCGGCAGCACCGAGGTCATCTCGTACGTGTAGTACGCGTCCCGGGTCTCGACCACGACCGGGTCGCCCGGCACCAGCCGGTTGATGAAGCGGAACGGTTCGCCGTGGGTGTTGCGGTGGCCCGCCAGCGCGAAATTGCCCTGCTTGTCGGCCGGCATCGCCGTCTTCAGCGCCCCCTCGCCGTAGTGCCCGACCATTCCCCTGTCGAGCACCTTGGGCTTGCTGATCCCCTCCGCCACCGGCACCTTCACGTCCAGCTTGGGGATGTACAGGATCGCGAACCCCTGTCCCGGCTCGAAGGCCGAGACGGGCGGGGCGGCAGCCCCGCCCCGGTCGCTCTCCCAGGTCTGGCGCAGTGACCCGGCGGCGCCGTCCGCCGTGCGCTGCGCCAGCACGTTCGTGTACCAGAGCCGGTAGGCCACGAAGAGCAGCATCACCACGCCCAGCGTGATGAACAGCTCCCCGGCCAGCCGGCTCGCCACGACCAGCGGGCCGCCCGAGGCGGGCCGCCTGCGCCGCCGCCCGCCCGCCCGGCCACCGGGCCGGCCTCCGGGTTGCCCTCCGGCCCGCCGGCCGGCTCGTCTCCGCGTGCGCTTCGCGGCCTCCTGAGCTGCCCTGCGCCGCGCGGCCCGGCCCTCCGTGGGCGCGGACGGCGCGAGCGCCGTCACGCGACGGCCTTGCCCACCACCGGGGCCAGCCCCACCGACCGCTCGACCGCTCCGGCGTCACCGCAGCGCACCAGCCAGTTCGCCAGCATCCGGTGCCCCCACTCGGTCAGCACGGACTCGGGGTGGAACTGCACACCCTCCACGTCGTGCTCCCGGTGCCGGAGCCCCATGATGATCCCGTCCTCGGTGCGCGCCGTGACCTGGAGGACGTCCGGCAGGGTCTGCGGTTCGGCCGCGAGCGAGTGGTAGCGGGTCGCGGTGAACGGCGACGGCAGCCCCTCGAAGACGCCGAGGCCCTCGTGGACCACCGGCGAGGTCTTGCCGTGCAGCAGCTCCGGCGCCCGGTCCACGACCCCGCCGTACGCCACCGCCATCGACTGCATGCCCAGGCACACCCCGAAGACCGGGACGCCGGTGTCGGCGCAGTGGCGGACCATGTCGATGCAGACGCCCGCCTCTTCGGGGGTTCCCGGCCCCGGCGAGAGCAGGACGCCGTCGAAGCCGTCCTGCGCGTGTGCGAGCTCGACCTCGTCGTTGCGCAGCACCTCGCACTCCGCGCCGAGCTGGTACAGGTACTGGACCAGGTTGAAGACAAAGCTGTCGTAGTTGTCGACCACCAGAATGCGCGCGCTCACGGAGTGGCTCCCGATCCCTCGTCCACCGTCACGTCGTTGAAGGGAAGCAGCGGCTCGGCCCACGGGAAGACGTACTGGAACAGTACGAACACCACCGCGAGGACCAGTACGAGACAGATCAGCCCGCGTACCCACGCGTTGCCCGGCAGATGCCGCCAGATCCAGCCGTACATGCCGCCCTGTTTCCTTTTCGTCCCACGTTCGTCCCATGCACCGCAAGGGCGGTACGCGAACAGACTAAAGCCAGCGGCCCGGCACGGAGGGTCAGCTCGGCAATCCCTCCGGTCGGCCCTGCCCGGCCGCCCGGGTCCCGGTCAGCTCCGCCCAGACGATCAGGCGGTGGCTGTGGCCCCATTCCGGATCGCAGGTCGTCAGCGTGAGATAGCGGCCGGGAGCCGTGAACGGCGACCCGGCGGGGACCGGATCGATCACGCCGACCTCGCTGGGGAGGGTCCGCAGCGGCCCGGCGCGGACGGTGTACGTGTACCAGTGCGTCGCGTCCTTGAGGATCACGGCGTCCCCCGGGCGCAGCCGCGGGACGTCCTTGAAGGGGTCCCCGTACGTCCGCCGGTGGCCCGCCACCGCGAAGTTGCCGGGGCCGCCGAGCCGGGCCGTGCCCGCGTAGTGGCCCAGCCCCTTCTTCAGCAGCTCGGCGTCCGTGCCCTCCAGGACCGGCTTGTTCCAGTCCGGACCGAAGCGCGGGACGTACATCTCGGCGAAGGCCTGGCCGGACGGGTACCCGGGGTCGGTCTGCGGGGCCGCTGAAGGGGCCGGGGAGGCCCCAGGAGGCTGCGTGGGCCCCGCCCCGGCCGCGGGGGCCGCCGCGGGCGCCCCGGCCGTCCAGCGGTCGTGCAGACGGGCCACCTCGCCGTCCATGGCCTGGTCGGCCTTGACCCCCGTCCACAGCAGCAGGTAGGCCACGAACAGGACGATCAGGGTGCCCGCGGTCAGGCACAGCTCGCTGAACGTCCGCAGGGCCAGGCGCAGGACGGCGTCAGCGCGCGGTCGGCCCCGAGCCGGAGCTCGCACTTGAGCTTGAGCTCGGGGTCGTCGGGGATCCGTCCACCGGCTTCGCATAGTGGAGGTCCACTGTGCCGGAGTAGCCGGGAAGTTTCAGCTCCTTGTGCTCGTCCACTTTCCAGCCGAGGCCGTACGCCGCGACGTACAGCTGGTAGTTCTGCAGCGCGGGCGAGGCGCCGAGGGCCTTGCGCAGCGCGCCCGGGTCGCCGACCGCCGTCACCTTGTACGGGGGCGAGTACACCCGGCCCTGGAGGATCAGGGTGTTGCCCACGCAGCGCACGGCGCTGGTCGAGATCAGCCGCTGGTCCATGACCTGGATGCCCTGGGCGCCGCCCTGCCACAGGGCGTTCACCACGGCCTGGAGGTCCTGCTGGTGGATCACCAGGTCGTTGGGCTGGGGTTCGGGCACGTTGGGGATGCGGGCGGTGGCGTTCGGCGGGGCGTCGTTCAGGGTGACGGTCAGGCCCCTGCCGGACAGCTCGTCCGTGCCGGACGCGGTGCGCAGGGCGGCCAGCTTGGCGTCCTCGGCCTTGGTGCTGCCGTCGTCGCGCTCGGCGAGGGCGTCGACGCGGCTGCGTACGGCCGCGGTGCTCTGTTCCAGCTGCGCGTTGTTCTGGCTGCGCTCGTGGATCAGGTCGGACAGCTTCAGGAGCGAGGCGTCCGTGCGGATGTTCGTCCCCTTGGACGTGTTGAAGCTGGTGACGAAGATCAGGCCGGCCAGGGCGAAAACGGCGGCCGTCAGCAGCCGGACGGCACCGGCCCGGGGACGGGGACCCGCGGAGGAGTCGTCGGAATTGCTCAACGTACCCTTCTCCTTCAACGCCACAGGTCCACTACGCTAACGGACGCCCGGGGCAGGCAAGGTCCCCAGCGCATCGACAGGAGAGCCCCTCGTGCCGAAGTCACGTATCCGCAAGAAGGACGACTACACGCCGCCGCCGACGAAGCAGGCGCAGGCCATCAGGCTGACGAACCGCAGCTGGGTCGCCCCGGTCATGCTGGCGTTGTTCCTGATCGGTCTCGCGTGGATCGTCGTCTTCTACGTGACCGACACACAGCTGCCCGTGGAGTCCCTGGGCAACTGGAACATCGTCGTCGGATTCGGGTTCATCGCGGCGGGATTCGGCGTCTCCACGCAGTGGAAGTAGCGGGGCCCGATAGCGGGGCGGCCACCGCCCCGCAAGCTCTCCCCATGAGTTATCCACAGCGTCATCCACACCTGAGGAAAAGACAGAAGATCTGTGGATAACCCTGTGGAGTGTTGACGCCGGTGTGATCAGGTGAGTTCGGCCGTGCGCAGCAGGATCAGCGCCGCTGCCAGCAGGAACGCGGCCGCGCAGGTCCCCCACTGGACGAGGCTGCGGGCGCGGCCGGCGGTGGGCGCCACCATGCCGAGGCCGACCAGTACACCGGTCACCAGACCCCCGACGTGCGCCTGCCAGGACACCGACAGGCTCCCGCCGAAGGGCACGAAGGTCAGCACCAGCATGAGGACGACCATGGTCATCACCGGCCGCATGTCGTACCGCAGGCGGCGCATCAGCACGACCGTGGCGCCCAGCAGGCCGAAGACGGCGCCGGAGGCCCCGAGGGTCGGCACGTTGGGCGGGGTCAGCAGATAGACGAGGGCGCTTCCGCCGAGGCCGGACAGCAGGTACACGGCGAGGTAGCGGAGCCTGCCCAGAGCCGCCTCCAGCGGCCCGCCGATGACCCACACGGCCAGCAGGTTGCCCGCGATGTGCCACCACTCGGCATGCAGGAACACCGAGGTCAGGAGCCGGTAGTACTCGCCGGTGGCCACCCCCTGGACCGGGGCGCCGAAGTACGCGGCGTACCGCCCGAGCAGCTCCAGCTGCACCACGAGCGCGGGCGCGAGCAGGCCCGCCAGGAACACCGCCGCATTGATCCCGATCAGGATCTTGGTGACGAGGTGCGGATCGCCGGCGACGACGCCGCCCGCGACCGTGCGCGGCGCGTTCGCGGCCGGGGCGTGGCCCGTGCCCGACCCGGCGCGGACGCACTCGGGGCACTGGAAGCCGACCGAGGCGCTGATCATGCACTCCGGGCAGATGGGTCGCTCGCAGCGGGTGCAGCGGATGCCCGTGTCGCGGTCCGGGTGGCGGTAGCAGCCCGGCAGACGGTCGGTGTCCATCGGTCCCCTCGATCAGCGGGCGGGGCCGGGGGTGCGCCCCGCCGGTCCGGTACGTATCGAGTACGGACGGACGGGGCTGAAGGTTCCCGGGCCGGATCAGCGCCGCTCGACGACGACGGACTGGATGATCACGTCGTCCAGGGGCCGCTCGGTGCGCGGGTTGGTCGGCAGGCCGGCGATCGTGTCCACGACCTTCTGGCCGGCCTTGTCGGTGACCTCGCCGAAGATGGTGTGCTTGCGCGTCAGCCACGCCGTGGGGGCGACGGTGATGAAGAACTGGCAGCCGTTGGTGCCCGGGCCGGCGTTGGCCATCGCCAGCAGGTAGGGCTTGGTGAAGGCCAGGTCGGGGTGGAACTCGTCGGCGAACTGGTAGCCGGGGCCGCCCGTGCCGTTCCCCAGCGGGTCGCCGCCCTGGATCATGAAGCCGCTGATGACGCGGTGGAAGACGGTGCCGTCGTACAGCGGGTCCGTGGTCTTCTGGCCGTCGGTGGGACGGGTCCACTCGCGTGCCCCGGTGGCGAGCTCCACGAAGTTGCGGACGGTCTTCGGCGCGTGGTTCTCCAGCAGCTCGATCTCGATGTCGCCGTGGTTCGTCTTCAGGGTGGCGTAGAGCTTCTCGGCCACGTCGGATCTGCCTTCCATAGTCGTCACTGTCGGTTCCGAATCCTCCCACGGAGGGGTGTACACGGCTGAAATCCTCCACCCGTATGCGCTGTCGCGCATGCCGCGCGGCCCGGGGACAGGCATGATCCGACAAAGGGTGGAAAGGTGAACTGTGTCCGCCACCGAGGAGGAGGATCCCGTGACCCGCAAGGACAGCGTCCGCCTGGCCGCCGAGAGCGCCAGGGACAGTGCCCGGCACGCAGCGGAAGTGGTGGCGCCGTACGCAGGAAACGCCAAGGACGCGATGGTGCACTACGCACACGAGGCGAACGTACGCCTCGCGCCGAAGGTCTCCCATGCCGCCGGGCAGGCCTCGCGTCAGGCCCGCACGGCGTACGACGCCCATCTGCATCCCCGCATGAGGGCCGCCCGTATGCACGTGCCGCCGAACGTCGACCGGGTGGCGAGCACCGCGGTCAAGCAGACCCGGCGCGCGGCACGTCAGGCGGCGGACTACACGGGACCGCGGATCGAGAGCGCGATCGCGGCGGCCCAGCCGGTGGCGGAGGAGGCCGCGTCGCGGTCGGCCGCCGCGCTGGCGGCGCTGCGCGGCCAGGTGACGGCGAAGGAAGTGCAGAAGCTGGTGCGCCGCCACGAGCGGCGGGCCCGCGCGGGCCGGCTCTTCAAGGGCGTCGCGGTGATCGGCCTCCTGGCCGGCGGCGCGTTCGCGGCCTGGAAGTGGTGGGACCAGCAGTCGAACCCGGACTGGCTGGTGGAGCCGCCGGCGGCCACGGAGGTGTCGCGGGAGAGCGCCGCGACCGGCTTCGACGAGGAGCTGGCGGCGAAGGAGCGCGAGGCCTCGGACGCCGCGGAGGACCAGCAGACCTGACGCGCACGGCCATACGGCAGGGGCCCGGATCCGGTGGATCCGGGCCCCTGCCGTGGCCATGTCGGACGGTGCGCGGGGCGTCAGTGGGGGAGGGTGAGGACCTGACCCGGCTGGATCACCTCGGGGTTGGCGCCGACGACGCCCCGGTTCATCGCGTAGAGCTCGCGCCAGCGGCCCTCGTTGCCGAGCTCCCGGCGGGCGATCGAGGACAGGGTGTCACCGGCCTGGACGGTGTACGTACGCTTCACGGCGCTGATCGGCGGCTCATAGGTGGGCGCCGCGGGAACGGCCTTGTGCGCCGCGGAGCCGGGGGTCGGGGTGCGGTGCGGCGGGTGGCCGGCCTCCGGGGGCTTCGGCGGCGCGGACGCGGCCCTCGGCGGGGCAGCGGCGGCCATGCGCTCGGCGGCCGCCTTGGTGGCCGAGACGGCGTCGGCGTACTTCGTCGCGTAGTCGGCGGACGCACGTCCCGCCGCCCTCTCGGCGGCGGCGTGCTTCTTCTTGTCGGACTTCAGGAAGTTGAAGAGACCCATGTCTGTACGCCTCCGGCGTGGTGTCGCCCCCCGGCTCGGTGCCTCTACCCACTCTCGGCCAGCCGACGCCGCCCTGCTCCGCGACGGACCCGTCCGGGCGACGCAGGACCGCAAAAAGCTCCCCTGACCCGCGTTTCCGCAGGTCAAGGGAGCTTGAGGTGTGGAGCTTAGGAGATTCGAACTCCTGACATCTGCCTTGCAAAGGCAGCGCTCTACCAACTGAGCTAAAGCCCCGAAAAGGTGGACGCGACCGTACCCCCGCGAAGGAGTGGCCGTTCCGCAGAACAGAGTACCGGGTGTACCCCCGCATCCCGCAAAATGATAGGGACTCCCGCCCCGCGACCACTCTCCGTAAGATGCTCGCGAGGTTCGCACCAGCGAAGGGGAGTAGTGAGCGTGGACGCAGTACAGCAAGAGGCCACGGCCAGAGCCAGAGAACTTCAGCGCAGTTGGTACGGGGAGCCGCTCGGGGCTCTCTTCCGTCGGCTCATAGATGACCTCGGCTTGAACCAGGCCCGCCTCGCTGCCGTCCTCGGACTGTCGGCACCCATGCTCTCCCAGCTGATGAGCGGCCAGCGCGCCAAGATCGGAAACCCGGCCGTGGTCCAGCGGGTCCAGGCCCTGCAGGACCTGGCGGGCCAGGTGGCGGACGGCAGCGTCAGCGCCGCCGAGGCCACCGACCGGATGGACCAGATCAAGAAGACCCAGGGAGGCTCCGTCCTCAGCAACAGCGGCCAGTCCACCACCACCTCGGGCGCACCCACCGTCAAGCGCGTCGTCCGCGAGATCCAGTCGCTGCTGCGCTCGGTCTCCGCGGCCGGCGACATCATCGACGCGGCGGACTCCCTCGCCCCGAGCCATCCCGAACTGGCAGAGTTCCTCCGGGTGTACGGCGCGGGCCGCACCGCCGACGCGGTGGCCCACTACGAGGCCCACCAGAACTGACGGCGTGACGGGGGACGGGGGACGGGCACAGCGATGGGGGAGGTCTTCGCCGGTCGGTACGAGCTGGTCGACCCGATCGGGCGCGGGGGTGCGGGGGCCGTCTGGCGGGCCTGGGACCACCGCCGCGGCCGCTACGTCGCCGCCAAGGTCCTGCTCCAGAGCGACGCCCACATGCTCCTGAGGTTCGTGCGCGAGCAGGCGCTGCGCATCGACCATCCCCACGTACTCGCCCCGGCCAGCTGGGCGGCGGACGACGACAAGGTCCTGTTCACGATGGACCTCGTCGCCGGGGGCTCCCTCGGTCACGTGATCGGGGACTACGGGCCGCTGCCGCCCCGCTTCGCGTGCACCCTGCTCGACCAGCTCCTCGCGGGGCTGGCGGCGGTGCACGCGGAGGGTGTCGTCCACCGCGACATCAAACCGGCCAACCTCCTGATGGAGGCCACCGGAACCGGGCGGCCGCACCTGCGGCTGTCCGACTTCGGCATCGCCATGCGCAAGGGCGAGCCCCGCCTCACCGAGACCGACCACGTGGTGGGCACGCCCGGCTATTTCGCCCCCGAGCAACTGCTGGGCGCCGAGCCCGACTTCCCCGCCGACCTCTTCGCCGTGGGGCTCGTCGCCCTCTACCTGCTGCAGGGCCGCAAACCCGACTCCCGTGCCCTGGTGGAGCACTTCCTCGCCCACGGCACCCCCGGCGCCACCGAGGGCGTCCCCGCGCCCCTGTGGGACGTCCTCGCGAACCTCCTCCAGCCCGACCCGCAGAGCCGGTTCAAGACGGCCACAGGGGCCCGCAAGGCCCTTGCCGAGGCCGTGGAGCTGCTGCCGCCGCCCGCCCCGGACGAGGAGCCCGTGGAGGTCTTCGACCAACTCGGCCCGCTCCCCGCCCCCTTCGGCCCCGGGGGCCCGCAGACCACGGTGGCGGTCTCCCCGGCGGCCCCGGCGGCGGCTGCCTCCCCGACCGGCAGCTTCCACCTGGCACCCCCGGCGCAGCCGGCTCCCGCCGTGCAGTCGCCTCCCGCCGCTCGGCCGGCCGCCTCCCCGTACGGGCCCGCCTCCCCGTACCCGTCGACGCCGCCCCCGCCGCCCGCCCGTACGAGCGGGCTCGCCCCGCCGCGGCCGAAGGTCACCGCGGCCTTCCTCGCCGCAGCGCTGCTCTGCTTCGCCGTGGGCGTCTGGGCCCTGACCCGGATTTAGCCCGGGCGGCGCCGGGCCAGCAGCATCCAGCCCCCGAGCACCAGCAGCAGCACGGTCCCCGTGCCGAAGCCCGCCCCGGCCACCACCTGCATCACGGAGCGGGTCCTGGCCGCCTCCGCGGCCTCCGGGGCGGTGAGCCCCTCCCTGGCCGCGGTCCGGTCGCCGGCGCCGACGCCGAAGCCCGCCGCGGTCAGGCTCTCCCCGTACGCCGGGGCCTCGGCCGCCGCACCGCCCACCTCCAGGCGCAGCGTCAGCGGGACCGGGCTGGCGTCCTGGGTGAACTCGCCGACCTTCCGCCCCATGGTCACGGCGATGTAGTACCAGCCCGCCACCCCGGTGGCCCGCACCTCCCTGGCGTTCGAGAAGCGGTTCCCGTACGCCACCGGCGCCGTCGGCGGCAGGGTGGCCCCGGCCTGCTTCCCGTCGTACGAGACGCCCTTGGACCCGATCAGCCCCCGGTAGGGGCTGTAGAGCGAGACGGTGAGCCCGTCCGGGGCGCTGCCGTACTGCTTGGTCAGCACCGCCGCGGAGAGCTCCGCACCGACGGCGAGCTGCTGCCCCCAGTCCAGCGGGACCCGGTAGAACCGGGTCTGGCCGGGCCGCAGGTCGTCGCTCCACACCCCGCCGCCGAGAGCCCGTGCGTCGTTGAAGCCGGTGCCGCCCGGGCGGGCCGCCGGCTCGGTGCCGGGAAGGGTCGGGGAGGCCGAGGGCGCCGCGCTCGGTACGGGGCCGGGGGCGCTGCCGGCGGCGAGGCCGGGCTCGCGCTGGACCCGCAGTTCCAGCGGCCAGGCTGCCCGGCCCGCGTCCTTGGGCGCCTCGCGGGTGACCTTGGCGTAGTAGACGCCGGCCCGCTGGCACTCGGCGTCCTCCCGCAGCAGCCGGACGCCGACCGCGCTGACCGGCACGGGGTCGTCACCGAAGCCGGCCCGGCCGGGGTTGCCGGGGCAGGGCCGCCCCTCGGTGGTCATGATCTCGACTTCGAGGCCGTCAGCGTAGGAGACCTCGGCCCCGGCCGGCGGCTGGACGACGGCCGAAACGTACACGGTGGACTTCTCGTCGAGGACGAGCCGGTAGACGCGTTCTCCGGGGGCGAGGTCGTCCCGGTAGACCGATCCGGCCTCCAGCAGCGGGGCCCCGGCCGTGGAGGGCTTCCCCTCGATCCTCTTGGCGTCCGCGGCCCCGCGGTACGCGGGCACCGGCTGCGGGGCGCCCGTGGCGGCGTGCCCGGCCCCGGCCGGCCCGGCCGCCACGGCCAGGGCCACCGCCCCCGTCGCCACCGCCCGCCACACCCGCACCATCACGCCCACCCCGATTTTGCTAGCGCAAGCCAAATCTTTGCATAACGCAATTTTTCGTCACAGAACAGCACAAAGCCCCGGCCGCAGCGGCAGCCGGGGCTTCATGGGATCAGCCTTCGGGTCTCACACGCCGGAACCAGAGGGCACGGAGTCGGTTGCCTCCGTCCACAGGTCCTGCTCGGCGCGGTCCGCCTGGATCTGGCGGTACACGAGGAGCCCGCCGATGGCGGCCAGTGCGACCAGGAGCAGCTTCTTCACCGCGCGACCTCGTCTTTCGTTGACGTTGGGTACTTCTGACGGCCAACAATACACACGGACCGATACCGTTCGGTGACCTGGGAAGCCCCAACCGGGCCCACGACAAAGACCCCCAGGCCTTGGCCTGGGGGTCTTCGACACTGTGGGGCTAACAGGATTTGAACCTGTGGCCTCATCCTTATCAGGGATGCGCTCTAACCAACTGAGCTATAGCCCCATCCGCGCTGCGCGCTGACTCCTGAAGATTAGCGCACAGACACGGTCACGCCAAAATCCGTTCCGCGCGGGCGTCCCCGCAGGTCATCCGTCGGTCATTCGTCCTCGGCGAGCGTGAGCTCCACACCGCCGACGAAGCCCGCCGACAGGTTGTAGATGAACGCGCCCAGCGTCGCCAGAGCCGTCGCCAGCACCACGTCGATGACCGCGATCACCGACGTGAAGATCAGCACGCGCGGGAGCGACAGGAACGACTGGAGGTCGAAGCCGTTGCTCTCGTTCGAACCGGTCGCCTCGCTGATCGTGCCGCCGACGGTCGAGAAGACGCCCATGGCGTCCATGACCATCCACAGCACCGCCGCCGCCACGATCGTGCACACGCCGAGCGCGATCGACAGCAGGAAGCTGACCTTCATCACCGACCACGGGTCGGCCTTGGCCACCCGCAGCCGCGCCTTGCGGGTCCTCGGCGTCGTACGGACCGGCGTACGCGGCTTGCGCTTCGCACCGGCCTCGGCGGCCCCCCGCGGCGCACCAGGGCCCGCCGGGGCCGCGTAGGCCTGCGGGGGGTGGTAGGGCCCCGGGCCGGGCTGCCCGGCGGCCGGAGCCGCCGCGGGCGCCGACGCGCCGGCCTGCTGCGGCTGTGAGCCGCGCTCGTCCGTCACAGTGCTCCCCTGGGAGTCCGCGGCGGGGCCACGGGCACCGCCGTCTCCAGTCTTGGCCGGTCCGGCGCCCGTGGCTCCACTCACGACTTACTCCTCGTGCTCCCCAGCCGAGGGCTGCGTGCCCTCGGCGGCCTCGGCGGCCTGTCCTTCGGCCGCCTCGGTCTCGTCGACCTCGTCGGCTTCCGGGCCGGCCTCGGCGTTACGGGCGATGCCTACCACGGCATCGCGCTTGCCCAGGTTGATCAGCTGGACGCCCATGGTGTCACGGCCGGTCTCCCTGACTTCATTGACGCGCGTACGAATCACACCACCGCCGAGCGTGATGGCGAGAATCTCGTCCGTTTCGTGCACCACGAGCGCCCCGACGAGCGACCCGCGGTCCTCGACGATCTTCGCGGCCTTGATGCCCAGGCCACCGCGGCCCTGGACGCGGTACTCGTCCACGGCCGTGCGCTTGGCGTAGCCGCCGTCGGTCGCGGTGAAGACGAACGTACCGGGCCGGACCACGCTCATGGAGAGCAGTTCGTCGCCCTCGCGGAAGCTCATGCCCTTCACGCCCGAGGTCGCACGGCCCATGGGGCGCAGCGCCTCGTCGGTCGCGGTGAAGCGGATCGACTGCGCCTTCTTGCTGATCAGCAGCAGGTCGTCCTCGGCGGAGACCAGCTCCGCGCCGATCAGCTCGTCATCGCTGCCGTCCTCGGTCTCCCGGAGGTTGATGGCGATGACACCACCCGAACGGGGCGAGTCGTAGTCCTTGAGCGCCGTCTTCTTCACCAGGCCGCCCTTGGTGGCCAGGATCAGGTACGGGGCGGCCTCGTAGTCGCGGATCGCGAGGATCTGGGCGATCTTCTCGTCCGGCTGGAAGGCCAGCAGGTTCGCCACGTGCTGCCCGCGCGCATCGCGGCCGGCGTCCGGGAGCTCGTACGCCTTGGACCGGTAGACGCGGCCCTTGTTCGTGAAGAACAGCAGCCAGTGGTGGGTGGTGGACACGAAGAAGTGGTCGACCAGGTCGTCCTGCTTGAGCTTCGTGCCGCGCACGCCCTTGCCGCCGCGCTTCTGCGAGCGGTAGTCCTCGGTCTTGGTGCGCTTGACGTACCCGCCGTGGGTGATCGTGACGACGATGTCCTCTTCGGCGATCAGGTCCTCCATGGACATGTCGCCGTCGAAGGGCACCAGCTTGGAGCGCCGGTCGTCGCCGTACTTCTCGACGATCGCCGCCAGCTCCTCGCTGACGATGGAGCGCTGCTTGTGCTCCGAGCGCAGGATCTCGTTGTACTCGTCGATCTTGGCCTGGAGCTCGTCGTGCTCGGCGACGATCTTCTGCCGCTCCAGTGCCGCCAGGCGCCGCAGCTGCATCTCCAGGATCGCGTTCGCCTGGATCTCGTCGATCTCCAGCAGGCCCATCAGGCCCTCGCGCGCGATCTCGACGGTGTTGCTGCGCCGGATCAGCGCGATGACCTCGTCGATGGCGTCCAGGGCCTTGAGCAGACCGCGCAGGATGTGCGCCCGCTCCTCCGCCTTGCGCAGGCGGAACTTCGTGCGCCGGACGATGACCTCGATCTGGTGCGTCACCCAGTGGCGGATGAAGGCGTCGATCGACAGGGTGCGCGGCACGCCGTCCACCAGCGCCAGCATGTTCGCGCCGAAGTTCGTCTGCAGATCGGTGTGCTTGTAGAGGTTGTTCAGCACGACCTTGGCGACGGCGTCGCGCTTGAGCACGATCACCAGGCGCTGGCCCGTCCGCGAGGAGGTCTCGTCGCGGACGTCGGCGATGCCGCCGATCTTGCCGTCCTTCACCAGGTCGGCAATCTTCTGCGCCAGGTTGTCCGGGTTCGTCTGGTACGGAAGCTCCGTGACCACCAGGCACTGGCGGTTCTGGATCTCCTCGACCTCGACCACCGCGCGCATCGTGATGGAGCCGCGGCCGGTCCGGTACGCCTCCTCGATGCCCTTGCGGCCCACGACCAGCGCACCGGTCGGGAAGTCCGGGCCCTTGATCCGTTCGATGAGCGCGTCCTGCAGCTCCTCGTGCGTGGCGTCCGGGTGCTCCAGCGCCCACTGGGCGCCGGCCGCGACCTCGCGCAGGTTGTGCGGCGGGATGTTGGTGGCCATGCCGACCGCGATACCGGCGCTGCCGTTGACCAGCAGGTTCGGGAAGCGGGCCGGCAGGACCGTGGGCTCCTGGTTGCGGCCGTCGTAGTTGTCCTGGAAGTCGACGGTCTCCTCGTCGATGTCCCGGAGCATCTCCATGGCCAGCGGCATCAGCTTGCACTCGGTGTAGCGCATCGCCGCCGCCGGGTCGTTGCCCGGGGAGCCGAAGTTGCCGTTCGAGTCCACCAGCGGCATGCGCATCGACCACGGCTGGGCCAGGCGCACCAGGGCGTCGTAGATCGAGCTGTCGCCGTGCGGGTGGTAGGTGCCCATGACGTCGCCGACGACGCGGGCGCACTTGTAGAAGCCCTTCTCGGGCCGGTAGCCGCCGTCGTACATCGCGTACAGCACGCGGCGGTGGACCGGCTTGAGGCCGTCCCGCACGTCCGGCAGGGCGCGCGAGACGATGACGGACATCGCGTAGTCGAGGTAGGAGCGCTGCATCTCCGTCTCAAGCCCCACGGGCTCGATGCGCAGCTGCGGGCCTTCTTCTTCGATGTTCTCGGCGGTGGGAGTGGTTTCGTCGGCCATTGCTGGTCAGAAATCCTTTCAGGCGGTCAGCGTCAGACCGACTCAGATGTCGAGGAAGCGGACGTCCTTGGCGTTGCGCTGGATGAAGGAGCGCCGCGCCTCGACGTCCTCACCCATCAGCACCGAGAACAGGTCGTCGGCCTGGGCCGCGTCGTCCAGCGTGACCTGGCCGAGCACGCGGTGGTCCACGTCCATGGTGGTGACGCGCAGTTCCTCGGCGTTCATCTCGCCCAGACCCTTGAAGCGCTGGATCGAGTCTTCCTTGATCCGCTTGCCGTTCTGCTTGCCGAGCTCCACGAGGGCGTCGCGCTCGCGGTCGGAGTACGCGTACTCGAAGTCGTCCCGGCCCCACTTGATCTTGTACAGCGGCGGGCGGGAGAGGTACACGTGCCCGGCCTCGACCAGCGGCCGCATGAAGCGGAACAGGAAGGTCAGCAGCAGGGTGTTGATGTGCTGGCCGTCGACGTCGGCGTCCGCCATCAGGATGATCTTGTGATAGCGGAGCTTCTCGATGTCGAAGTCCTCGTGCACACCCGTGCCGAAGGCGCTGATCAGCGCCTGGACCTCGGTGTTCTGCAGGATCTTGTCGATGCGGGCCTTCTCGACGTTCAGGATCTTGCCGCGGATCGGCAGGATGGCCTGGTACATCGGGTTGCGGCCGGACTTGGCCGAGCCGCCGGCCGAGTCGCCCTCGACGATGAAGATCTCGCACTTGGTCGGGTCGTTCGACTGGCAGTCGGAGAGCTTGCCCGGCAGCGAGGCGCTCTCCAGCAGACCCTTGCGGCGCGTCAGGTCACGGGCCTTGCGGGCCGCGACGCGCGCCGTGGCGGCCTGGATGGCCTTGCGGACGATGTCCGCGGCCTCGACCGGGTTGCGGTCGAACCAGTCGCTCAGGTGCTCGTGGACGACCTTCTGCACGAAGGTCTTGGCCTCCGTGTTGCCCAGCTTGGTCTTGGTCTGGCCCTCGAACTGCGGCTCGCCCAGCTTCACCGAGATGATCGCCGTCAGACCCTCGCGGATGTCCTCGCCCGCGAGGTTGTCGTCCTTCTCGCGCAGCAGCTTCTTGTCGCGGGCGTAACGATTGACCAGACCGGTCAGCGCCGCACGGAAGCCCTCCTCGTGCGTACCGCCCTCGTGCGTGTGGATCGTGTTCGCGAAGGAGTAGACGCCCTCCGTGTACTGCGAGTTCCACTGCATCGCGATCTCGACCGAGAGCATGCGCTCCTTGTCCTCGGCCTCGACGTCGATGACGGTCGGGTGGATCAGCTCGCCCTTGCGCGAGTTCAGGTACTTCACGAAGTCGACGATGCCGCCCTCGTAGTAGTACTTGACCGTCCGCGCCGGGGGCTCCTCGACCTCTTCCGCGCTGTCCGCGCCCATGGTCGCCTTCGCCGACTCGCGCTCGTCGGTCAGCGAGATCGTCAGACCCTTGTTGAGGAAGGCCATCTCCTGGAAGCGGCGCGACAGCGTCTCGAAGGAGTACTCGGTGGTCTCGAAGATGTCGCCGTCGGCCCAGAAGGTGACCGACGTGCCGTGCTCGTCGGTCTCCTCGTTCTGCGCCAGCGGAGCCGTCGGCACGCCCAGCTTGTAGTCCTGGGTCCAGCGGTGGCCGTCCGTCTTGACCTCGACCGCGACCTTGGTCGACAGGGCGTTCACGACGGACACGCCCACGCCGTGCAGACCGCCGGAGACGGCGTAGCCGCCGCCGCCGAACTTGCCGCCCGCGTGCAGGACCGTCAGGACGACCTCGACGGCCGGCTTCCCCTCGGAGGGCACGATGCCGACCGGGATGCCGCGGCCGTTGTCGACCACGCGTACCCCGCCGTCGGCGAGGATCGTCACGTCGATGGTGTCCGCGTGCCCGGCCAGTGCCTCGTCGACCGAGTTGTCGACGACCTCGTAGACGAGGTGGTGGAGACCGCGCTCACCGGTCGACCCGATGTACATGCCGGGCCGCTTGCGGACCGCGTCCAGGCCCTCCAGGACCTGGATCGCACTGGCGTCGTACGACGAGGTGGCCTCGCCGCTCTCGCCGGCTGTGGACTGGTTGTCGTTGGGGTTGCCGGAATCGGCCACGAAGCGCCCTTTCTGGCACAGCACAGGCCGTACTCCGGGCCAGCAGGCATGCAAGCAGGAGCGGCTGCGTCGATCTGCGTTGTCAGCGTTTGTCAGCGTGATCCCGCAAGCGGGCGGGATTCGCTTCAGTCTACCGGTACCACGGACATGAATGGGGGTTTGCCGGTACCTGAGTCCGCATGTGCCGCCCTGAACCTCCACTCTCCGACTCCCCATATCCGGGAAGGGGCTCAAAGAGGCTCACACGGGCATTGAGCGCTTCGGCCTGTCAACCTCCCGCTACCGTGAGGGACGCCACCCGCGACCACCCGCCGACGGGGGCTACCCGTAGGTATCCCCGGGGCCCGTGCTCCCCGGCGCGCGCCAGGGCCCGTACCCCTTGGGCCGGCCGCCCGGCCCCTGCACCTTGATCAACCGGACGGTGCCCTGTCCCAGGTCCGCGTTCAGGCGCGCCACCAGCTGCGGGGCCAGCAGCTTGAGCTGCGCCGCCCAGGCCGAGGAATCGCACCGCACGACCAGTTCACGGTCCTCGTAGCGCTCCGGTTCACAGTGCGCCGCGATCTCCGGCCCGACGATCTGCGCCCAGCGCTCCATCACACCGGCCACCGCCATCGGCATCTCCCAGCCGCGTTCCGTGCGCAGCCGGTCCAGTGCGGCCATCAGCGGCATCGGGTCCCGGCCGTCGGCCCGCGCACCCGAGCGCAGCCCGGGGTTGCGGGCCCCCTTGCGGCCGCCGACGGCGTTGCCGCGCGCCCGGGCCTGCTCCCGGGCCGCCGCCAGGGCCTGGCGGGCGAGGTCCACGCCGGACATCTCGGGCGCCTTGCGCGGGGCGGACACCTCGCGCGGCTCCTTCCCCTGGTCCTGCTCGCTCACAGCCGGGTCACCTCACCGCCGGACACCCCGAACCGGGCCCCCGCCAACACGTCCGGAACGTCATCGTCCACAGCCGCCGTCACCAGCACCTGCTCGCCCGGGGCCACCAGCTCCGCCAGCCGCTCCCGGCGCCGCGCGTCCAGTTCCGCGAAGACGTCGTCGAGGACCAGCACCGGCTCGCTGCCCTCCGAGCGCAGCAGCTCGTAGGAGGCCAGCCGCAGGGCCAGCGCGTACGACCAGGACTCGCCGTGGCTCGCGTACCCCTTCGCCGGCAGCTCCCCCAGCCGCAGCAGCACGTCGTCCCGGTGCGGGCCCACCAGGGTCACGCCCCGCTCGATCTCCTGCTTGCGGACCTCCGTGAGCGCCGCAAGCAGCGCCTCGTACAGCGCCTCCCGGGACCGCGCCGCCCCGCTGTCCACCGGCTCGCCGGCGGAGGAACGGTACGCCAGCCCCAGCGGGCCGCCGCCGGGGGCGAGCTGCTCGTACGCCTTGTCCGCCAGCGGCAGCAGCGTCGCGATCAGGTCGAGGCGCTGCGCCAGCAGCTCCGCGCCCGCGCGCGCCAGGTGCTGGTCCCACACGTCGAGGGTGGACAGGTCCATCGAGCGCCCGCCGTGCCTGCGTGCCATCGCCGCGGACTTCAGCAGCGTGTTGCGCTGCTTGAGCACCCGCTCGTAGTCCGAGCGGACCCCAGCCATCCGCGGGGAGCGCGCGGTGACGAGCTCGTCCAGGAAGCGCCGGCGCTCGCCCGGGTCGCCCTTGACCAGGGCCAGGTCCTCCGGCGCGAACAGCACCGTCCGTACGATCCCCAGCACGTCCCGGGGCCTGACCTGCGAGGAGCGGTTGATGCGGGCCCGGTTGGCCCGGCCGGGATTGAGCTCCAGCTCCACCAGCTGCCGGCGCTCGCCCTGCGTGACGGCCGCCCGGATGACCGCCCGTTCCGCTCCCATGCGGACCAGCGGGGCGTCGGAGGAGACCCGGTGGCTGCCCAGGGTCGCCAGGTAGCCGACGGCCTCGACCAGGTTCGTCTTGCCCTGGCCGTTGGGGCCCACGAAAGCCGTGACGCCCGGGTCGAGGGGAACCTCGGCCCGGGCGTACGAGCGGAAGTCGGCCAACGAGAGATGCGAAACGTGCATACGGCGCCGACCTCCCCCGGCTTCCTGCTGTGGTGCGTCCTGCTGTGCTGCTGTCGTGCTGTCCTGCTGCTCACGCGTCCGGCCGGGCCGGAGTCCTGCCGGTGCCGCCGCGAGCGGGCTACTTCTTCTCCACCGCGTGGCCGCCGAACTGGTTGCGCAGCGCGGCGATCATCTTCATCTGGGGCGAGTCGTCCTGCCGGGAAGCGAACCGCGCGAAGAGCGAAGCG
This sequence comes from Streptomyces sp. NPDC006326, assembly GCF_040612915.1. Lineage (NCBI taxonomy): Bacteria > Bacillati > Actinomycetota > Actinomycetes > Kitasatosporales > Streptomycetaceae > Streptomyces > Streptomyces sp. NPDC006326. The sequence goes on along the minus strand of NZ_JBEXRC010000002.1, from coordinate 232,976 downwards.
GTGATCGCGGGCAGCGGCACGGCGTTGTCGATCGCCGCCTCCACCGTCCAGCGGCCCTCGCCCGAGTCCTGCGCGTAGCCCTTCAGCTGCTCCAGGTGCTCGTCCTCGTCGAGGGCGTTCACCGCGAGGTCCAGCAGCCAGGAGCGGATGACCGTGCCCTCCTGCCAGGACCGGAACACCTCGCGGACGTCGGTGACCGAGTCCACCTTCTCCAGCAGCTCCCAGCCCTCGGCGTAGGCCTGCATCATGGCGTACTCGATGCCGTTGTGGACCATCTTCGCGAAGTGGCCCGCACCGACCTTGCCGGCGTGCACCGCGCCGAACTCGCCCTCCGGCTTCAGTGCGTCGAAGACCGGCTGGACGGTGGCGACGTGCTCCTTCTCGCCGCCGTACATCAGCGCGTAGCCGTTCTCCAGGCCCCAGACCCCGCCGGAGACACCGCAGTCGACAAAGCCGATGCCCTTGGCCGCCAGCTCCTCCGCGTGCTTCTCGTCGTCCGTCCAGCGCGAGTTGCCGCCGTCCACGACGATGTCGCCGGGCGCGAGCAGCTCCCCGAGCTCGTCGATGGTGGACTGCGTCGCCGCACCGGCCGGAACCATCACCCACACCACGCGGGGGGCCTCCAGGCTGTCCACAAGTTCCGACAGGCTGTGGACATCGGCGAGGTCCGGGTTGCGGTCGTATCCGATGACGGTGTGGCCTGCGCGGCGAATGCGCTCGCGCATGTTGCCGCCCATCTTGCCGAGACCGACGAGACCAAGCTCCATCAGGTGCTTCCTTAAGCGTTGTGGCCGTCTGTGCCGGGCCCCCGACTGCCGGGGCGCCCAGCCTCCGAGCCTACGCCGGGCCGTGCCGCACGGCCCAAGGGCGCTCCGCGCACGGCGGACGGACGGCGCCGGGCCCGGCCCGCAGCCTGCGGGACCGGACCCGGTGAAGACGGTGTCAGCCCGAGAGGCGGACCGGCATGATCAGGTACTTGTACGCCTCGTCGGCCTCGGCGTCGACCGCGGGGCGGCCGCTGAGCAGCGCCGGCTTGGTCGAGGTGGTGAAGCTCAGCTGCGCGGCCGGGGAGTCGATCGCGCTCAGGCCGTCCAGCAGGAAGGTCGGGTTGAAGGCGATCGAGATGTCGTCGCCCTCCAGCGTGGCGTCCACGCGCTCCACAGCCTGTGCATCGTCGCTGGAGCCGGCCTCCAGGATCAGTACGCCCTGCTCGAAGCTGAGGCGGACCGGGGTGTTGCGCTCGGCGACGAGGGCCACGCGCTTGACGGCCTCGACGAACGGGGCGGTCTCGATCACGGCGATCGAGTTGAACTCCGTCGGGAACAGCGTGCGGTACTTCGGCAGGTCGCCTTCGAGCAGACGCGTCGTGGTGCGGCGGCCGGCGCCCTCGAAACCGATGAGGCCCTCGCCCGCGCCGGACCCCGACAGGGCCAGGGTGACCGTGTCACCGCTGGTCAGGGACTTGGCGGTGTCCAGGAGCGTCTTGGCGGGCACCAGGGCCACGGCCGAGGCGTCCGGGTTCTCCGGCTTCCACAGGAACTCGCGGACCGCGAAGCGGTAGCGGTCGGTGGAGGCCAGGGTGACGCGGTCGCCCTCGATCTCGATGCGGACACCGGTGAGCACGGGCAGCGTGTCGTCGCGGCCGGCGGCGATGGCGACCTGGGCGGCGGCGGAGGCGAAGACCTCGCCGGGCACGGTGCCGGTCGCGGTCGGCATCTGGGGCAGCGCCGGGTACTCCTCCACAGGCAGGGTGTGGAGGGTGAACCGGGAGGAGCCGCAGACCACGGTCGCCCGTACACCGTCTGTGGAAATCTCCACGGGGCGGTTGGGGAGGGCGCGGCAGATGTCGGCCAGCAGGCGGCCGGAGACCAGGACGGTGCCGTCCTCCTCGACGTCCGCCTCGACCGAGACGCGGGCCGAGACCTCGTAGTCGAAGCCGGAGAGGGACAGCGTCCCGTCCTCCGCCTTCAGCAGCAGGCCCGCGAGGACGGGCACCGGCGGCCGGGCCGGGAGGCTGCGGGCCGCCCAAGCCACCGCCTCCGCGAGTACGTCGCGTTCCACCCGGATCTTCACCGGAACCGCCTCCTGCTGTCGCTCGCTCGTCTGCCGGCCTGTCGTCGTCGGCCTCGGTGTCTCGATGGCTCGGAGCCGTCGGGGCCTCGATGCCGGGGACCAGTCTGACGTACGGCGCCGACAGTCGGTGCTGCCGGCGGTCAAATCGGGAGCGAGGCGTCGGGGCGGGCTTCCGACGAGTTGTGCACAGGACCCGCTTGAAAACCGAAACCGGCCTCTCTCTCCATGGGGGTAGTAGTAGGGCCTGTGGAAACGGTGGATAACCCCGTTCTCGCACGTCAGGTGCCGTTTTTTATCCACCGGCCCTGTGGGCGGCACCGGTGGACAACCCGGGGGTGCTGTGGAGAAACAAAAGTTCTGCACAGGTCGTCCCCAGGCGACCCGGACTACTCCACAGGTGTGTCCCCAGCTTTCCCCAGGTACTCCACAGCCCAAACGTCGACTTCCGTGTGACCGCTTTCACTCGCGGCGGTGAGAGGGGGTGGCCGGTTGCCGAACAGTGGACAAGGGTGTGGGTAAGTCGTCCGATCCTGTGCACAGGATGCGGGAACCTGTGGGTCGGCGGTGGACAGAGCCGTGGACAGCCCTGTGGACGGATCTTCTGTCCACAGCCTGTGGACAGTGGTTGCGCACAAATACACAGCCGACTGACCAGGGCTGATGGTGCCTCAACCGGCACCCCTGTGGACAGATTGTGGGTGACGGAACCCGTCCCCAGGGTGTGGACGGAAGAAAGTCCGTGAATCTGTGGATGAGTTGCTCTCCAGGGGGCGTATTCGAACAGGTCAGGGGCGCGCGAAAGAAGAAGGGCGCTCCCGGAGTGACCCGGGAGCGCCCTCTGAAAGCGTGCGGAGCCGCGGTGGCTCAGCCGTTCTTGATGCGGTTGGTGAGCTCGGTGACCTGGTTGTAGATGGAGCGCCGCTCCGCCATCAGGGCCCGGATCTTGCGGTCCGCGTGCATGACGGTGGTGTGGTCGCGGCCGCCGAACTGCGCCCCGATCTTGGGCAGGGACAGGTCGGTGAGCTCCCGGCACAGGTACATGGCGATCTGCCGGGCGGTGACCAGCACGCGGCTGCGCGAGGAGCCGCACAGGTCGTCCACCGTGAGGCCGAAGTAGTCGGCGGTGGCCGCCATGATGTCCGAGGCGGTGATCTCGGGCGCCGAGTCCTCGCCGCCGGGGATCAGGTTCTTGAGGACGTCCTCGGTCAGGCCGAGGTCCACCGGCTGCCGGTTCAGGCTCGCGAAGGCGGTGACCCGGATCAGCGCCCCCTCCAGCTCCCTGATGTTGCGGGAGATGCGGGAGGCGATGAACTCCAGTACCTCCGGAGGGGCGTTGAGCTGCTCCTGGACGGCCTTCTTGCGCAGGATCGCGATACGGGTCTCCAGCTCGGGCGGCTGGACGTCGGTGATCAGGCCCCACTCGAAGCGGTTGCGGAGCCGGTCCTCCAGGGTGACGAGCTGCTTGGGCGGCCGGTCGGAGGACAGCACGATCTGCTTGTTGGCGTTGTGGAGCGTATTGAAGGTGTGGAAGAACTCCTCCTGCGTCGACTCCTTGCTCGCGAGGAACTGGATGTCGTCGACGAGCAGGATGTCCATCTCGCGGTAGCGCTTGCGGAAGGCGTCGCCCTTGCCGTCGCGGATGGAGTTGATGAACTCGTTGGTGAACTCCTCCGAGCTCACGTAGCGCACGCGGGTGCCGGGATACAGGCTCCGCGCGTAGTGCCCGATGGCGTGCAGCAGATGCGTTTTGCCAAGGCCCGACTCCCCATAGATGAAGAGCGGGTTGTACGCCTTCGCCGGCGCCTCCGCGACGGCCACCGCGGCGGCGTGCGCGAAGCGGTTGGACGCGCCGATGACGAAGGTGTCGAACAGGTACTTGGGGTTGAGCCGCGCGGTCGGTTCCAGCGGGCCCGAGGTCGAGCCGCCGGAGGAGGAGGGCGGCGGCGCCGGCCGGCCGGGGGCCGGTCGGGGGGCGGACTGCTGCTCGTACTGCTGCTGCTCGTACTGGTGGCTCTTCTGGGAGTCGTACGGGGACTGCTCGTACTGCTGCTGCTCGTAGGAGCTCTGGTCGTAACCGCCGCTCTCCGGCTGCTGGAGGTACCCGGGCTGCGGCGAGGCGTACGGATCGCGCTCGGGGAAGCCGCCGAGGCGCTGCTGCTGCCAGCCGTAGTCCTCCTGCTGGCCGCCGCGGGGCCAGGAGCCCGGCTCGGGGCGCGACTGCTGGTAGTCCGGGTAGGCGGGACGGGCCGTGGGGAGCTGGTCGTCGGGCCCGCCGTGGCCGCCGGGGCGCTGGCCGCCGTAGGCGTCGTACGCGTCACCGCCGCGCTGGGCGGCGGGGGCGGGCGGCGGGGCGGGCTCGCCGGCGGAGTCGTCGACCGTGATGGCGATGCGGATCGGGCGGCCGCACTCACGGCTGAGCGCGTCGCTGATCAGGGGTGCGAGGCGGCCTTCGAGGACCCGCTTGCCGTATTCATTGGGGACGGCCAGGAGCGCCGTGTCGGCGACGAGGGCCAGCGGCTGGCAGCGCTCGACCCACTGCTTGTCCTTCGGCTCGATGGCCTGCTGCCCCTCCCCGAGGAGCTTTTCGAGCACCCTTGGCCACACTGCGGCAAGATCGGCAGGTACGTCAGCCACAGAGCACGCTCTCTCACAGGGGTCCCACGAATGTGTGGTTCTTTGGGACGGTCGGGACAAAAAATCCAGGGTCAGGCAACGGTAGTCAGCCCGACGGGTACGGTTCAAGTCGTTGTCCACAGCCTGTGCACAGCGCGGGGCGCTCTCGCCTCGGTTTGACCGGATGGCGTAGCCGCGCGTACCGTAACGAGGTCGAGTTGTCGATGGCTGCTGCCGCCTGCCTACCGATGGGCGAAGGTCACTGATCGTGATCGTTTAGCGGTGCCACTCGGGCGAACACGCGAGTTTCCTCGTGGGCGCACGGTGACAGCCAGGCGATGTCCCGCCACAACGATTCATTCTCTGGAGCCCCCGAGTGAGCAAGCGCACCTTCCAGCCGAACAACCGCCGTCGTGCCAAGACCCACGGCTTCCGCCTGCGGATGCGTACCCGTGCCGGTCGCGCGATCCTGGCGAACCGCCGCAGCAAGGGCCGCGCCGCCCTCTCCGCGTAACAACGCGCAGGTCGTGACGTCGTGCTGTCTCCCGAAAATCGGCTGAGGCGGCGCGAGGACTTCGCGAGCGCGGTGCGCCGGGGGCGCCGGGCCGGTCGCCCGCTCCTCGTCGTCCACCTACGTACAAGCGGTGCAACGGACCCGCACGGGCCGGGGGAGACTGATCCCTCGACGCGTGCGGGTTTCGTCGTCAGCAAGGCCGTCGGCGGCGCGGTCGTCCGTAACCGGGTCAAGCGTCGTCTGCGTCACCTCGTACGGGAGCGGCTCTCCGGGCTGCCCGCCGGTAGCCTGGTGGTGGTGCGGGCATTGCCCGGAGCGGGTGAGGCCGGCGTCGACGAACTGGCCCGGGACCTGGACGCCGCTTTGCTGCGGCTCCTGGGAGGCGTGGCTCGATGAAGTACCCGCTGCTCGCTTTGATCAAGCTGTACCAGTGGACGATCAGTCCGCTGCTCGGGCCGGTGTGCCGCTATTACCCCTCGTGCTCGCACTACGGGTTCACGGCCATCGACCGGCATGGTGCGGTGAAGGGGACGGTTCTGACCGCCTGGCGGATCCTGCGGTGCAACCCGTGGTCCGCCGGTGGTGTTGATCATGTCCCACCTCGTAAACGCCCGCGTTGGCACGAGCAGCTGCGCAGTGCGTTGCGTAGATCTCGCAATGCTCAAGGAGCCTGATTAGTGGACACGATTGCCAGTCTGTTCAGCTTTATCACCACGCCCGTCTCGTGGATCATCGTCCAGTTCCACAGCCTGTACGGCGCGATCTTCGGCGCGGACAGCGGGTGGGCCTGGGGCCTGTCCATCGTGTCCCTGGTGGTCTTGATCCGTATCTGCCTGATCCCGCTCTTCGTGAAGCAGATCAAGGCGACGCGCGGAATGCAGGCGCTCCAGCCGAAGATGAAGGCGATCCAGGAGCGCTACAAGAACGACAAGCAGCGTCAGTCCGAAGAGATGATGAAGCTGTACAAGGAGACGGGTACCAACCCGCTGTCCTCGTGCCTTCCCATCCTGGCGCAGTCCCCGTTCTTCTTCGCGCTGTACCACGTGCTCGCCGGCATCGCGAACGGCAAGCCGATCGGTGAGATCGACGGCCCGCTGCTGGAGAGCGCCCGCAAGGCGCACATCTTCGGTGCCCCGCTGGCCGCGAAGTTCATGGACAGCGAGGACAAGGTCGCGGCGCTCAACGCCTCGCTGACCGACGTCCGGATCGTGACCGCCGTCATGATCATCCTGATGTCGCTGTCGCAGTTCTACACCCAGCGTCAGCTGATGCAGAAGAACGTCGACCTCTCGGTCAAGACGCCGTTCATGCAGCAGCAGAAGATGCTGATGTACATCTTCCCGCTGATCTTCGCGTTCATGGGCATCAACTTCCCCGTGGGTGTCCTCGTCTACTGGCTGACCACCAACGTGTGGACCATGGGCCAGCAGATGTACGTGATCAACCAGAACCCGACGCCGGGCAGCAAGGCGCAGGACCAGTACCTGACCCGTCTGCTGAAGCACGTCAGCTCGCACGGCGACGTCAAGGGCCGGGGCAAGAAGAAGATCGTCGCCGCGATCGTGGCCAAGGGGCCGGACCGCAACGACAACGAGCGCAAGTTCATCACGGCGCTGACGAAGCAGGGTCTGGCCGCCCAGCCGGACGGTTCCGTGGTCAAGAGTGTCGTGGCCACGGCGGACGCCGACTCGGCGAGCAGCGGTACGCCCAAGCGGCAGCAGCCGAAGCGGCAGACGAAGGCGCAGCGTCAGACGCCCCCCAAGCCCTCTTCCAAGAAGTAAGAAGGAGTCCCTCCCGTGACGGAAGGCACCACCACCGCCGCCGCTGAGAGTGGCGACACCCTGACCCGCCTTGAGCAGGAGGGTGAGATCGCGGCCGACTACCTTGAGGGTCTGCTGGACATCGCCGACCTGGACGGTGACATCGACATGGACGTCGAGGCCGACCGGGCCGCGGTGTCGATCGTCAGCGACTCCGCCAGCCGTGACCTCCAGAAGCTCGTGGGTCGTGACGGAGAGGTTCTGGAAGCTCTCCAGGAGCTGACGCGCCTCGCCGTGCACCGGGAGACCGGGGACCGCAGCAGGCTGATGCTGGACATCGCCGGCTTCCGCGCCAAGAAGCGCGAGGAGCTGGCGGCCCTGGGCGCCCAGGCCGCGGCGGACGTGAAGGCGTCCGGTGAGCCGCTGAAGCTGGCGCCGATGACGCCGTTCGAGCGCAAGGTCGTCCACGACGCCGTGGCGGCCGCCGGTCTGAAGAGCGAGTCCGAGGGCGAGGAGCCGCAGCGCTTCGTCGTTGTGCTCCCGGCCTGACCGCACGTCCGAGTGTTCGGCCCCGTCTGTCTCGCAGGCGGGGCCGATGTTTGTCAGCCTGGCAGTGCCGGTCCGGCGGTGTCGGGCAGCAGTGCCCTTTTTCACGATCCATGCGGTACGGAAGGACGGTCCCCGTGACGGAGGCAGCGGAGCTTCCCCCGGCGCCTGAGGAGGCGCGCGCGGTATTCGGCGAGTTTTTCCCGGAAGCTGTGCGGTACGCGGAGCTGCTGGCGGACGCGGGGGTCAAGCGCGGCCTGATCGGGCCGCGTGAGGTACCGCGCCTGTGGGAGCGGCACCTGTTGAACTGTGCGGTGCTCTCCGAGGTGGTGCCCGAGGGCGTCACCGTGTGCGACGTGGGTTCGGGGGCCGGCCTGCCCGGTATTCCGCTGGCCCTGGTGCGCCGGGATCTGAAGATCACCCTGCTGGAGCCGCTGCTGCGTCGGACGACCTTCCTCCAGGAGGCCGTGGAGCTGCTCGGGCTGGACCATGTCACGGTGGTGCGCGGTCGGGCCGAGGAGGTGCTCGGCAAGGTGCAGCCGGTGCACGTGGTGACGGCGCGGGCGGTGGCTCCGCTGGACCGGCTGGCCGGCTGGGGCGTACCGCTGCTGCGTCCCTACGGCGAGATGCTGGCGCTCAAGGGCGACACCGCCGAGGAGGAGCTGGTGGCGGCGAAGGTCGCCCTGGCGAAGCTGGGTGTGGTGAAGACCTCGGTGCTCCAGGTGGGTGAGGGCGTGGTGGATCCGCTGTCCACGGTGGTCCGCGTGGAGGTCGGGGAGAGCCCGGGCGGTGTGCGGTTCGCGGCGAAGCGGGCCAAGGCGGCCCGGGTGGGGCGTACGCGCAGGCGTCGTTGATCCTCGGCCGCGGTGATCGTTTGCCTGTCTTTTCGGGGCTGTTGGGCCCTATAGGTATGGATTTCGGAGTGTCGTAGCGGCCCGGAGACCCCGTCCGGGCATCGTGTTTCACGTGAAACGTCGCTCTCTGCTGCACGGAATCATCAGCCGCGGTCGTGCGGCTGCGTCCCCGCTTCACCGGAAGGAGGAGGGGGGGACGGAGTTGTCCACATCGGTGGATTCATCCACAGGAGTACGGGCCCCGCTGGTTCGCGACCCCGGTGACATGGCAGGCTCTGTTCATCGCGAGCCTGATGCCGAGGAGAGTGACACCGTGCGGTCCGACGCCAACCTCGCGGGGCCGATGGCCGACCCGGTCCCCGGTCCCCGCTCTGAATTCACCGATGTGGACGTCCCACCAGGGGCTTCCGCGGCGGTGACCGGGGGAGAAACACCGCCCCCGCCCCTGGTGGACAATGACACGCCCATCGGCCGGGCCGCCCAGATGGCGGTGGACGCCCTCGGACGCGCCGGTGACGGGCTGCCCCGGCCGGAACAGACCCGGGTCATCGTGGTCGCCAACCAGAAGGGCGGCGTGGGGAAGACCACGACGACCGTGAACCTGGCGGCCTCTCTGGCCCTGCACGGCGCTCGGGTCCTGGTGATCGACCTCGATCCGCAGGGCAATGCATCGACGGCCCTGGGCATCGACCACCACGCGGATGTCCCCTCGATCTACGACGTGCTCGTGGACAGCCGGCCGCTGCTGGAGGTCGTCCAGCCGGTCGTGGACGTGGAGGGACTCTTCTGCGCTCCGGCCACGATCGATCTGGCCGGCGCGGAGATCGAGCTGGTTTCGCTGGTGGCCCGCGAGAGCCGGCTTCAGCGGGCGATCCAGGCGTACGAGCAGCCGCTCGACTACATCCTGATCGACTGCCCGCCCTCGCTGGGACTGCTCACGGTGAACGCGCTGGTGGCCGGAGCCGAGGTACTGATCCCCATCCAGTGCGAGTACTACGCCCTGGAGGGGCTGGGCCAGCTGCTGCGGAACGTGGACCTGGTCCGGGCCCACCTCAATCCGGCGCTGCATGTCTCGACCATCCTGTTGACCATGTACGACGGCAGGACGAGGCTGGCCTCGCAGGTGGCGGAGGAGGTGCGCACGCACTTCGGCAACGAGGTGCTGCGGACGAGCATCCCGAGGTCGGTGCGGATTTCCGAGGCGCCGAGCTACGGGCAGACGGTGCTCACCTATGACCCGGGTTCCAGTGGCTCCCTCTCCTACCTGGAAGCAGCGCGCGAGATCGCGCTGCGGGGGGCCGGAATCCATTACGACGCCCAGCACGCCCACACGGGCGCGGGCATGAACAGCACGCAGAGCATGGCGGAGGGGATCCAGTGAGTGAGCGACGTAGGGGTCTGGGGCGGGGGCTCGGCGCGCTGATTCCCGCGGCGCCCCAGGAGAAGACGCCGTCGGTGGCCGGCTCGGGGTCGACGTCCCCGTCGGCGGTGCCGGTGCTGACTTCGGAGCGAGGGATCGCGGCGGCGAAGCTGGCCTCGCTCGCGCAGGCCGGATCGGCGGCGGTCGGCGATGTTTCACGTGAAACATCGGCGGTCGCGGTGGTGGCCGAGCCGGAGAAGGCCGAGCCCGAGACCGGCAGTGTGGCGGGGGCGACCTTCGCCGAGCTGCCCATGGACGCGATCACGCCGAATCCGCGACAGCCCCGAGAGGTGTTCGACGAGGACGCACTGGCGGAGCTGGTGACCTCCATTCAGGAAGTCGGTCTGCTCCAGCCGGTGGTGGTGCGGCAGTCGTCGCCCGGGCGCTACGAGCTGATCATGGGCGAACGCCGCTGGAGGGCGTGCCGGGAGGCCGGGCTGGAGCGCATCCCGGCGATCATCCGCGCGACGGACGACGAGAAGCTGCTGCTGGACGCCCTGCTGGAGAACCTGCACCGGGCCCAGCTGAACCCTCTGGAGGAGGCAGCCGCCTACGACCAGCTGCTCCAGGACTTCAACTGCACGCACGACCAGCTGGCGGACCGGATCGGCCGGTCGCGTCCGCAGGTCTCGAACACCTTGCGCCTGCTGAAGCTGTCGCCGTCGGTGCAGCGGCGGGTGGCTGCCGGCGTCCTGTCTGCGGGGCACGCGCGGGCACTGCTGTCGGTGGAGGAGTCCGAGGTCCAGGATCGCCTGGCGCACCGGATCGTCGCCGAGGGACTGTCGGTCCGGGCGGTCGAGGAGATCGTCTCCCTGATGGGCTCCGAGAACTCGGCGGTGGTGAAGCCGAAGGGCCCTCGGGCCGGAGCCCGGGTGGCCCCGGCGCTCAGTGAGCTCGCGACCCGTCTGTCGGACCGCTTCGAGACCCGGGTGAAGGTGGACCTGGGCCAGAAGAAGGGAAAGATCACCGTCGAGTTCGCCTCGATGGAGGATCTGGAGCGGATTCTGGGGACGCTGGCACCGGGCGAGGGCCGGGTGCTGGAACAGGGTCTGTCCGGGGAGTAGATCCCCGGGACATCGAGGGGCGGGTCATGCCGGTGGAGCCGGAGTGGCCCGCCCCTTCGTGTGCAGGGGGACCGACCGTCTTGTTGTGCGCTCGAAGAACGAATGGCCTGTGGATACCATGCGGTCATGGGGCGTCGGTTGGTACCACTCACGCTGGACAACCTCCAAGACCTGCCTCCACGTTGCAGATCCTGTGTGTTCTGGGAGCTGGATCCGGTCACGGGTGAGGCCGCCGTGAAGGCGGGGAACTCGGAGCTGGAGAAGGAAGCGTGGATCTCGGCCGTCCTTCTGGAGTGGGGTTCGTGCGGCCGGGTGGTCTACGTGGACGACGTTCCCGTGGGATTCGTCCTGTACGCGCCGCCCGCCTATGTGCCGCGGTCCACGGCCTTTCCTACCAGCCCGGTGTCTCCGGATGCCGTACAGCTGATCACTGCCTGGATCATGCCCGGATACCAGGGACAGGGGCTGGGGCGGGTGATGGTCCAGACGGTGGCGAAGGATCTGCTGCGGCGCGGCTTCCGGGCCATCGAGGCCTTCGGTGACGCCCGGTGGGACGGGCCGGCCTGTCTGCTGCCGGCGGATCACCTGCTTGCGGTCGGCTTCAAGACGGTGCGCCCGCATCCCGCGCATCCCCGGTTGCGGCTGGAGCTGCGGTCGACGCTGTCGTGGAAGGAAGACGTGGAAATGGCGCTGGACCGGTTGCTGGGTGCGGCACGCAAGGAGCCCGCACTGCGGCCGCTGTGAGCCGCCAGACATGCGAACGGGGCCGCCCCTTGAAGGGGCGGCCCCGTTTCACGTGAAACATTCCCGGCTACCGCCGGACGAGCTCAGACCATCAGGCGGTCTTGACCTCGATGAAGCCGTCCAGGTCACGCAGGATGGCGGCCTTCGGCTTGGCACCGACGATGGTCTTGGCGACCTCGCCGCCCTGGTAGACGTTCAGCGTCGGGATGGACATGACGCCGTACTTGGCGGCCGTGGCCGGGTTCTCGTCGATGTTGAGCTTGACGATCTCGATCTGGTCGCCGTACTCGGCCGCAATGGCCTCAAGCGAGGGGGCGATCTGGCGGCACGGACCGCACCAGGCTGCCCAGAAGTCCACCAGTACGGGCTTCTCGCTCCTGAGGACTTCGGCGTCGAAGTCGGCGTCGGTCACGTTCTTGAGGGTGCCGGCCACAGCGGCCTCCTAATTCTTCCTGCGGGGTGTGGGGTTGTGCTGGGGGGTGTCTGAGGGTCTCGGGTCAGACCGTCGCGTGGGCCTTCTCGGCATCCGCGAGGGCGGCGAGGAAGCGCTCGGCGTCGAGGGCAGAGGCGCAGCCGGTGCCCGCGGCGGTGATGGCCTGACGGTACGTGTGGTCCACGACGTCGCCGGCGGCGAACACGCCGGTGAGGTTCGTCCGCGTGGAGGGCGCCTCCACCTTGAGGTAGCCCTCCTCGTCCAGCACGAGCTGGTCCTTGAACAGCTCGGTGCGCGGGTCGTGGCCGACGGCGATGAAGAGGCCGGTCACGGGCAGCTCGGAGGTCTCACCGGTCTTGGTGTTGCGCAGGGTGAGGCCGGTGAGCTTCTGCTCGCCGTGGATTTCGGCGACCTCGCTGTCCCAGGCGAACTTGATCTTCGGGTCGGCGAAGGCGCGGTCCTGCATGGCCTTGGAGGCGCGCAGCGTGTCGCGGCGGTGGACGATGGTGACGGACTTGGCGAACCGGGAGAGGAAGGTGGCTTCCTCGATCGCGGTGTCGCCACCGCCGACGACGGCGATGTCCTGGTCCTTGAAGAAGAAGCCGTCACAGGTCGCGCACCAGGAGACGCCACGGCCCGAGAGCGCGTCCTCGTTGGGCAGGCCCAGCTTGCGGTGCTGCGAGCCGGTGGCCACGATGACGGCCTTGGCGCGGTGCACGGTGCCCGCGGTGTCGGTGACGGTCTTGATCTCACCCGTGAGGTCAACGGCCACGATGTCGTCGGGGACGAGCTCGGCGCCGAAACGCTCGGCCTGGCCGCGCATGTTGTCCATGAGGTCGGGGCCCATGATGCCGTCCTGGAAGCCGGGGAAGTTCTCGACTTCGGTGGTGTTCATCAGCGCGCCACCGGCGGTGACGGCGCCTTCGAAGACCAGCGGCTTGAGCGAAGCGCGTGCGGTGTACAGGGCGGCGGTGTAACCGGCCGGCCCGGAGCCGATGATGATCACGTTTCGTACGTCGCTCACGGGTTTCTTCCTCGTCTCTGTGGACTGCGCGCTGCTTGCCGGGGGCCGGTGTGGAGTCCCACCCGACCCAACGGATCCTACGGCGCATGCATTCCCGGTCCGTCCCGGTACGGACCCCAAGCTGTCAGCTCCGGGGGTAGGTCCTGGTCAGCAGCAGCTTGCCGGGGGCGGCCGCTGCCGCGTCCCGGCAGCCCGCGTCCACGAGGTAGGCGTCGACCCGGGCGGAGTCGCCGGGGTGCGGCAGGACGAGCAGATAGACGGCCGTGCCCTGGTAGTTGCCCTGTTCGCTGGCGAGCGGGTGGTCCGGTCGGCCGGTGGCGTCCTGCACACAGGAGGGGACCGGCTCGGCGGCGGCGCGGTCACCGGGGGCGAGCCCCGGACCGGGGCTGGTGGAGTCCGTCCCGTACGTGTTGTTCTCGTCGGGTGCCGTCTTCGCCGTCTGGCCGGGGAGGAGGAGGCGGTGGACGCTCTCCTTCAGCCCTTGGGCGGTATAGCCGCCGTCGACGGGGGCTTCGGCGGATGAGCTGGTGGCGGAGTTGCGTGCGGCGGTGTCCGGCTCGTTCGGACCGAGCAGGTTGCCGGCCAGGAAGATCCCGAGCGCACACACGGCGGCTCCGGCGAGGCCGGTGAGGACGGCGATCCGGCGGCGGGCCCGTCGGCGTCCGGGGCCGGTTGCGCCGACCGGGTGACCGGCCGGACGGGGGGTGGCCGGACCGGCGGTCGCGGCGGATGTTTCACGTGAAACATCGCGCGGGGCTCTCGGGGCGTCGCCGGGGGCGGAACCGGGCGTGGTGGAGTCGAGCAGCGCCTCGGCGGCGAGGGCGGCATCGATGCGCCCGGAGACGTCGGCGGGCATCCGGGGCGGCCCGGGCAGGGTGCCGAGGAGCGACCGGATCTCCTCCAGGGACGCGAGGACGTCGGCGCACAGGTCGCACTCGGCCAGGTGGCGGCGGACTTCGGCGGTCCGGACCGGGGAGAGGAGCCCCTCGGTCAGGTCGGAGATCTCCGAGACCTCCGGGTGCCGGATCGTGCCGGTCGTGGGAGTCACGTTCGTCCACCTCCGCCCTTCACCGTGTCTGCGTCCGGCGCTGCCTGACTGGGGTCTGCCGCTGGTGGGACGGCTGCCCCCGGCGTCCGGTTCCTTCCCCGCTCGGAGGCGCTGTTATCCACGGCATTCGAGCGCAGATGAGTGACCAGCGGAGCCAGTTTGGCCCGGCCGCGGGCGCACCGGCTTTTCACGGTGCCCGGGGGGACGTCGAGGATGCGGGCGGCTTCGGCGACGGGGTATCCCTGCATGTCGACGAGGACCAGGGCGGCCCGCTGGTCGGCCGGGAGGGTGCCGAGGGCGGCGAGGAGCTGGCGGTGGAGGTCGTGGCGTTCCGCAGGTGCCTCGGCGGACTCGTGGGGCTCCAGGAGGTGCTCCAGGCGCTCGGTGTCGTCCAGCGGAGCCGTCCGGCGGGAGGCGGCCTTGCGGGCCCGGTCGATGCAGGCGTTGACGGTGATGCGGTGCAGCCAGGTGGTGACGGCGGATTCGCCGCGGAAGGTGTGGGCGGACCGGTAGGCGGACACGAGGGCGTCCTGCACGGCGTCGGCGGCCTCCTCCCGGTCGCCGAGGGTACGCAGCGCAACGGCCCACAGCCGGTCCCGGTGGCGGCGTACGAGCTCCCCGAAGGCATCCGGATCTCCGGCCGCGTGCCGGGCCAGCAGCTCCTGGTCGCTGTCCCCGCCGGTCGTCGCGTCGTGCATCACACCTCCCCTCCGGAAGGGAGAGTACGGGTCGGGCGGGACGAATACGAGGGCCCGCCACGTGGCGGCGCAGCGGGCCCGGCGGGTGTTGGGGTCCGGTCCTATTCGGCCGTACCGAGCACCTTGATCTCGTTGATGCCGCCCCGATAGCCGCCGCCGGAGTCGGGCAGGGAGGTGATGTGGACCAGCAGGAAGCGGGTCTTCACCGGGGTCTCCAGGGTGGTCTTCAGGTTCTTCCCCGTGATGCCCAGCTTGACGATCTCGTGGGAGAAGTCCGAGAGGGAGTGCGCCGGGGAGGCCTCCGGGGCGGCGGCCCGCACCTCGACCTTCTGCCCTGCCGCGTACAGGTCGACGTCGACGCCGGCCACGTCCTGGACGCTGCCGAGATCGACCACGATTCCGCTGCCGTCGTCGTAGTCGTCCAGGTTGCCGAAGTTGGCGTAGCCGTAGAACACCTTGGTGATCCAGGCGGTGCCGGCGTTGCCGTCGACGGCCTTGTCCACGTCCTCCGGCTTGATCGGCTCCTTGCCGAAGACGGTGGCGTTGCTGATACGCAGCGGCTTGCCCGGCTTGATCTCCTTGGGGGCGTCGTCGGGCTTCGTCTGCGGGGTGGAGCCGCTGCTGCCGGAGCCGCCGTTGTTGCGGCCGAGGAGTGTGTCGGCGAGCTGCCAGCTGCCCAGGCCGAGGGCGGCGATCAGCAGGGCCGCGACAGCCCACTTGAGAGCCTTGCCGGTGCGGCTCTGCAGCGGGGGCGGCGGCGTGACGGCGACGGCCTGGGTGGCGGGCATGCCCGTGGGCATGGGCCGGCCGTAGCTGCCCTGCTGGTAGGTGGTGTGCTGGTACTCGGGGGGCGGGGTGAAGGCGGGCTCCGGCGGCCGGATGCGGGGCATCGCGGCGACGGCCTTGGCCAGTTCCTCCGGAGTGGTGCAGGGCGGCTCCTGGCGGGAGGCCGTGGCGCCGTCGTTGGCGAGGGCGCGCATCGCCAGCTCCCCCAGGCCCCGGTGGACACCGGCGCGGACCTGGTCCGGGGCGAGCAGGCCGACGCCCTTGGGCAGGCCGGTGAGGCCGTAGGCGTCGTTCTCGTAGGGCCAGCGCTGGGTGAGCGCGGCGTAGAGCAGGGCGCCGATGGCCTCGGTGTCGGTGCGCTGCGGGGTGTCGCTGGTGATGCCGCGCAGGGCGGCGTTCACCGCGAGGCCGCGGATGCGGTACTGGCCGGTGGAGGTGCGCAGTATCGCGCTGGGCGTCAGGCGCAGATGGGCCAGGCCCTCGCGGTGCGCGGCGGCCATGGCCTGGGAGACCTGGCTGACGAGCTGGTAGGCCTCGTGGGGTTCGAGGGGGCCGGAGGCGAGGAGGGTGGTCAGTTCGGTGGCGTCGGGCAGCCATTCGTGGACCACGTAGACGAGGTCGTTCTCCTCGACCGCGTCGAGGACGTGGACGAAGCGCGGGTCGCCGAGCAGAGCCGAGGAGCGCGCGGCGGCCAGGACGGCGCGGGCCCGTGGGTGGTCGGCGGGGAGCAGGTGGACGCCCACGGCCCGGCGCAGCTTCTCGTCCATGGCGCGCCAGCTGCTGAATCCGTCCAGACGGGTGACGCACTCTTCCAGGCGGTAGCGCCTGGCGAGCTTGTGGCCGCTGTGGAGTTCGGGTACGGCTGCGGAAGCCGTTTTTCTGCGTTCGCCGTCCTTGTCTGGCATGGATCCGTCCGCGGCTCGTCCGTTCTGGGTGTCCACCCCGTCGGCCGTGGCCTTCGCCGCATCTGCGGCCAGCGGCTTGTCGCCGCTGTTGTCGGCCACGTCGACGGCAGCCGTGCTACGTTCCGCCACCGTCGTTCCTGCCTCCCCATCCGTTACGCGCTGTCGGCCAGTCTGCGAAGCCATGCCAATTGTGCCCACAGTCCGGCCCTATGCACGACACGCGAAAGGGTCCGACGGTTGTGCGCATCAGCGTCCCAGGCGTCCACGGACCATGCCGACCATGGCGTTGAGCTCTTCGATCCGCATCCGCTTGGCCGCGACGAGGAACACCACGGCCAGGGCGACGCCTCCGGCAGCCAGGGCGGCAAGGGAACCGGTGACTCCGCTGCCGAGCCACTGGGTGACCCCGTAGGCGGCTGCGCCCGCCACGGCTGCCGCGGGGACGCACGCACCCGTCAGGCGGGCGTAGGTGCGCATCACGTGGGCACCGTCGAGGTCGCCGCCGAGCCGCTTGCGCAGCCGGCGCCAGGCGACACCGACGCCGACGGTGTAGCCGAGGCCGTAGGCGGCGGCCATGCCGACCACGGCCCAGCGGGCGGGCAGCACGAAGAACGCGGCAGTGGAGACGGCCGCGTTGACGCCGGCGACGATGACGGTGTTGTAGAAGGGCGTACGGGTGTCCTCGTAGGCGTAGAAGCCGCGCAGGACGACGTACTGGACCGAGTAGGGGATCAGGCCGAGGCCGAAGGCCATCAGGACGTAGCCGATGTTGCGGGCGCCCGCGCCGGATCCGGCGTAGAGCAGGGTGGCCATCGGGACACCGAGCGCGAGGAACGCGAACGCGCAGGGCACGATCGCGACGGCCGAGGTGCGCAGCCCGTAGGAGATGTCGTCGCGGACCGCGGCGGCGTCCCCGTCGTGCGCGGAGCGGGAGATGCGGGGCAGGACGGCCGTCATGACGGAGACGGTGATGATGGCCTGCGGCATCTGCCACAGCAGGAGTGCGTAGTTGTAGGCGGTGATGCCCGTGCCCGGGTGGCCCTGCTTCTCGGCGACCGAGCCGGCCCAGGTCGCGAGCTGGGTCACGACGACCAGGCCGACCTGGTTGGCCAGGACGAAGAAGAACGTCCACTTCGCCAGGCGGGCGGCCTTGCCCAGGCCGTGGCCCCTCCAGTCGAAGCGCAGCCGCGGCGTGAAGCCGGCGTCGTGCAGGTAGGGCAGCATCGCGAGGGCCTGGACGGTCAGGCCCAGCAGGGTGCCGATGCCGAGGAGGCGGATGCCCTCGGGGGTGACGGTGGTGGCGCTGACCCCGGAGGTGGTGAAGCCGCCGAAGGCCCAGATGAAGGCGCCGAACGTGGCGATGACGACGATGTTGTTGAGGACGGGGGTCCACATCATTGCGCCGAAGCGCCCGCGGGCGTTGAGGATCTGACCGAGCACCACGTGGACGCCCATGAAGAACATGGTGGGCAGGCAGTAGCGGGCGAAGGCGACCGCGACGTCCATCTGGTGGGGGTCGGAGGCGATCTTCGGCGACATCATCGTGATGAACACCGGTGCGGCGAGGACGCAGAGGGTGGTGATGGCGGCCAGGAGGACGACGACCAGCGTCAGGAGCCGGTTGGCGTAGGCCTCACCCCCGTCGCTGTCGTTCTTCATGGCCCGGACCAGCTGCGGGATGAAGACGGCGTTGAGGGCGCCGCCGCCGACCAGCACGTAGATCATCGTGGGCAGGGTGTTGGCGATCTGGTACGTGTCGTTGAACGTGCCGACGCCGATGGCCCCGGCAATGACCAGGGTCCGCAGGAAGCCGGTGATGCGGGAGACGATCGTGCCGGCGGCCATCAGCGCGCTGGACTTCAGCAGGCTGGAGGCGCGCCCCGCGGGCTTGCTCGGTGCCGGGACGGCGAGCGGGGCCTCTTCGGCGGGGGTGCCGGGCGTCGCCTGCTGGTCCCGGTAGAGGTGGGCGAAGGCGTCGGGCTCGGGCTCCTCGTCCGCGGCCTGGCTGACGAGCGAGTCCACGCCGACGAACTGCGTGGTGGCGGCGCGGTCGCCGTAGGGCAGGTGACGGGAGGGCCCGGACGGCTCGGGAGGCGGGGTCTGGGCCCATACGCGCGGGTCGGGACCGTGGGCGGGCGTCTGCGGCGCCCCGTAGAGCGGGCCGGGCTCCTGGTAGGTGCCGGGCGGCGGCGGGGGGTGCGAGGCGCGGTCGTAGAGCGCCTCGGCGACCGGGTCCTGAGCCGAGAGGTCCTGCGAACGGTACGGGTCGTGCTCGTAGGCGTCCTGGAGGTACGGGTCGCGGTCCGGTGCGGGCGAAGGCACGGGAACCTGCCCGGGCACGGGGGTGCCCGGGCCAGTGCCCTGGGAGGGCGCGGGCCCGCCAGTGCCCTGCGCGCGGTCACCGTCGTACGGCGCGTTCATCGAAACCCCACCTCATCGTCCCCAGGCCGACCGGCCACGGCATCGCTCAATGGTCCACTGTCTCACCGGTGCCGGACGGGCCGGTGCTTTGCGGTCCGGTGTCCGGGGTCCCGTCACTCGGCTGCGTGCTCTCCCCGGCGGCCGCGCGGGCCGCGACGCGCTTGCGGCTGGCGTACATCTTGATGCCCGCCAGAACGAGGAGGAGGACGCCGCCCGCGATGACCAGCATCACGGTGGGGGTGATCTCGGTGGCCTCGACGGTGAACCTGCGTTCCTTGCCGTAGGGCACGCCGTCCTTGGTGAAGAGCTGCGCGGTGACCTCGACCGGGCCGCTCGCGGTGGCGTTGGCGGTGAACTTTACCGTCTGGCTGTGACCGCCCTGGACGGTCACCTCCTGCTCGGCCTGTCCGCTGTCGCCGAACATCAGGCGGGTGGGGTTGGCGGACTTCACGCGCAGGACCAGGCCGTGAACGTCCTGGACGAGGCTGTTCTGGACGCTGACCGGGATGGTCGCGCTGTGCCCGGACAGGGTGGCGTCCGACTTGGGGACGACCTTGACCTTCTCGGTGAGGCCGATCAGGTAGTCCTGCACCTGGTCCCGGTAGAGCCGGGCCTCCTCGGGGCGGCCGCGCCAGGAGGTGGACATCTCCCGGTTGGTGGTGTTGCCGAAGGGGATCTCGACGCGGTCGGGCGCCGTGAGGATCACCTTGAAGTGGTCCAGGGTGTTCTGGGTGGTGCGGATCTTCTCGAAGGCCGAGACCGGCAGTTCCGTCTTGTGCAGGGCCTCGGGGTACTGCCCGGCGCCCGGGACCTGCGTGTTCACCCCGGCGTCGGGCTTGGCGGCGGCTGCCGCGTCGAGGTCGGCCGGCTGGGTCCAGCGGCCGGCCTGCAGGCCCCGCAGCGCCTCCGCCATCGTCTGCGCCTGGCTGGCGGAGGGCATCCGCTGCGGGGTCACGACGAAGCTGCGCTGGTTGTCGGTCTTCTGCAGGTTGAGGGCGAGGCTGTGGGCGAGGAACTGCTGCACGGCCAGGGTGGAGCTCGCTGCGCTCAGCATGTCGCCCTCGAAGGCGGTGGAGAGCTCGGCGTCGGCGACGACGGCCGTGGCGCCCGCACCGATGGGCCGGGCTGCCGAGGGGGTGTAGCCGAGGGCGCCGGTCTCCTGGAGGCTGTCACTGCGGGTGAGGACGTTGTGGGCGCCGGCCGAGGTGGCGACGTTGACGATCGCCGGGTCGATGGCGCCCTCCAGGGGCCACGAGAAGTCGGTGGACGGAGTGACGTGCAGGACGGTCTCCACGGCCTGCTTCGCCTTGTCGGTGGCGGGCCGGAGCTGGCCCAGGGTGCCCGAGACGTCCTTGCCCTGGTGGGCGAGGGAGGCGATGTCCGGGTCGGCGAACGGCAGGGCGACGACCTTCTTGCCCTGGACGGCCGCCTCCAGGGAGCTCAGCCACTGCTCGGCGACGGCCTTGTTCTTGCCCTGGACGATGCGCCCGTCGGGCGTCCGGTACCGGTACCCCTTGGTCATGGCGTCGACCGTGTAGAGCAGGTCCGGGTCGATGACCCAGGTGACGGGCAGTTCCCTGCCGAGCGAGACCATCCGCTCCAGGCGGCCGCCGGTCCCGAGCTCGGCGGCGAGGGAGTCGTCGAGGAAGACCGGGGTCTGCACCTCGTCCGAGCCGGTCTCCGCGGTCAGGTGCGTGGAGGAGATCAGCGGCCACAGGTAGGTGAGCTGTGAGCGCTTGGCGGCCGGCTCCGGCTGCCAGGGCAGGAAGGTCCGCCTGATGCCGAGGACCTGCTCGTACGGGCGGGAGTCGGTCTCCCCTGACACGGAGACACCCAGCTGGTACACGCCGTCCTTGTCCAGCTCCAGCTTGGCCACCGGGACCCGCAGGGTGAAGTCCTGGCCGGCCTTCGAGGGCAGCGAGGCGATCTTCACGGAGTAGGCCTGGTCGATCTCTGCCGGGTCCGTGCCCGCCCGGAAGCCGCTGCGCTCCGCCGCCTCGTCGATGGAGGACCGGTCCCCCAGCGCGGGACCGACCCGCAGCCCCACGTGGGCCCCGTTGATCGTTTCGCGGCCGTTGTTGACCACGGTGCCGGAGATGGTGAGGGTGTCGCCCTTCACGGGGGCGGTGGGGCTCAGGCCGGTCAGCTGGACGTCGACCGAGGACGTCTCCGCCGCCCGCGCCAGGGGGACGGGTGAATGGACCAGAGCGGCGAGCAGAGGTGTCCCGGCCAGCAGGGCGATGGTGCGCCGCAGCCAGCGGCGCCGGGCAGGTGCGGGGGAGGTCCCCTGGATGTCTGCCGCCTCGGCCACGCGCTAGCCCGTCCCTCGAAGTGTCAGTGGTCGTCGTCTGTGCGTCCACGCATGGTAACGAGACCCGCTGTGCGCGAGTGCCGCGCCTTGCTCCACATGATCGGGTCCGGCTCCCGGGTGCCGGAGGGCGGGGTGGCCACAAACACGGAAGCTCTCGCCGGGCCGGGCACGTACCCTTTTCTGTTGTGCCGAACGCCAACGAAGACAATCCCAGTGCCCTGAGTCAGGTGCAGCGCCGCGCGGTCAGTGAACTGCTGCGGGTCGCCCCTGTCGCCGACGAGCTCGGCCGCCGTTTCCAGGAGGCGGGTTTCCGTCTCGCCCTGGTCGGCGGGTCCGTCCGCGATGCGCTGCTGGAGCGTCTCGGCAACGACCTCGACTTCACCACCGATGCCCGGCCCGAGGACGTCTTGAAGATCGTCCGGCCGTGGGCCGACTCGGTGTGGGACGTCGGCATCGCCTTCGGCACCGTCGGGGCACAGAAGGAAGCCCGCGTCGGGGATGCCGACCGCACCTTCCAGATCGAGATCACCACGTACCGCTCGGAGGCGTACGACCGCACCTCCCGCAAGCCCGAGGTCTCCTACGGCGACTCCATCGAGGAGGACCTGGTCCGTCGCGACTTCACGGTGAACGCGATGGCCGTCGCGCTGCCGGAGAAGGAGTTCGTGGATCCGCACGGCGGTCTGGAGGACCTCCGGGCCGGCGTGCTGCGTACCCCCGGAACCCCGGAGGACTCGTTCTCCGACGACCCGCTGCGGATGCTGAGGGCGGCCCGGTTCGCCGCTCAGCTCGACTTCGAGGTGGCGCCCGAGGTGGTGGCCGCGATGAAGGCGATGTCCGAACGGATCGAGATCGTCTCGGCGGAGCGGGTGCAGGGCGAGCTGAACAAGCTGCTGCTCTCCGCGAACCCGCGCAAGGGCCTGGGGCTCCTCGTGGACACCGGGCTCGCCGCCCACGTCCTGCCCGAGCTGCCCGCGCTGCGGCTGGAGAGCGACGAGCACCACCGGCACAAGGACGTCTACGAGCACTCGCTGATCGTCCTGGAGCAGGCCATCGCGCTGGAGGAGGACGGCCCCGACCTGGTACTGCGCCTGGCCGCCCTGCTGCACGACATCGGCAAGCCCCGTACGCGCCGGTTCGAGAGCGATGGACGGGTCTCCTTCCACCACCACGAGGTGGTGGGTGCCAAGATGACCAAGAAGCGCATGACCGCGCTGAAGTACTCCAACGACATGGTCAAGGACGTCTCCCGGCTGGTGGAGCTGCACCTGCGCTTCCACGGCTACGGGGACGGGGAGTGGACCGACTCCGCGGTGCGCCGCTACGTCCGGGACGCGGGTCCGCTGCTGGAGCGCCTGCACAAGCTCACCCGGTCCGACTGCACCACGCGCAACAAGCGCAAGGCCAATGCCCTCTCCCGTACCTACGACGGTCTGGAGGAGCGCATTGCGCAGCTCAAGGAGCAGGAAGAGCTGGATGCGATCCGGCCCGACCTGGACGGGAACGAGATCATGCAGGTCCTGGGGGTCGGTCCGGGTCCGGTGATCGGCAAGGCCTACGCGTTCCTGCTCGATCTGCGGCTGGAGAACGGCCCCATGGGACGGGACGAGGCGGTCGCCGCGCTCAAGCAGTGGTGGGCCGCGCAGGGCTGAGCTCCGGGCCGTCCGCGGCGGAGCTCTTCCGCGGACGGCCGGTTCAGCCCTCGGTCCGGGGCGATGTTTCACGTGAAACATCGCGCTGCCGGGCGAGGAGGACCACGGTCAGGGCGTAGAGCGCGGCGACGCTCACGACCAGGAGGACGGACCGCCCGTCGGGGGGCAGCATCAGCGCGGCCACGGCGGCAGCCCCGACGAAGGCGACGTTGACCAGCACGTCGTAGACGGAGAAGACCCGGCCCCGGTAGGCGTCGTCCACACGGAACTGCACGACCGTGTCGGTGGAGATCTTGGCTCCCTGAGTGGCGAGCCCGAGGACGAAGGCAGCGACCAGCATCGGGCCCGGTGCGAAGAACAGGCCGAGTGCGGGGACCAGGACCGCGGCTCCGCCGGCGCAGGCCATGGTCCAGCCCCGGGTGCCCAGCCTGCCCACCATCCAGGGGGTGACCAGGGCGGCGGCGAAGAAGCCGGCCCCTGAGGCGCCCACGGCGACGCCCAGCAGGGCGAGGCCCTCGGACTCGCTCGCCGACCAGGAGTAGCGGCAGAGCATCAGCAGGGCCACGGTCAGTGCCCCGTAGCAGAACCGCATCATCGTCATCGCGGTGAGTGCCTGGGCGGCTTCCCGCCGCCGGTGCAGATGCCTCAGCCCCTCGGCCATCCCCCGGACGGTGAGGGCGACTGCGTCGAGGGCCGAGGGATGGACCACGCCGGGCGGGTGGTCGGGTCCGAGGAGCCCGGCGGCCAGCCTCAGGGAGACGAGGGCCGCGCACAGGTAGAAGGCGGCGCCGAGCAGGACGACCAGGGCGTTGGATCCGGAGGCCAGCAGGCGCAGGAGGAAGGCCAGCCCTCCGCCGGCGGTTGCGGCCAGGGTTCCGGCGGTGGGGGACAGGGCGTTCGCCGTGACGAGCTGGTCGGGGGCTACGACACGGGGCAGCGAGGCCGCGAGCCCGGCCAGGACGAAGCGGTTGACCGCGGTCACGGAGAGCGCGGAGGCGTAGAAGAGCCAGTCGGGGACGTGCGCGACGATCAGCACGGCCGTGACGCAGGCGAGGAAGGCCCGCAGGAGATTGCCGTAGAGCAGGACCTGGCGGCGGCGCCAGCGGTCGAGCAGAACCCCGGCAAAGGGTCCGATCGCCGAGTAGGGCAGCAGCAGTACCGCCATCGCCGAGGCGATGGCGGCGGGCGAGGTCTGCTTTTCCGGGGAGAAGACCACATAGGTGGCGAGCGCCACCTGGTAGACGCCGTCGGCGGCCTGGGAGAGCAGCCGTACGGCGAGCAGGTTGCGGAAATCCCTCAGGCGCAGGAGTACGCGCAGATCACGTACGACAGGCATGAGGGAAAGGGTCACATACGCGGAGGGTCCCCGGGCATATTGCCCGGGGACCCTCCGCGGAAGAACAGCCGAAGACCAGGTGTCCTCTAGCGCTCGACCTCGCCCTTGATGAACTTCTCGACGTTGGCCAGCGCCTCGTCGTCGAAGTACTGCACCGGCGGGGACTTCATGAAGTAGCTGGAGGCCGACAGGATCGGGCCACCGATGCCGCGGTCCTTGGCGATCTTCGCGGCGCGCAGGGCGTCGATGATGACACCGGCGGAGTTCGGGGAGTCCCACACCTCAAGCTTGTACTCAAGGTTCAGCGGAACGTCGCCGAAGGCACGGCCCTCAAGGCGGACGTAGGCCCACTTGCGGTCGTCGAGCCAGGCCACGTAGTCGGACGGGCCGATGTGGACGTTCTTCTCGCCGAGCTCACGGTCGGGGATCTGCGAGGTGACGGCCTGCGTCTTGGAGATCTTCTTCGACTCCAGGCGGTCGCGCTCCAGCATGTTCTTGAAGTCCATGTTGCCGCCGACGTTGAGCTGCATGGTGCGCTCAAGACGGACACCGCGGTCCTCGAACAGCTTCGCCATCACGCGGTGCGTGATGGTGGCGCCGACCTGCGACTTGATGTCGTCGCCGACGATCGGGACACCGGCCTCGGTGAACTTGTCGGCCCACTCCTTGGTGCCGGCGATGAAGACCGGGAGGGCGTTGACGAAGGCGACCTTGGCGTCGATGGCGCACTGGGCGTAGAACTTCGCCGCGTCCTCGGAGCCGACGGGCAGGTAGCAGACGAGAACGTCGACCTCGCGGTCCTTGAGGACCTGGACCACGTCGACCGGGGCCTCGGAGGACTCCTCGATCGTCATGCGGTAGTACTTGCCCAGGCCGTCCAGGGTGTGGCCGCGCTGCACGGTCACACCCTTGTTCGGGACGTCGCAGATCTTGATGGTGTTGTTCTCGCTGGCGCCGATGGCGTCCGAGAGGTCGAGGCCGACCTTCTTCGCGTCGACGTCGAACGCGGCGACGAACTCGACGTCACCCACGTGGTAGTCGCCGAACTGGACGTGCATCAGACCGGGGACCTTGGCCGCCGGGTCGGCGTCCTTGTAGTACTCGACGCCCTGCACCAGCGAGGCGGCGCAGTTGCCCACGCCGACGATGGCTACGCGAACCGAACCCATTCCGGTTGCTCCCTGTTTGTTCTCGGACGAGGCCTGCGAGATGCAGGCCTCACTTTGCAGTTTCGTCGGGCGGACCGGACCGTCTCCGGTCCCGTCCCGCCCGCTCGCTCTCGATGAGCTCGTTCAGCCAGCGCACTTCGCGCTCCACGGACTCCATGCCGTGCCGCTGCAGCTCAAGCGTGTAGTCGTCGAGGCGCTCCCGTGTCCGGGCGAGCGAGGCGCGCATCTTCTCCAGGCGCTCCTCCAGCCGGCTGCGGCGGCCCTCCAGGACCCGCATGCGCACCTCTCGCTCGGTCTGACCGAAGAAGGCGAAGCGGGCGGCGAAGGACTCGTCCTCCCAGGTTTCGGGGCCGGTGTGGGACAGGAGCTCCTCGAAGTGCTCCTTACCTGCTGCCGTCAACCGGTAGACGATCTTGGCGCGGCGCCCTGCGAGTGAAGCGGCGAGAGCGTCTTCCGGGGCGTTTCCCGGCTCTTCGATCAACCAGCCGTTGGCGACCAACGTCTTGAGGCAGGGATAGAGCGTTCCGTAGCTGAACGCCCGGAACACCCCCAGCGAGGTGTTGAGCCGCTTGCGCAGCTCGTAGCCGTGCATGGGGGATTCGCGAAGCAGGCCGAGGACGGCGAATTCGAGGATGCCTGAGCGCCTGCTCATCCGCCTGCCCTCCTTCGCCCCTGAGTCTTTATACCGAGCTGATGTATCGGCTCGATACATCCAGACGATAGAACGGGCCGCCCCCGGCGACAAGTGGCGATCTGGTGACCGGCGTCACATCACCAATTCGTACGAGGCGACTTGCCTGTTTTGGGGTGAACTTCGGCACTGTTCGGGTTTTGCGCGTGCGTAGTCTGTGCGCCATGACAACGGGGGGAACCGGAACTCACCTGCCGCTTCCAGGCCACTCGCCTGCCCGAGGAGTAGTCGTTCGATGAGCGAGCACCGCCGCAAACCGCCGCAGCCCGAAGGTGGCGGACGCGCCGCGGCCCGTCGGGCCGCCCAGCAGCGCCCTGGCCGGGGCGCCGGGCCCGCACGGGACGTCCCGACCGCGTCACCCAGCGGACCCTACGCAGCGCAGCCCGGCCACGGCAGCCGCGCCGAGGCCCGCCGGGCCGCCCAACGAGGGCCCGCGGGCCGCGGACGCGGCACGGGCCGCGGCGGCAGAGGCGGAACCGGCCGCCCGGACAGCCGGTTCATCAACTACCCGCGCTCCGACAAGGAGGGCTGGAAGCGCTTCCTGCCCTCCTGGAAGCTCGTCGGCGGCACGGCCCTGGGCTTCTTCGCGATCATCACGGCGGGCGCCGGCATCGGTATCGCCGCCGTGAACACGCCCGACCCCAACCTGGCGGCGCAGGCGCAGAACAACGTCTTCTACTGGGCGGACGAGGGCGGCCAGCCGGGAGCGCAGATGGTCGCCACCGGCGGCTCCATGAACCGCCAGATCGTCCCCATCGACCAGATCCCCAAGTCGATGCGCAACGCCGTGATCGCCGCCGAGAACGAGTCCTTCGAGACGGACAAGGGCGTCGACCCGATGGGCATCGCCCGCGCCGTGTGGAACATGGCGAAGGGCGGCTCCACCCAGGGCGGCTCCACCATCACCCAGCAGTACGTGAAGAACACGTACCTGGACTCCGACCAGACGCTCAAGCGGAAGGTCACCGAGCTCTTCATCTCGATAAAGCTGGGCGTGTACGAGGAGAAGGACACCATCCTCGCGGGCTACCTCAACACCGCCTACTACGGGCGCGACGCCTACGGCATCCAGGCGGCGGCCCGGGCCTACTTCGGCAAGGACTGCAAGGACCTCAACCCGTCCGAGAGCGCCTTCCTCGCCTCCGTCCTCAAGGGGCCCAACCTCTACAACCCCGACGGCGGCATCGGCACCGCGGCCACTCCCGAGCAGAACGAGAAGCGGGCGCGGCTGCGCTGGGCCTGGGTCCTGGACCGCGAGGTCGCGGTGGGCCGGATGGAGAAGTCCGAGCGGGACAAGTACAAGGACTTCCCGGCCCGTGTCGACTCCGAGCAGGCCCGCAGCCTCGCGGGCCAGACCGGCTACCTGGTCGAGACGGCCAAGCAGTACGTGATGAAGGTCGCGCACCTCACCCCCGAACAGATGGCGCGCGGCGGCTACCAGATCCACACCACCTTCCAGAAGTCGAAGGTGGACGCCCTGTCCAAGGCCGTCGAGGAGACCCGCAACGACTTCCTCGACGAGAAGAAGCGCCCCGAGTACGACACCTTCGTCCAGTTCGGCTCCGCCTCCGTGGACGTCAAGAGCGGGGCGATCGTGGCCCTGTACGGCGGCCCCGGCATGGACAAGAAGTACTTCAGCAACAACGCCAACACCACCGGTGTCCCGGTCGGCTCGACCTGGAAGCCGTACGTGCTGGCGGCGGCCATGCAGTACGGCACCCAGAACTCCAGGGGCAAGGGCATCTCGGCCGACAGCAAGTACAACGCCGACGACCTGACCGTGATCAACAACCGCGACGGCAAGCCGCTGCTCGGCTCCGACGGCAAGCCGTTCCGGCAGAAGAACGAGAGCACCACCCCCTACGGGTACGTGACCCTCAACGAGGCGATGGAGAAGTCCATCAACGTGCCGTTCGCGCAGCTGGTCTTCGACGTCGGCCACAGCAAGGTGCGGCAGGTGGCCGAGGCCACGGGCATCCTCAAGGACTCGATGGACCCGAACAACAACGCCTCCTTCGCCCTCGGAACCTCGACGCCGAGCGCCATCCGCATGGCCGACTCGTACGCCACCTTCGCCGCCTCCGGTACCCACCACGAGCCCTTCTCCGTGACCAAGGTCGAGAAGGACGGCAACGCCCTGCCCGGTTTCGAGCCCCCCAAGGAAGAGCGGGCGAT
The DNA here is from genome assembly GCF_040612915.1 of Streptomyces sp. NPDC006326. Taxonomy (NCBI): domain Bacteria; kingdom Bacillati; phylum Actinomycetota; class Actinomycetes; order Kitasatosporales; family Streptomycetaceae; genus Streptomyces; species Streptomyces sp. NPDC006326. Next base: position 204,739 of record NZ_JBEXRC010000002.1, on the reverse strand, counting down.
GGACAGCTCCATCGCCGACAACATCACCAAGGTCCTGCGCAACGTCGTCGAGAACGGCACCGGAACCAAGGTCAAGAAGCTCGGCCTCAACCGGCCGGCCGCCGGAAAGACCGGCACCACCGACCAGAACAAGTCGGCCTGGTTCGTCGGCTACACCCCGGAGCTGTCCACCTCGGTCACCCTCTTCCGTACCGACCCGAACTCGGCGGACAAGAAGCTGATCTCCATGAACCACGTGGGCGACATCGACTCCATCCACGGTGGTGACATCCCGGCGGAGATCTGGACCAAGTACATGAAGGAAGCGCTCAAGGGCACCCCGGTCACCGACTTCCCCGAGGCGGACCCCATCGGCGTGACCGCGGACGCCTCCGGGGCTCCCTCCCCCACCCCCTCGGCGGCGGTCCCGCCCTCGATGTCCCCGTCGCCCTCGATGAGCCCGTCCCCGTCCCCCAGCCCGACCCCGTCCCGGGGCGGCAAGCCGTCCTGCAAGCCGTGGGACCTGTACTGCGTGCCCGATCCCACCGGAACTCCCACGGGCGGGGGCACGGGTTCGCCGTCACCGACCGGCTCCGGCAAACCCGGCCGCCCGGGCGGCACCGGCTGGGGCAGCAGCCTCGGCACATCGGGCTAGCCCGCCCCGCTCCGACGAGGGCCGTCGCACCCGTTGCGGCGGCCCTCCCCCGTGCCCGCCCCCGTACGGCAGGATGAGCCCATGACGAAGGTGCACGAGGACCGGCCCGTACTGCCCACCCAGCAGGACGAGGTCGCCGCGGCCGGGAGCGAGCTCATCGGCGGCCCGCTGGGCCGCCACGCCCGGACGGGCGGACACTGGCTGAGCCCGGTCCGCGTGGTGGTCCTCGTGGCTCTGGGCATGTTCGCGCTGGGCATGGTCCAGAAGCTGCCCTGCTACGACTGGGCGTGGTTCCGCGGAGCCGGCTCTCAGTACACGCACGCCTGCTACTCCGACATCCCTCACCTGTTCGTGGCGCGCGGCTTCGCCGACGGCCTCACGCCCTACTTCGACCGGCTCCCCGGCGACATGGAGTACCTCGAATACCCGGTGCTGACCGGGCTCTTCATGCAGGTGGCCTCCTGGCTGACCCCCGGCGGCGGCAGCATGCAGCACCGCGAGCAGATGTACTGGATGGTCAACGCGGGCATGCTGATGGCCTGCGCCGCGGTGATCGCCGTCTGCGTGGCTCGCACCCACCGCCGCCGGCCCTGGGACGCGCTGCTCCTCGCCCTCGCTCCGGCCTTCGCGCTCACCGCGACGATCAACTGGGACCTCCTGGCGATCGCCCTGACCGCTGCCGCGATGCTGATGTGGTCCCGCGGCCGCACACTGCTCTTCGGCGTCCTGATCGGCCTGGCCACCGCGGCAAAGCTGTATCCGGTCCTGCTGCTCGGGGCGGTGTTCGTACTCTGCTGGCGGGCCGGGAAGTGGAGGGCGTTCGGCTCCGCCGTGCTCGGGGCGGCGGTCTCCTGGCTCGTGGTGAACCTGCCGGTCATGATCCCCGCCTGGGACGGCTGGAAGAAGTTCTACACCTTCAGCCAGGAACGCCCGATCGACTTCGGGTCCGTATGGCTGCTGATCTCCCAGCGCTCCGGGAACCCCCTGGAGGACGCCAACACGTACGCGACCGGACTGACCCTGCTGCTGTGCGCCGGCATCGGCGTGCTCACGCTGACGGCCCCGCGGCGCCCGCGCTTCGCGCAGCTGGCCTTCCTCGTCGTGGCCGTCTTCATCCTGGCCAACAAGGTCTACTCGCCGCAGTACGTGCTGTGGCTCATCCCGCTCGCGGCCCTCGCCCGGCCCCGCTGGCGCGACTTCCTCGTCTGGCAGGCCGGCGAGGTCGTGTACTTCCTCGGGATCTGGCTGTACCTCGCCTACACGACCAGCGGGGACAAGCACCAGGGCCTGCCGGTGGAGGGCTACCAGCTGGCCATCGCCGCGCACCTGCTGACGACCCTCTACCTGTGCGCGGTCGTCGTACGCGACGTCCTGCTGCCCGACCGGGACGTCGTACGCCGTGACGGCTCGGACGACCCCTCCGGGGGCGTGCTGGACGGAGCCGAGGACGTGTTCGTGCTGTCCGACGCCGCGAGGGCGCCGCAGGATGCAGCGCCCTCGCAGGGACAGCGGGTTGAGTGGGGCACGGCCCCCCGGGACTGACCGGCGTCGCGCCGCGCCCGTCCCGGGCCGATCAGGCGTCCATCACCCGGTCGAACTGGGTGGTGGTGTGCCGCAGGTGGGCCACCAGCTCGTCGCCGACCTTCGGCTCCGGCGCGTCCGAGGGCACGAACAGGATCGAGACCTGCATGTGCGGTGGCTCCGCGAACCAGCGCTGCTTGCCCGCCCACACGAACGGCGACAGGTTCCGGTTCACGGTGGCCAGGCCCGCCCGGGCGACGCCCTTGGCGCGCGGCATCACCCCGTGCAGGGCCTTCGGGGCCTCCAGGCCCACCCCGTGCGAGGTGCCGCCCGCGACCACGACCAGCCAGCCGTCCGAGGCGGCCTTCTGCTGGCGGTAGCCGAACCGGTCGCCCTTGGTGACGCGCGTGACGTCCAGGACGGCGCCGCGGTATTCGGTCGCCTCGTGGTCGCCCAGCCACAGCCGGGTGCCGATCCGGGCCCGGAAGCGGGTCTGCGGGAACTGCTGCTGCAGCCGCGCCAGCTCCTCGGCCCGCAGGTGGCTGACGAACATGGTGTGCAGCGGCAGCCGGGCCGCGCGCAGCCGGTCCATCCAGCCGATGACCTCTTCGACGGCGTCCGAGCCGTCCGGCCGGTCCAGCGGCAGGTGCAGGGCGAAGCCCTCCAGCCGGACGTCCTCGACCGCCGAGTGGAGCTGCCCCAGGTCCTGTTCGGAAATGCCGTGGCGGCGCATCGAGCTCATGCACTCGATGACCACGCGGGCGCCGACCAGGCCGCGGACCCCGTCGAGCGAGGACACCGAGCGGATGACCCGGTCCGGCAGCGGCACCGGGTCCTCGCCGCGCCGGAACGGGGTGAGGACGAGCAGGTCGCCGCTGAACCAGTCCTTGATGCTGGCGGCCTCGTACGTCGTCCCGACGGCCAGGATGTCGGCGCCCATCCGGGTCGCCTCCTCGCACAGCCGCTCGTGCCCGAATCCGTAGCCGTTGCCCTTGCAGACCGGGATCAGTCCGGGGAACTGGTCCTGGACCTGCTTCTGGTGCGCACGCCAGCGCGCGGTGTCGACGTAGAGCGTGAGCGCCATGCCCGTCCGGAGCCTCTCTCGAAAAGCTGCGTGTGCAGCGGTGCGGTGTGGTGGGGTGCGGCGGCAGGTCAGCGACGGGACATGTAGATGTCGAGCGCCTTGTGCAGCATCTTGTTGAGCGGGAAGTCCCACTCGCCGACGTACTCGACGGCCTCGCCGCCCGTGCCGACCTTGAACTGGATCAGGCCGAACAGGTGGTCGTTCTCGTCCAGCGTGTCACTGATCCCGCGCAGGTCGTACACGCCGGCACCCAGAGCGTACGCATCGCGCAGCATCCGCCACTGCATCGCGTTCGACGGCCGCACCTCGCGCTTGTGGTTGGCGGACGCGCCGTACGAGTACCAGACGTGCTGGCCGACGGTGAGCATGGTGGCGGCGGCCAGGGGCTCCCCGTCGTGCTTGGCGATGTAGAGCCGCATCCGGTTCGGGTCCTCGGAGTTGAGGGCCGTCCACTGGCGCTGGAAGTAGCTCAGCGGCCGCGGGCGGAACTTGTCGCGCTCGGCCGTGATCTCGTACAGCTCCTGCCACACCGGCAGGTCCTCGTAGCCGCCCTGGACGACCTCGACACCGGCCTTCTCGGCCTTCTTGATGTTGCGGCGCCACAGCTGGTTGAAGCCCTTGAGGACGTCGTCCAGCGAGCGGTTGGCGAGCGGCACCTGGAAGACGTAGCGGGGCTGTACGTCGCCGAAGCCGGCGCCGCCGTCCTCGCCCTGCTGCCAGCCCATCCGGCGCAGCTTGTCGGACACCTCGAAGGCGCGGGGCTCGATGTGCGAGGCCTCCACGTCGCGCAGGCGCTTGACCTCGGGGTCCTGGATGCCGGCCTTGATCGCGGCGGCGTTCCAGCGGCGGATGACGACGGGCGGGCCCATCTTCACCGTGAACGCGCCCTGCCGCTTGAGGTGGGCCAGCATCGGCTGGAGCCATTCCTCCAGGTTCGGGGCGTACCAGTTGATGACCGGACCCTCGGGGAGGTACGCGAGGTACCGCTTCACCTTGGGCAGCTGCCGGTACAACACGAGTGCGGCGCCGACGAGTTCATCGTTCTGGTCGAACCAACCGAGGTTCTCGGACCGCCACTCGTTCTTCACGTCGGCCCACGCCGGGACCTGGCAGTGGCTCGCCGAGGGCAGGCTCTGGAGGTATCCCAGATGCTGCTCTCGGCTGATGGTCCTCAGGGACAGGCTCATGCGGGGCGTCTCCTCCGGCGGCTTCGCTGGCTATGGCGCGAAGCCTACTGCGACAAGGGCGCCACCCTTCTGGGGGACGGGCCGTGCCCGGGCCGGGTGCGGGCCGGCGCCCTGTCGCGGAGGAGTCCCCGGTCAGCCCAGCCAGCCGCCGAAGAGGCCGCCGTGCGCCATGCCGAGGAAGAAGCCGATGGCCGAGGCCCCAAGGCCGATGATCAGTGCGAAGCGCTCGCGTGTCGTGACGGAGATGAACTGCCCGTACGCGCCGGTCAGGATTCCGATCAGCCCGGTCCACGAGCTGAGCAGGTGAAGGTTGTGGAAGAACGCCGTGACGAACGCCACGGCACCGAGGACCAGAGTGACCGCCAGCAGGGTGTCCTGCAGCGGATGGGGCTTGCCGTCGGTCGAGAAGAGGGAGATCGACTGGGACGAGGGCTGGCGTCGCATTGCCTGTGCCATCGGAAGGCACCTCCTGGCTGAGCAGAGCGGTGCTGCGGCGGAGGTCACCGACAGAGCCGGAGACATAGCACCGCGCACACCCGGTGCATACAGAGTGTGGCCTCTTCCTGCCGGATTTCAACCGGAAGGAGTCGAGCAGGTAGTCTGTACGGTCTGCGCGGTGTCTGCTCTGTGGACACCGTGCGCACGCATCACGACCCTCCTGCCACGGAACGACCGTGGCCGCTGAGTCCAAAGGAGGTGGGTTCCACATGCGTCACTACGAAGTGATGGTCATCCTCGACCCCGATCTTGAGGAGCGCGCTGTCTCCCCGCTGATCGAGAACTTCCTCTCCGTCGTCCGTGAGGGCAACGGAAAGGTCGAGAAGGTCGACACCTGGGGCCGTCGTCGTCTCGCTTACGAGATCAAGAAGAAGCCCGAGGGCATCTACTCGGTCATCGACCTCCAGGCCGAGCCTGCGGTCGTCAAGGAGCTTGACCGACAGATGAACCTGAACGAGTCGGTTCTCCGGACCAAGGTCCTTCGCCCCGAGACCCACTGAACTCCGGTTCAGCGGTAATCGGGACCGAGTAGCACAGCAGCCCAGCAGCAATCCCCGCCGAGAGGTTCACCCATGGCAGGCGAGACCGTCATCACGGTCGTCGGCAATCTCGTCGACGACCCCGAGCTGCGCTTCACCCCCTCGGGTGCGGCGGTCGCGAAGTTCCGTGTCGCGTCCACCCCCCGCACCTTCGACCGTCAGACCAATGAGTGGAAGGACGGCGAGAGCCTGTTCCTGACCTGCTCGGTGTGGCGGCAGGCGGCCGAGAATGTCGCCGAGTCCCTCCAGCGGGGCATGCGCGTCATCGTGCAGGGCCGGCTGAGGCAGCGGTCGTACGAGGACCGTGAGGGTGTCAAGCGCACGGTCTACGAGCTGGACGTCGAGGAAGTCGGCCCCAGCCTGAAGAACGCCACGGCCAAGGTCGCCAAGACCACGGGTCGCGGCGGCCAGGGCGGGTACGGCGGCGGCCAGCAGCAGGGCGGCGGCGGTGGCTGGGGCGGAGCCCCCAGCGGCGGCGCACCCCAGGGCGGCGGAGCTCCCTCCGACGACCCGTGGGCGTCCAGCGCGCCGGCCGGCGGCCAGCAGCAGGGCGGCGGGGGCGGCTGGGGCGGAAGCTCCGGCGGTTCCGGCGGCGGCTACTCGGACGAGCCTCCCTTCTAGGGAAGCCCGCATCCAAACTTCTTGATCACACAGGAGAGACACCATGGCGAAGCCGCCTGTGCGCAAGCCTAAGAAGAAGGTCTGCGCGTTCTGCAAGGACAAGACCGCGTACGTGGACTACAAGGACACGAACATGCTGCGGAAGTTCATTTCCGACCGCGGCAAGATCCGTGCCCGCCGCGTCACCGGCAACTGCACGCAGCACCAGCGTGACGTCGCCACGGCCGTGAAGAACAGCCGTGAGATGGCGCTGCTGCCCTACACGTCCACCGCGCGATAAGGAAAGGGTGACCGACCAATGAAGATCATCCTGACCCACGAGGTCTCTGGCCTCGGTGCCGCCGGCGATGTCGTCGACGTCAAGGACGGTTACGCTCGCAACTACCTGGTCCCGCGCGGTTTCGCGATCCGCTGGACCAAGGGTGGCGAGAAGGACGTGGCGCAGATCCGCCGCGCCCGCAAGATCCACGAGATCGCGACCATCGAGCAGGCCAACGAGGTCAAGGCCAAGCTTGAGGGCACGAAGGTCCGTCTGGCCACCCGCTCGGGTGACGCCGGCCGCCTCTTCGGCTCCGTGACCCCGGCCGACATCGCCACGGCGATCGAGGCTTCCGGTGGTCCGAAGGTCGACAAGCGCCGCGTCGAGCTGGCTGCCCCGATCAAGACCCTCGGTTCGTACCAGGTCTCCGTGCGTCTGCACGCCGAGGTCGCCGCGAACGTGGGCGTCGAGGTTGTCGCCGCCTAAGTGCTGCGTATGAAGGGCCGCACCCCCTGGGGTGCGGCCCTTCGTCGTTTCTCGTTGTTTCACGTGAAACGTCGCCCCCGGCGGGCCGTGTTTCACGTGAAACAACGTCCGGGCTCAGCGGGTCGCGCCTGCCACCAGCCACCGGCCCGAGCGAGCGCGCAGCTGGAGGGTGGCCATCCGGACCAGCATCATCACCGTCATGGCCCACCACAGGGTGGTCAGGCCGCCGCCCACGACCGGGACGAGCAGAGCGGCCGGGGTGAAGACCGCCAGGGTGACGAGCATGGCCCATGCCAGGTAGCGGCCGTCGCCCGCGCCCATCAGGACCCCGTCGAGCACGAACACGACGCCGGCGACCGGCTGGGCGACGGCCACGACGAGCAGGGCGGGCAGTAGGGCGTCCACGACCGCCTGGTCGCTCGTGAAGAGCGGGATGAACAGGGGGCGCGCGGCGACCACCAGCGTGCCCAGCAGGACGCCGCAGACGATCCCCCACTGCACCATGCGGCGGCAGACGGCCTTGGCGCCGATGGTGTCACCGGCGCCGAGGTAGCGGCCGATGATGGCCTGCCCTGCGATGGCGATCGCGTCCAAGGCGAAGGCCAGCAGGCTCCAGAGCGAAAGCAGGATCTGGTGGGCGGCGATGTCCACGTCGCCGAGGCGAGCCGCGACCGCGGTCGCGAGCATCAGAACGGCGCGCAGGGAGAGGGTCCGGACGAGCAGGGGCACGCCGGCCTGGGCGCAGGCCCGTATGCCGGTCGCGTCGGGCCGCAAGGACGCCCCGTGTCGGCGCGCTCCTCGGACGACCACGGCGAGGTAGACGGCTGCCATGGCGCCCTGGGCGAGGACCGTGCCCCAGGCCGATCCGGCGATGCCCAGGCCGGCTCCGTAGACGAGAGCGGCGTTGAGGCCCGCGTTGAGGGCGAAGCCGCCCACGGCCACGTAGAGCGGGGTCCGGGTGTCCTGGAGGCCGCGGATGACACCGGTGGCGGCAAGGACCATGAGCATGGCCGGGATGCCGAGGGCCGAGATCCGCAGATAGGTGACCGCGTAGGGGGCGACGGTGTCGGAGGCCCCGAAGAGGGCGACGAGCTCGGGCGCCGTGGGCACGACCGCGGCGACGACGGCCGTGCCGAGCAGGAGGGCGAGCCACATGCCGTCCATGCCCTGACGGATGGCTGCCTGCAGATCGCCGGCTCCGACCCTGCGGGACACGGCCGCAGTGGTGGCGTAGGCGAGGAAGACGAAGACGCTCACTGCGGTGGTGAGCAGAGCAGCGGCGATGCCGAGGCCGGCCAGTTGGGGGGTGCCGAGGTGCCCCACGATGGCGCTGTCGGCCATGACGAACAGGGGCTCCGCGACGAGCGCGCCGAAGGCCGGGACGGCGAGCGCGAGTATCTCTCGGTCGTGCCGTCTCGGGGCAGCCTCCGGCCGGACGAGGGCTTGGGTCATGAGTCCAATCTAATCTTCCACAGGTAATAGACGCAAGGTGCATGTAGTCCTTACTTCAACACCTGCTGCGACGTTCTGGGCACCCCATTGGAGGCGAACTCGAACCTGGCGCCAAGAAAATTTCGACCCACAGGGCGCGGAGAGGAAAACCGCAGGTCACATGGGGTGCAGGGGGTGGCTGGGTGATTTTGTCCACAGCGTCGTCCCCCGCTCCGTGCACAGCTTCCGGGGACTTACCCACAGCATTCGCTCCGTCATCCACATCTCATCCACACAGCCTGTGGATAACAAGATTGGCTGACGTCGCTCCCGGGCCTACCGTTGGGCGTTGCCCGGCTCGGCCACCGCCGGTCCGGGCGTCCCGAATGTCAGAGCCGTGTCGTAGAAACTGTCGCACGGCGAGGTCCGCGTTGCGGACGGGAGGAGGCGGCCCGGTGAGCATGCCCGAGCCCTTGGACGACCCCTGGGCCGACAGCGGTCCCGGTGACCGTCTGCCCACCCGTTCCCGCCGCGGCAGCGAGGGCCGGGGCAGGGACGAGCAGCACGAGCGGGGTCGCGAGGGAGGCTCCTGGGACGGCGGCGGCGGGTTCGAGCGCGTTCCGCCGCAGGACCTCGATGCGGAGCAGTCCGTACTCGGCGGCATGCTGCTGTCCAAGGACGCGATCGCCGACGTGGTCGAGGTGATCAAGGGGCACGACTTCTACCGGCCCTCGCACGAAACGATCTACCAGGCCATCCTCGACCTCTACGCCAAGGGGGAGCCGGCCGACCCGATCACGGTGGGCGCCGAGCTGACCCGGCGCGGCGAGATCAGCAAGGTCGGCGGCGCCTCCTACCTGCACACCCTCGTGCAGTCGGTACCGACCGCGGCGAACGCCGAGTACTACGCGGAGATCGTCCACGAGCGGGCCGTCCTGCGCCGCCTGGTCGCCGCGGGTACGAAGATCACGCAGATGGGATACGCGGCGGACGGTGACGTCGACGAGATCGTCAACAGCGCCCAGGCCGAGATCTACGCCGTCACCGAGCAGCGGACCTCCGAGGACTACCTGCCGCTCGGCGACATCATGGAGGGTGCGCTCGACGAGATCGAGGCGATCGGCTCCCGCAGCGGCCAGATGTCGGGTGTCCCCACCGGCTTCACCGACCTCGATTCGCTGACCAACGGCCTGCACCCGGGCCAGATGATCGTCATCGCCGCCCGTCCCGCCATGGGCAAGTCGACGCTCGCCCTGGACTTCGCCCGGGCCTGCTCCATCAAGAGCAACCTGCCGAGCGTCATCTTCTCCCTCGAAATGGGGCGCAACGAGATCGCGATGCGCCTGCTGTCCGCCGAGGCGCGGGTGGCGCTCCACCACATGCGCTCGGGGACGATGACGGACGACGACTGGACCCGGCTCGCCCGCCGGATGCCGGACGTCTCCGCTGCCCCTCTCTACATCGACGACTCGCCCAACCTGTCGATGATGGAGATCCGGGCCAAGTGCCGGCGCCTCAAGCAGCGCAACGACCTCTCGCTCGTCGTCATCGACTATCTCCAGCTGATGCAGTCGGGCGGCTCGCGCCGTCCCGAGAGCCGCCAGCAGGAGGTCTCGGACATGTCCCGAAACCTCAAGCTGCTGGCCAAGGAGCTTGAGGTCCCCGTGATCGCGCTGTCCCAGCTGAACCGTGGTCCCGAGCAGCGCACCGACAAGAAGCCGATGGTCTCCGACCTGCGTGAGTCGGGCTCGATCGAGCAGGACGCCGACATGGTCATCCTGCTGCACCGTGAGGACGCGTACGAGAAGGAGTCGCCCCGCGCCGGTGAGGCGGACCTGATCGTGGCCAAGCACCGCAACGGCCCGACGGCGACGATCACGGTCGCCTTCCAGGGCCATTATTCGCGGTTCGTGGACATGGCCAACACGTAGCATCCGTCCATGGATGCCCACGCTGAAGACCTGGATCTGCTCCCCTCCACGCGGCGCGCGCTGCGGCACCGTATTGCCGTCGCCCAGAGCGAAGGCCGTGCGCCCTCGGTGGTGGCCGCGGTCCTGCGGGACGGTGCGGTGGTCTGGGAGGGCTCCCGGACCTCGGTCGAGGGGCACGGGCCGGACGGGAACGTGCAGTACCGGATCGGCTCGATCACCAAGACTTTCACGGCCGTTCTCGTGATGCGCCTGCGGGACGAGGGTCTGCTGGGGCTGGGGGATCCCCTGGAGAAGCACCTGCCGGGGTCGGGGGCCGGCGAGGTGACCGTCGGACAACTCCTGGCGCATACGGGCGGGCTCGCGGCGGAGACCCCGGGTGAGTGGTGGGAGCGGACCCCGGGTGCCCAGCGTCCGGAGCTCGCGGACGTGCTGGGGGAGGAGCCCTTCCGTTTCGAGCCCGGGCGGCGCCACCACTACTCCAACCCGGGCTACACCCTGCTGGGTTCACTCGTCGAGGCGGTGCGCGGCAAGCCCTGGGAAGAGGTGCTGCGGACCGAGGTGCTGGACCCGCTGGGACTGCACCGGACGACGGCGCAGCCGCAGGCTCCGCACGCGGGCGGATGGGCCGTGCACCCCTGGGCGGACCTCATGATGCCGGAGCCCGCGCAGGACCTGGGCCTGATGGCCGCGGCCGGCCAACTGTGGTCGACCACCCAGGACTTGGCACGGTTCGCCCGGTTCCTGCTGCGGGGTGACGAGCAGGTCCTGAGCCCGGAGACGGTACGCGAGATGCGGACGTCGGCGGCTCCCCCGGAGCCCGGCTTCGCCGACCTGGGATACGGGCTGGGGCTGCAGCTGGCGGAGAGCCGCGGACGCCGGCTCGTCGGACACAGCGGCTCGCTGCCGGGCTTCGTCGCAGGTCTGTGGGCGAGCGAGGCGGACGACCTGGCGGCCGTCGTACTGGCGAACTGCACCTCCGGCCTGCCGGCCGCGACGGTGGCCATGGACCTGGTGAACCTGGTGGCAGACGCGGAACCGCGGATGCCCGAGCCGTGGAAGCCGTTCCCCGAGGAGCATCCGGTGGCGCTGGACCTGTGCGGCCCCTGGTACTGGGGTACGGCGCCGCACCTCGTGCGGCTGACCGCCGACGGGCTCCTGCACCTGGGACCGGTGGGCGCGATGGGGCGTACGGCCCGCTTCCGGGCGGAGCCGGACGGCACCTGGCGGGGCCTGTCCGGCTACTACGCGGGCGAGACGCTGCGCGCGGTACGGCGGACGGACGGTGCCGTGAGCCACCTCGACCTCGGGTCGTTCGTGTTCACGCGGGAACCCTATGACCCGGAGGCCCCGGTGCCCGGCGGCGTGGACCCGCAGGGCTGGCGCGGCATCGGCCGCTGAGACCGCGCGCTCCTCGGCTGCCTAGGCGGTGAGCTCCCGCTCCAAAGGAGTGCGAAACCGCGGGGTGATGCGGGCGTCGCCCACCCAGCGGCCGAGGCGGGCGGCCTCGGTGGTGATCGCCTCCTCGGCGGTGCGACCGCGGTCGGCCAGCAGCCGCCAGACGATCTCGCCGTCGGCGCGCTGCGCCCAGCCGCCGACGATCTCCCCGTTCCACCAGACGGTCGGACCGATGTTGCCGGCGTAGTCGAAGAGGATGCTCCGGTGGGCGGCGTCCAGGTGGAAGCTTCGGTCCGCCCAGCCCATGCTGCTGGGGTCGAGGCCGGGGAGGAAGGCGGCCCAGGGCTCGGGAGCGGATTCGGACCCGGTGTCCCCCGGGCTGACGAGAGCGAGGGTGCCGTCCTCCAGGCGGACCTGGTCGGGCCCGACGGCGGCGAGGGCCTTGCGGACGTCGGTGAGGTTCCAGCCGGTCCACCAGGCGAGGTCGGCCTCCGTGGCCGGCCCGTAGGAGCGGAGCCAGCGGCGGGCGATCTCGGCGCGGGCTTCGGCGGCGGGTACGTCGGGCCAGGGTGCGGTGTGCACCCAGCGGTACTGGCTGGAGGTCCACGAGCCGCGCGGCCGGTCCCGGCGGATCCTGCCGTCGGCGGCCAGGAGGCGGATGACGCGGGTGGCGACGCCGGTCTCGGCCTCGTACTTCTTTCCCCGCCCGACGGTGATCTTCCGGCGGAGGGCCGGTACAGCGGCCGAAAGCTGGCTGCCCGTGGAAGGGCCTCGCGTGTCCAGGGCGTCGAGTGCGGCTGCCTCGGCCTGGGCGAGCCAGTCGGCGTCGAGGCCTTGGCCGTCCTCCTGGAGGTGTTTGAGCAGCGTGCGCCGTTCCTTCAGGGCGATGCCGCGTGCGGTGGAGGCGTACACGTACGGCGCAAGGGCGGTGGACACGGCGAACAGCGTGTTGCGCATGCTCAGCAGCCGGACGAGGCTGACGTCCTCGTACAAGGCCTTCTCGATCACGGCGGGGCCCCCCTCCGCCAGGCGGGCGCGGGCGGAGAGGAAGACGGTCGCCGCGTCCGTGGCGTGGAGGGCGACCACTGCGTCCGCCACCTCGGGCACCGCGTCGGCGTGGGCCGAGGGGGCCAGACAGTGGCGACGGCCGAGCCGGTTCCGGCGCTCGGCGACCGTGATGAGGGGAAGGGCGCTCATCTTCCCGATCGTAGGCCGGGCCGGCTGTACGGGCCCCGCTCTCGACGTGTTCGATCAGAGGGGGAGTTTGAAGCCGACGTGGGACGCGGTGAAGCCGAGCCGCTCGTAGAAGCGGTGCGCGTCGGTCCGGGTCGCATCCGAGGTCAGCTGGACGAGTTGGCAGTTCTCCCGCCGGGACTGGTCGATGGCCCATTGGATGAGCCGGGTGCCCAGACCACCGCCCCGCTCGTCGGCGTGCACCCGCACGCCCTCGACCAGGGAGCGGGTGGCTCCCCTGCGGGACAGGCCCGGGATGACGGTGAGCTGGAGGGTGCCCACGACACGGCCCGCGCGGACGGCGACGACCAGGTGCTGGTGGGGGTCGTCCGCCAGACGCTTGAGGGCCGTCAGGTAGGGGGTGAGATCGCCGGGGGACTCCCGAGTGGCCCCGAGGGGGTCGTCCGCGAGCATCGCCACGATGGCGGGCAGGTCTTCTTCGGTGGCGGGCCGGATGTCGAACTCGGCGGCGTCAGCCATGGAGTGTTCCTTTCCTGGAGCTACGGGGGGCCGGTCGGGGCCGGGCCCGGCCCCGACTCCGCGGGACATCCGCTAGCCGGCTGCCACGGTGAGCGGGGCCCAGCGGCGGGTCCAGTCGCCGGGCAGGCCGGGCAGGCCGCGGGTCATGACGGCATTGAAGGCCACCGAGACCATGCCCCGGTTCTTGAGCCAGGCGAGGAGTTCCTCGTGCCGTACGTCGATGTCGGTGCGCAGGGGCCGGTCGGTCGTGGCGGCCAGCGCACCGACGAGCGCCTGGGCGCCGGCTGTGTCGCGCGCGACCAGCGGGCCCACGACATGGGTGTCCATGTTGGGCCAGAGCGCACCGTATCCGAGGAGGTTGCCGCTCTCGTCCTCCGCCACCAGCAGCCGGTCCGCGAAGGCGGGAAGCCGCGTGATCATGTGGGTCCGGTCGGTACCGAACACCTCGGTGTCCAGGCGGAGGATGCGCGGGATGTCCTCGCCGGCGGCAGGCCGCACCCGTACCCCATCCGGCTTCGAGACTGCGGCGTCGGCTCGGAAGTCCCCCATGAGCATCTCGGCGCGGCCCGTGGTCTCGAAGCCGAGTTCCTCGTAAAGAGGACGGCCGTACGGCGTGGCGTGCAGGGTCAAGGGGATGCCCATGAGCACCCCGTCGCAGATGTGCGTCATCAGGCGGCGCCCCAATCCCTGGCGGGCGTAACGGCCGGCGACGAGGACCATCCCGATGGCGGCCAGGTCCGGCTTCGCGTGAGGGCTTCCGTACGAGGTGACAACGCAGGCGGCGGCAAGGCCCTGCCCATCGGGAGCATCGATGCCATAGCCGTTTCCGGCGGCGAGCAGCAGCCCCCACTTGTGATCCTCGCGGGGCCAGCCCCGGTCTTCGGACAGGTCGGCGCAGCGGCGGAGATCGTCCACAGTCAGCGCACGGATCGGCAGGTCGGTGAGGTGTGGTCGTGTCACCGGCTCAGCCTGGATCATCAAAGTGTGGCCCGTCCAGGGGATTTGAGATCTACGTTTCACGTGAAACGAGGTGGCGTTCCCAGGGCAGGAACCGATGTTTCACGTGAAACCACGAGACGTTTCACGTGAAACAGACCTCGCTCTCCCGGCGACGAACAAGCTAGCCTCGGCTGCCATGACCCTCCTGCATCTCTTCGATCTCGACGGCACGCTGATGTATGGCTCGGCGGCGCCGACCGAGATCTCCCGGCAGCTCGGCCTCGGTGCGGAGATCGCCGAACTGGAGCGGTCCTTCAGTGCGCGGGAGATCGGGCCGCACGAGTTCTCGGTGGCCGTGCACCGGCTGTGGGCCGAGCTGACGCCCGCGCATGTCCGGGCGGCCTTCGACGGCTCTCCGTGGCTGACCGGGATCCGCGAGGTGTGGCAGGAGATCCGCGAGCGCGGGGACTACTGCGCGGTGATTTCTCTGTCGCCGTCCTTCTTCGTGGAGCTGCTGCTGGAGTGGGGCGCCCATGCCGCGCACGGCTCGGTCTTCCCCGAAGTGCCGTTCACCCGGCCCGTGGACAGCGCGGGAATCCTGACACCGGAGGGCAAGGTGACCGTGGCGGACCAGCTGTGCGCGCGGTTCGGGGTCAGCCGCGCGGACTGTGTTGCCTACGGGGACTCCGTGACCGATGCGATCCTCTTCGAAGCCGTCTCGGTGTCGGTTGCCGTCAACGCGCCTGCCTCCCTGGCGGAGCGGGCGACACACGTGTACGTCGGGCGGGACCTGCGGGAGGCGTACCGGCTGGTGGACATGGCACGCACGGGAGTCCCGGCATCTTAGGGGGAGGCGGGTCCGAAACGCGGATTTTCCGCGTTTCCCCGCGAGCGGCCAGGGGGGCTGGCAGGCTGTGAAGCCCGGAACCACGGATTCGAAGGCCGTGGCGTGCTTACCGACGAGATGCTCGAAGCGAGGCACCACATGGACGCTCCGCCCACCAGACCGGCCACACGGACGGGCCGGATACCGTCCGGGGGCGGTGCGGCCGAGCCCTCTCCGGACGCAGTGCTGATCCGCCGGACCCTTGAGGACATCGCGCCGGTCGCCGACAAGGTGACCTCCTACTTCTACGCCCTGGTCTTCACGGGGCATCCCGAGGTACGCGGCATGTTCCCGGCCGCCATGGACGCACAGCGCGATCGGCTGCTGAAGGCCCTGCTGACGGCCGCCGAGCACATCGACAACCCGGACGTGCTCGTCCCCTATCTCCGGCGGCTGGGCACCGGCCACCGCAAGTACGGCACGATGGCCGGGCACTACCCGGTGGTCGGTGAGGCGTTGATGTCGGCGCTGGCCCGGTACGCCGAGCGCAGCTGGGGTCCCGAAGCGGAGGCCGCATGGGTGCGGGCCTACACGTCGATCTCCCAGATCATGATCGACGCGGCAGCGGAGGACGAGATGAAGTCCCCGGCCTGGTGGCATGCCGAGGTGGTCTCCCATGATCTGCGGACTCCGGACATCGCGGTCCTGACGGTCCGCCCTGATCAGCCGTACCCCTTCCTCGCGGGCCAGTACACGAGCCTGGAAACCCCGTGGTGGCCGCGGGTCTGGCGGCACTACTCCTTCGCCTCGGCCCCGCGCGCCGACGGACTGCTCTCCTTCCACGTCAAGGCCGTTCCGGCGGGCTGGGTCTCCAACGCCCTGGTCCGCAATGCGCGCCCCGGCGACGTACTGCGGCTCGGGCCGCCCGCCGGATCCATGGTGGTGGACCACAGCACCGACAACGGGATGCTCTGCCTCGGCGGCGGTACGGGCATCGCGCCGATCAAGGCGCTGATCGAGGACGTGGCCGAGCACGGCGAGCGCCGCCGGGTCGAGGTGTTCTTCGGAGCACGCCGGGACGACGACCTCTACGACAAGGACACCCTGCTGGGGCTCCAGCGCTCGCATCCGTGGCTTTCGGTGCGCCCGGTGGTCTGCGAGGGCTTGGCCGGACAACTGCCCCAGGCCGTGGGGGAGCACGGGCCGTGGAGCTCGTACGACGCGTTCATATCGGGGCCGCCCGCGATGATCCGCAGCGGTGTGGACGAGCTCAGGCGGATCGGCATACCCCGTGAGCGGATCCGCTACGACGCGCTGGAGGGACTGGCGGGCGTCGCCGGCTGAGACCGGCGGGCGCCCGCCCTTCTCTTGCAGAACAGGATCAACCCAGGTCGGGGGCGTGCATGGCGCGTACGCCCTCGATGTTCCCGTCGAGGTAGTGGCGCAGGGACAGCGGAACGAGATGGACGGCGGCGATACCGACCCGGCTGAAGGGCACGCGGACGATCTCGTATTCGCCCGCCGGCTCGTCGACCTCGGGACCGTGCCGCTGGCTGGGGTCCATCGATTCGAGGTGGCAGACGAAGAAGTGCTGCACCTTGACGCCGGTCACTCCGCCACCGGCGATGTGCTCGACGGTGTCGACGAAGCAGGGCACCACATCGGTGATCTTCGCGCCGAGTTCCTCGTGGACCTCGCGGTGCAGGGCGTCGACGACGGTGGCGTCCGAGGGCTCCACCCCACCGCCGGGGGTGACCCAGTACGGGTCGACGCCGGGCTTGGTGCGTTTGATGAGGATCAGGTCGTCACCGTCGAGCAGGATCGCGCGGGCGGTGCGTTTGACCACGGGACGTTCGGTCATGGGAGAAGAGTGGCCCAGAGTTCCGTTCCTGAAACGCGCCCCCGGGAAACGGCCCGCAGGTGGGGCCCTGTCCGCGGGCCCCGGGTCTCACCAGTGGGCGGCGGCGCGCAGCAGCTGGTCGTGGGCACGGGCAAGGTGGGCGAGGGAGAGGCTGCCGGCCCGCACCACGAGGAACCAGGTGCGCAGCGGGGGTACGGGCGGTTCCAGCAGGGAGACGATCTGCCCGCGGTCCAGCGCGTCCTGGCACAGGTAGCGGGGCAGTACCGCGAGCCCGGAGCCGGACCGGACGCATTCCAGTACCGCCCTCAGGTCGGGGGCGACGACCGTGGCCGCGTCGGGGCGGGTGCCGGGGCGGGTCTCGAAAACGGTGGCCCAGTAGCGGGTGACGAGCGGCAGGCTCTCGTGGACCTCGACGAGAGGAATCCCGTCGAGGGCCGCCGGCCCCTTGTCGCGGAGCCGGTCCGGATCGATGAGGGCGGCCCAGTACGGCGCGGTGACCAGGACGTGCTCCTCGTCGCACAGGGGCGTGGCGCTGAACAGGGCACCGCGGGGGCGGGCCGTGGTGACGACGAGGTCGTGGTGGCCGGAGGCGAGCCCGTCGAGGATCTCCTCCGTCCCGGTCAGCAGGGCGGTGCGCAGGGTGTGGCCCTGGCCGACGAGGGGTGCCAGGGCGGGCAGCACCCGCAGGGACAGGAACTCCGGTGGGCCGGCCAGGTGCAGGGTGCGTAAGGCCCCGGCGGCCTCCCGCTCGACCTCGGTGATCCGCAGCAGGGCGTCGAGGTGGGGGGCGGCCTTGTGGGCCAGTTCGTCACCGACGGCCGTGGGGGTGACCCCTCGGGCACGTCGGTGGAACAGGGGCCGGCCGAGCTGGCGTTCGAGAGTGCGGATCTGCGAGGTGACGGCGGGCTGGGACAGCCCGAGGAGCGCGGCGGCCCGGGTGAACGAGCCGGCCCGGTGCACGGCGACGAACGTACGCAGCAGGGCCAGGTCCATGAAGGCCCCCTCTCGGTGGGACCTTCAACTATAAATATGCCGATAGGCCCCTGTCGTTACCGTGATTGGACTCTGACGCTGAGTCAACTAGCCTTGTCGTCGTGGTTCTTCGTGCAGGAACCCGAGGCGGTCCGAGCCAGGAGGGGGGAGGCTCGGACCGCCGTCTCGTTTCGCCGCTGCTCACGCCCCCGCGGCCGCGGATTCCAGGGCGCGCAGCACGTCCGCGACCAGGTCCTCGGTGTCCTCGGCCCCGGCGGAGAACCGGATGAAGCCCTCCGGGACGGCGTCCCCGCCCCACCGACCGCGCCGCTCGGCGGTGGACCGTACCCCGCCGAAGCTGGTGGCGTCCTCGACCAGTTGCAGGGCGGCCATGAAGCGCTCGGCGTGCGCGCGGTCCGGGAGCGTGAAGGAGACGACCGAGCCGAAGCCCCGCATCTGCCGGGCGGCGGGCTCGTGCGAAGGGTCGGAGGGCAGGCCCGGATAGCGCAGACCGGCCACCTCGCCGCGGTCGACGAGGGCCTCGGCGACGGCCAGTGCATTGGCCCACTGCCGCTGGGCGCGCAGCTGGAGCGTGGCCAGCGAGCGGTGGGCGAGCCAGGCCTCCATGGGACCCGGGATGGCGCCGACGATCTTGCGCCAGCGCCGGACGGCTGCCGCGAGCCGGGGATCGCGGCAGACGACGTACCCGAGCAGCAGGTCGCCGTGGCCGGTCAGGCCCTTGGTGCCGCTGGCGACGGAGAAGTCCGCGCCCAGGTCCAGGGGGCGCTGGCCGAGCGGGGTGGCGAGGGTGTTGTCGACGGCCACGAGGGTGCCGCCCGCACGGGCCGCCTCGGCCAGGCGCCGGATGTCGCAGACGTCGAGCCCGGGGTTGGACGGGGTCTCGATCCACAGCAGGCGCGCCCCGTCGAGCACGGCGAGCTGCGCGTCGTCGCCCGTCGGGGCCGTGCGGACGTGGACGCCGTACGCCTCAAGCTGTTCCCGGACCAGGGGCAGCGCCTGATAGCCGTCGTCGGGCAGGACGACCGTGTCCCCGGCGCGGGTCTGGGAGAGGAGGACGGCGGAGACGGCGGCCATGCCGGAGGCGAAGACGACCGTGTCCACCCCGTCCTGGCCGGGCGCCTCAAGTTCCCCGATGGCGCGCTCCAGCAGGGTCCAGGTCGGGTTGGTGTCGCGGCCGTAGGTGTACGGACCTTCGACCGCGCCGGGGAGGTGGAAATGGGCGGCGAAGACCGGCCCGGGCAGGGGCGGTTCGTTCTTGACGGGGTCGGGAAGTCCGGCCCGGACGGCCCGTGTGCCGTCGCCCGGCCGGGACGCTGCTGCCCTGACCGCCTCGGTGGGGGCGCCGCGGTCGCCGTCGTGCTGGTCGCGCTGGGGGTGGTTCATGCGCTGTTCAGTCCTTGTCCGGCAGGGCCACGTTCACGGCCCAGGACACGACGGAGATGATCAGGCCGCCGATCAGGGCGCTCCAGAAGTTCTCCACGTCGAAGCTGAGGTCCAGCTGCTTGGCCAGCCACGAGGTCAGCAGCAGCATCAAGGCGTTCACGACGAGGGTGAACAGGCCGAGGGTGAGGATGAACAGGGGCAGCGAGAGGAGCTTCACCACCGGCTTGACGATGAAGTTCACCAGGCCGAAGACCAGCGCGACCAGGATCAGCGTCAGGGTCCTGCGGCCCAGGGAGCTGCTGTGGTCGTCGAGGGTGATGCCGGCGACCAGCCAGATGGCCACGGCGAGGGCTGCCGCGTTCGCGAGCGTCTTGACTACGAAATTCGTCATGTGTCTGATCGTGGCAGAGAAGATCCCCGTGGAACATGCGCAGATCAGCGGATGCCGGGGAACCTGACGAACACGAGGGGCACGACACGATGAAGGCCTTCCGGCTGGACGAGCTTGAGGCGGAGCGGCTCGCGAACGACGGCGCCTACCTGCAGTTCCTGCGCGAGCGGAACATGTCGGTGGGGCTGTACGCCCTCGATGCCGGCCAGAGCGACCCGCAACAGCCGCACCGCCAGGACGAGGTGTACTTCGTCGTGAGCGGGCGCGCCTCGATCACGGTGGGCACGGAGACGACGGCGGTGGCCCGCGGCAGCGTGGTCTACGTTCCGGCCGGGGTCCCCCACAAGTTCCACCACATCACGGAGGACCTCAAGGTGCTCGTGGTGTTCTCACCGCCGGAGGCGTGACGGCCCCTCTGCGGGAGGGCCCGGGTCCCCCGCCCCCTAGGGGGCGGATCAGGGGACTGCGGGGGCTCCTGGGCCCCCGGCCCGGTCCGTGGACTCCTAGCATCGAGAGCAGGAAGTCAACGGACGAGGAAGAGGAAGAGGTCGAGGACATGGACGGCATCCGCGAGACGCTGGCAGGCATGCCCTGGTGGGTGAAGTGGGTCGCCATCCCGCTTCTGGTGGTCTTCGTGTTCGGCGGCGTCATCACCAGCATCCTCAGCGCGCTGATCGGCTTCGTCTTCGACGTGCTGCTCTTCGTCGCTCTCGTGGGCGCCCTGGTCTTCCTCGTGAAGAAGTTCAGCGGGAACGGCGCGAAGTCCTCCTCCGGCGAGTGGTAGGTCCCGGCCCCGTCGGGTGGTGACTAACCCAGGTGGGCGAACATGAGGTGCGAAACCCCTCACACCGTTGGAATCGGCGGATAGAGTGGCAATCTGTGCCGATCCCTGGGCACCGAACGCCGGTAGATCCGCTCTGACCTGCGGTGATGTCTAGGACCAGCCGAGCACGACCCCCAGGAACCACGGACCGTGCGGGGGCGGCCCCCGCAGGGCGGGTCACTCCGAGGCCCGCCGCCACGCCTGGGGGTGAGCTTTGTCTTCGCTTCACAACGCCGGTGTGCCGACGCTGATCGGGTCGGTGCAGAGGGCGCTGAGGCTGCTCGAAGCGGTGGGTTCCCACAGTGAAGGGGCCCCGGCGAAACAACTGGCCCGCGAGGCCGGGCTCCCCCTTCCCACCGCTTACCACCTGCTGCGCACCCTCACCCACGAGGGATATCTGCGCCGCGAGGGCGGGGTGTTCGTCCTCGGTGACGCCGCCGGGCGGCTGGCACGCGCCGGGCTGCAGCAGAAACGTCGCAGCATGATCCTCGAATCGCTGGCCCACTTCCGCGACGCGGTCGGGGCCCCCGTCTACTTCGCGGTGTTCCGCGAGGGTGAGATCGAGGTCGTCGGCGTCTCCGACACCCCGGCCAACCCCGCCTGTGAGGAGTGGGCCGATTTCCGCGAGACCGGCCACGCGCACGCCATCGGACAGTGCCTGCTGGCGCAGCTCGACGAGGAGACGCGCAAGGACTACTACGACCGCCACCCGGTCGGCCCCCTCACCGCTTACACGGTCCGGGACCAACGCGCGCTGGAACACCGGATTGCGTCCCTGGGCCGGATGCAGCCGGTTACGGAGCGTCAGGAGTACGTGCTCGGCACGGTGTGCGCCGCGATCCCCATCACGGCCGGCGATACGGCCGCAACGATGGCGATTTCCCTTCCCTTGCACCAAGAAGACCGATTGCGCTCTGCGGTTGATCGGCTACGGAGTGAAGTAGGCGCGCTGTTGAGCACCCTCTCGTTCTCTATCAGTATCTGAAATCTCACTCCTTGTGATCTGCCAGCGCTTACACCACCCTTGTCAAGAGGTCCCTGGGGATCATTCCTGGCCACTTCCACTACAGCGGGGTAGGCAATGCGCGAGTCGGTACAGGCAGAGGTCATGATGAGCTTCCTCGTTTCCGAGGAGCTCTCGTTCCGGATCCCGGTGGAACTCGGGTACGACGCCCGTGATCCCTATGCCGTACGCCTGACCTTCCACCTCCCCGGAGACGCCCCCGTGACCTGGGCGTTCGGCAGAGAACTGCTGCTCGACGGCATCAACAAGCCCTGTGGCGACGGTGATGTGCACATCGCCCCCACCGACCCCGACGAGCTGTCAGACGTCCACATCCGCCTCCAGGTCGGTGCCGACCGAGCCCTGTTTCGTGCGGGTGCGGCTCCGCTCGTCGCCTTCCTCGACCGGACCGACCGGCTGGTCCCCCTCGGTCAGGAGCGCAGCCTCGGCGACTTCGAGGGGCACCTCGACCAGGCGCTCGGCAAGATCCTGGCCGAGGCCCAGCAGAACGAGCGGAACGCCGGCTGACCTCTCGCGGCGCCGGGCGTCAGCGCTTGCGGCGCCGGCCCCGGCCCGTGCGGACCGGCCCCGACGCCGCCGCACCGGCCGGGGACCCGGGCCGGTCGGCGGACACGACCAGGGCGGCCAGTGCGGTGGTGACCGGGACCGAGGCCACCAGGCCGATCGACCCCACCAGGGTGCGGACGATCTCCTCCGCGACGAGCTCGCTGTTGGCCACCGAGCCCACGCTGCTGTTCGCGATCGAGAACAGCAGCAGCAGGGGCAGTGCGGCGCCCGCGTAGGCGAGGACCAGCGTGTTGACCACCGACGCGATGTGGTCGCGACCGATCCTGATGGCCGCCCGGTACAGGGCGCGCGAACCCATAGACGGGTCGGCCTGGTGCAGCTCCCACACGGCGGAGGTCTGGGTGACCGTCACATCGTCGAGCACGCCCAGGGATCCGATGATGACGCCTGCGAGCAGCAGGCCGCTCATGTCGATGGCGGGGTAGAGCCCGTGGATCAGTCCGGTGTTGTCGTCCGTGTTCCCGCTCAAGAAGGCCCAGTCGATGAACAGCGAGCCGAGCAGCCCGATCAGCAGCAGCGACACCAGTGTGCCGAGGACGGCGACCGAGGTCCGGGCGGTCAGTCCGTGGCACATGTAGAGCGCGATGAGCATGATCGCGCTGGCCCCGATGACCGCGACCACCAGCGGATTGGAGCCCTGCAGGATGGCCGGGAGGATGAAGAGTGTCAGCACTCCGAAGCTGACGACCAGTGCGATCAGGGCGAACACGCCGCGCATCCGGCCGACGACGACCACGGCCACGGCGAAGATCCCGGCCAGCAGCGCCAGCGGGAGTTTCCGGTTCACGTCGATCACGGAGTACTGCAGGTCCCGGGGCGCGTCCGGGGCGTAGGCCACGACCACCTCCTGGCCGTCCGCCAACTGCCGCGGGGCGCCGGGCTGGACGATCTCGGTGAAGGTGCGCCCCTTTTCAGGGCCGGTGCTGACCTCGACGGTGGCCTTCTTGCACTGACCGGTCTGTGCTGCCTGCGCTTCCCGGCCTTCCGGGGTGGAGGTGTCGCCGGTGGGCGGAACCTGCGAGACGTTCACCGATTTGCAGTCGACCTGTTCGAGGGCGACGACCTTGCCCTGCTGGGTCTGGCGGTCGAAGCCCACACCGGAGCGCTCGTGGGCGGGGGCGCCGCCCGGCCAGAGCACCGCCATGCCGACGAAGACCGCGGCGGCGAAGGGGATCAGTACGGCCGCGATGACCCGGCGCAGATGCCGGGAGACGGGAGCCGCCGGTCCGTGGCCGTGACTGTGTCCATGGCCGTGTCCATGACTGTGCCCGGAACCGTGGGGAGGCCCGGGGGCGTGCCCCGGACCCGCGTGCGCGTGGCCCGGGTGACCGGAGGGCTCGGAGTGATCGGCGGGGGGCTGCGGCGAGGACGTCACCGGCAGATCATCGCAAGAGTTGAGGGGGCCCACTGTTCAGCACGCCACAGATGACGCTAGCGTGGGGGCACCTTTGCACAACGCGGGAGCTCGGAGCACCGGGCTGAGAGGACGCTGATCACCGTACGCGCCGCAGTACAGGCGTACGGGAAGAGGCTGCGTCGACCGCCGAACCTGTTACCGGGTAATGCCGGCGTAGGGAGATCAGGTCTCATGACCATTCAGGACGCACGCACGCCTGCCGTCAGCCAGGACGCCGACGGCCAGACCGAGCGCCAGCCGGGCTGGCACAAGGGGTACGTGGCGGGCTCCCGCCCCGACATCCGGGTGCCGGTCCGCCAGGTCCACCTCACCAACGGCAAGGACGTCACGCTCTACGACACGTCCGGGCCGTACACCGACCCCCAGATCGAGACCGATGTACGCCGCGGGCTGCCGCCGCTGCGGGAGAACTGGATCATCGGCCGCGGTGACACCGAGGAGTACGCGGGCCGCCCCGTCCGCCCCGAGGACGACGGCATCAAGCACACCTCGCCGCGCGGGGGCCTCAAGAACCTCGACGCGGTCTTCCCGGGCCGCCCCCGCCAGCCCCGCCGGGGCCGCGACGGCGCCGCCGTGACGCAGCTCGCCTACGCCCGCCGCGGCGAGATCACCCCGGAGATGGAGTACGTCGCCATCCGGGAGAACGTCTCCCCCGAGGTGGTCCGTGAGGAGATCGCCGCAGGTCGCGCCGTGCTTCCCGCGAACGTGAACCACCCGGAGATCGAGCCGATGATCATCGGCAAGCGCTTCCTGGTGAAGGTCAACGCCAACATCGGCAATTCCGCGGTCACTTCCTCCATCGAGGAGGAGGTGGAGAAGATGACCTGGGCGACCCGCTGGGGCGCGGACACGGTCATGGACCTCTCCACCGGACGCAACATCCACACCACCCGTGAGTGGGTGCTGCGCAACTCCCCGGTCCCGATCGGCACGGTGCCGCTGTACCAGGCGCTGGAGAAGGTCGACGGCAAGGCCGAGGACCTCACCTGGGAGATCTACAAGGACACGGTCATCGAGCAGGCCGAGCAGGGCGTGGACTACATGACGGTCCACGCAGGCGTGCTGCTGCCGTACGTGCCGCTGACGGCGCGCCGCAAGACGGGCATCGTTTCGCGCGGCGGCTCGATCATGGCGGCGTGGTGCCTCGCGCACCACAAGGAGAACTTCCTCTACACCAACTTCGAGGAACTCTGCGAGATCCTCGCGACGTACGACGTCACCTACTCCCTCGGTGACGGCCTGCGGCCCGGCTCCATCGCGGACGCCAATGACGCGGCGCAGTTCGCCGAGCTGAAGACGCTGGGTGAGCTGAACACGATCGCCAAGCGCCACAACGTGCAGACCATGATCGAGGGCCCGGGCCACGTCCCGATGCACAAGATCAAGGAGAACATCGACCTCCAGCAGGAGATCTGCGAGGAGGCGCCGTTCTACACGCTCGGCCCGCTGACCACGGACGTCGCTCCCGCGTACGACCACATCACCTCGGGCATCGGCGCCGCGATGATCGCCTGGTGGGGCACCGCGATGCTCTGCTACGTGACGCCGAAGGAGCACCTGGGTCTGCCCAACCGCGACGACGTGAAGACCGGCGTCATCACGTACAAGATCGCGGCGCACGCCGCGGACCTGGCCAAGGGGCACCCGGGCGCCCAGGAATGGGATGACGCCCTGTCGGACGCGCGGTTCGAGTTCCGCTGGGAGGACCAGTTCAACCTGGCTCTCGACCCGGACACGGCCCGCGAGTTCCACGACGAGACCCTTCCGGCCGAGCCGGCCAAGACCGCGCACTTCTGCTCCATGTGCGGCCCGAAGTTCTGCTCGATGAAGATCTCCCAGGACATCCGCCGTGAGCACGGCGGGGACCTGAAGGCCGAGGAGATCGAGGCGGGCATGGCGGAGAAGTCCGCCGAGTTCGCAGCGAGCGGCAACCGGGTGTACCTGCCGCTGGCCGACTGATCACAACGCTGCCGTGGCGCTGGACCGGGGAGAGGAGGGGGCTCCCCGGTCCAGCGCTGCTGCCTGAAGCGTCCTGGTTATACCGGCGCCGGGTGCGATGTTTCACGTGAAACAGGGATGGCCGCGCCGAGACGGGATGCGGCGAAGACCCGGTTGATCTCCGTCTGCCGACGGTAGGACGCCGGTAGGTCGGGCAAGGCCAGCAGCCGGTCGCACATCCGCAGCGAGGTCTCGGTGTCGCCGACCCAGTAGGCGGTGATCGAGTGCTCGAAGAGCAGGCCCCAGCGGTAGACCCAGGGCTGGACGAAGAGCAGGTCCGCCGGAGCCGGGCGGTCCAGAACGACTGTGGTGACCGCGTGGGCCGCGTGGTGCCGGCCCTGCAGGCGCAGCCGTGATGCGAGTTCGTAGCAGGCTTCCAGGCGGCTGGGGCGGCATTCCCAGGCCCGGGTGAAGGCGTCCATCGCGGAGGGCCAATCGCCCGACTCCGCGCTCAGAATGCCGATTTGGAGCAGGGCGAAGTAGACCTCTTCCTCCCAGCCGCCCATCGCCGCCCGCCGCTCGTAGAGCCGGAGGGCCGCCGGGGCGTCGCCCATGTCGCGCATCGTCTGGGCGAGGTAGAAGACGGTCCTGGTGTTGGAGGGGTCCCGCTGGAATTCGGCGCCCAGGAGGCGGGCGTCGCGTTCGAACGTGTCGTGACGGGAGCCGCCGTCCGCGTGGTCCTCGATCACGAGGGCGTCGAGGTTCTCCTGGATGCCGGGGCGCGGATCGTATTCACCGGGACGGTCGCACGTGAGGTACTCGTGGGTGGCACCCTCGTACCGCCATGCAAGGTCGCCACGGACCAGGCGCTTGATGCGGTATTCCGTCGTGCCCTCGTGGCGCAGCATGTACGACTGCGCCGTGAGCGGGGGGAGCGGCCCGGTGCGGCGCAGGACGAGGTCGGCGTCGAGCAGCAGCAGGTAGTCGGCCTTGCCGCGGGCGTGTGCGATGTTGAGGCTGCGGTTGTGCCCGAAGTTGACCCAGGGTTCCTCGTGGAGCTCGCCGGGGATCCCTCCCAGGCTGGTGCGGATCAGCTGCTGGGTGCCGTCCGTGGACCCGGTGTCGGAGATGACCCAGGTGTCGATGAGATCCCGTACCGAGTCGAGGCAGCGTTCGATGACGGCGGACTCGTTCTTCACGATCATGCAGAGGCAAATGGTCGGCTTCACGGCCGCTGACCCTAGGGACGGCGCGGGGCGGGGCAGAGGCGGCTCGCCGCGGCGCGGACCCGGTGGCCCTTTGGGGCACGGCCAAGTGGGGGGTGGAAGGCGTGGACCAGCGGCCGCACGAAACCGACGGGCGTGCCGATGATCACCGTCACTGTGCCCCGTGCTCCGGACCCCCGAAGTCCGGGCCGGTGAAATCCGGCGGTGTGTAGCCGGGCCGGGGCCCCTGCGAGGCGGTGCCCGGACTGGTGAAATCGGGGCGGGTGTATCCCAGGTCGGGGATGCGCCGGGCTCCTGGCCCACGGGGCGGCGGATACACGGGGCCGGTGTTCGGATCGGCCAGCGCCTCCCGCAGGAACGGCATGATGCCCCGCTCCAGAAGGGCATGGCGCCAGGCCTCACGTGCCAGTGCCACATCGTCGGGTATCGCTGCGGTCCCGGCCTCGGCCACCACCTCGGTCGCCCGGTTGCGCAGAGCCGTCACCAGCAGGGCGATCACCGCGAACAGCAGCGTGACCACGGTCAGCGCACCGAACAGCCACCCCGCCGTCAGCATCGTGTCGGCGAAGGCCGGCTCCGGCTCGACCATCTTCAGCGTGTAGCCGACCAGCAGGAAGATCAGCATGGCGGCGCCGGCCAGCAGCGGTGCGAGCACCGCGACCACGGCGCTGATCCCCGCACCGTCGCCGTCGCCTTCCGTACCCTCCTCACCGAGACCGCCCGGAGCCCGGCTCCCCGCGGAGCCTGGTGTGGAGAGGATCTCGTCGCGCCGTTCCCCGCGGACCTTCACGTAGTGGTCGTACTCGGCCGCGGCGGCGGCCGTCAGCAGTGCGCTGGCCCCGATGGCCATGGTGCGCAGTTGTTCGGCGTTCAGCCGTTCGCCCAGAGCAGCGAGTTCGGGCCGCTCGTGCGCGGTGCGCAGCGCCTCGTCGAGGAGCCGATCGAACTCCGGTCGGTCTTCGGTCAGCAGGTGCGGAGCGCTGTTCATGTGCATCCCCCGATGCTCCGTGGAGGCCGGTATGCCCGCGTAGAACGAGGCGCCGGCACAAACGGAGGAGAGCCTGCTACGGATAGAGCGATGGTAGAGCGACCATGCCACGCCGTGACAGGGGCTTTCCCGAATTACCCCGCTTCTGACAACCCTCAGGCGGTCAGCGGGAGTTGCACGACCAGCAGCTTGCCCGCCATCGTGACCCCGCCGTCCATCGCGATGGCGAGGCCGTCGGCGTACACGTGGGGTCCGTCCACGGCCTCCGGGCCGCGGGAGTCGTCGCCGTCCTCGGTGCCCACCTCGCCGAGCAGGTACGGGATGGGGCTGTGCCCGTGCACGACGCGCCCGCCGCCGTAGGTGCCCAGCAGTTCGCGTACGGCCTGCGGCCCCGTCTCCTCGTCGCGGAAGGCGAAGCGCTTGGTGAACTTGCGGAACAGGTCCCAGGTGATGTCGGCGTCGTTGCGGTTGAGCAGCTCGTGGATGGTGTCGTTGACGTCCTCGATGGAGTCCCCGTAGTCGAGGTAGGCGGTGGTGTCGGAGTGCAGCAGCAGGTGCCCGTCCACCAGCACGGCCGCGTCCAGCCGCGACATCCACTGTAGGTGTACGTCCTCCAGGCGCTCCATGTCGGTGCGCTGGCCGCCGTTGAGCAGCCAGGCCGCCTGGAAGGTGGCGGTGCCCGCGCCCGAGGCGACGGGGGTGTCGCCGAACCGCTTGGCGCCGATGAGCAGCAGCTCGTGGTTGCCCATGAGCGCCTTGCAGTAGCCGCCGGCCGCCGCCGCCTCGGCGGAGAGCCGCATGACGAGGTCGATGACGCCGATGCCGTCGGGGCCGCGGTCGGTGAAGTCGCCGAGGAACCAGATGCGTGCGTTGCCGGCCGACCAGCGGTGGTCGGCGTCGATGAGGCCTTGGGCCTGGAGCTCGGCGACGAGTTCGTCGAGGTAGCCGTGGACGTCGCCCACGACGTAGAGCGGGCCGGGGCCCGAGGCGGGCTGGGCCTCCTGGGGCACGTACTGGACCTGGACGGTGTCGCCAGGGCCGCCCATTCCGCCGCGCGTGATGATCGGCAGGTCGCGCTGGGTGGGCGTGTAGCCCTCGGGGTCGTCCTCCTCGGGCTCCTGGCCGGCCTGCCCCTGAGGGGTCTGCGGAACCTGAGTCGCCTGAGCTGCCTGGAGGCCCTGGTGTCCGGGCGGGCAGGAGGGCTGCAGGGGAACCGAGTGCTGCGGGGGTGCGGAGGGCTGCGGGGGTGCCGTGGGCGCGCCTTCGTCGTAGTACGCCGGGTACTCCCCGTAGACGGGAGCCTCGTCGGGACGCCCGGTGGGCACGCCGTACGGGGCGGGCTCGGTGACCGGCACCCGGAAGTCCCGCAGCGTCTCCGTCCGCATCGCGGGTCCCTGACCGGCCCCCTGAGTCATCGACCCCTCCACCACCGTCGCGCTGCCGTACACCTGCGGACCCTCCTGCCTCCGGGCGGAGGGTCCGTGATGTCGTGCGCCCATCATAGGAATGCGGCTCGCGCTGTGTGACGCACCAGGGGTGGTGAATCCTGGGCGGAACCGATCGTTCCTGCCGCTTTCTCCCGATATCGGTGTTGCTGAAATCCTCGGCAGGGCTGCCGCCTCCGCAGATGTGGCGGAAAGCCGGTCAGTCCTGGGCCGGTGACCGGGGCGGACTGACGGTCGTACGCGGCTGCCTGCGCTGCGAGGACGTGCGGACGATGAGCTCGGTCGGGACGACCTGTTCGACCGGCCGCCCGGTGTCGACCCCCTCGATCGCGTCGATGAGCAGCTGCACCACGGCGGTGCCGATGCGGCGCGGCTTGAGGGAGAGGGTGGTGATGGGCGGTTCGGTGTTGGCGTACACCGTGGACTCGCTGCAGCACACGAGCAGGAGGTCCTCGGGTACGCGCAGCCCGTAGCGCCGGGCGGCGGCGAGCAGGTCGGTGCCGTTGGGGTCGAAGAGGCCGTAGACGGCGTCGGGCCGGTCGGGGCGGGCGAGCAGCCGGTCGGCGGCGACGGCCCCGGCGCACGGGTCGTGGGCGGGGTAGGACTCGTAGACGGGGTCCTGTCCGACGCGCTCGCACCAGTTGAGGTAGGCGGTGGTGGAGAGCCGGGTGTAGGTGTCGGTGCTGGTGCCGGTCAGCAGCCCGATCCGGCGGGCGCCCGCGGCCGCGAGGTGGTCGAGCAGGTTGAGTACGGCGGCTTCGTGGTCGTTGTCGACCCAGGCGGTGATGGGCAGGGAGCCGGCCGGGCGGCCGTCGGAGACGACGGGGAGGCCCTGGCGGACCAGTTCGGTGACCACGGGGTCCTGGTCGGAGGGGTCGATGACGACGGTGCCGTCGAGGGCGACGTTCGACCACACGTCGTGCCGGGAGGTGGCGGGGAGGATGACGAGGGCGTACCCGCGGGCGAGCGCGGCGGAGGTGGCGGCCCGTGCCATCTCGGCGAAGTATGCGAATTCGGTGAAGGTGAAAGGTTCATCCCCGTACGTGGTCACGGTCAGGCCGATGAGCCCCGACTTGCCGGTACGGAGGGTGCGGGCGGCGGCCGAGGGGCGGTAGCCCAGCCGGTCGGCGACCTCGCGAACGTGGCGGCGGGTGGCGTCGGGCAGCCGTCCCTTGCCATTGAGCGCGTCGGAGACGGTCGTGATCGAGACGCCCGCCGCAGCGGCCACGTCCCGGATGCCGGCGCGGCCCTGTCGGCCCGCGGCCCGCCGGGTGGTCTCGGTCCGGCTCACCTGATGCTTCCCTGCTGCTGTCATGGCGAGCCGATAGTAGGGCTCGGGGCGGTGGGTGGTCCGGATGCATATGCACGCGTTGACAGGCACGTTTCTGCACGGTTCGCCACCCTCAATGACCTTGGAATGCAAGCCATTTGAGGGATGCCGGTGACCAGGTCGCTTGTTCGCGGGTACGAGCATGCCAAAGCGGCCTGGTCTCGGGACGGTCTCAACTCACCTGTACGAGGGATGCGCGCCACGGCGCGGGCCACCAGCGCGTGCATATATGCGTGCGCTCCCTCGCATTCCAGGCGCCTCCATTTTCGTCAGGGCCGAATCTTCATAAGGTAAGGAGTATTGAGTCGACGGCGACGTCGTACGGGACGGTCTAGGAGGACCTGCGGTGAGCGAGAAGAGCCCGAAGCTGCGCGCCGAGCTGGACGGCATTCCCACCTACAAGCCCGGGAAGCCCGCTGCCGCGGGCGGTCCCGTTGCGTACAAGCTGTCCTCCAACGAGAACCCGTACCCGCCGCTGCCGGGGGTTCTGGAGAGCGCGGTCGCGGCAGCCGGCCA
The DNA here is from genome assembly GCF_040612915.1 of Streptomyces sp. NPDC006326. NCBI lineage: Bacteria > Bacillati > Actinomycetota > Actinomycetes > Kitasatosporales > Streptomycetaceae > Streptomyces > Streptomyces sp. NPDC006326. Next base: position 173,773 of record NZ_JBEXRC010000002.1, on the reverse strand, counting down.
GTTCAACCGCTACCCCGACATGGCCTGCACCGGCCTGGTCAACGAGCTCGCCGAGCGGTTCGGGGTTCCGGTCGAGCACATCGCCACGGGCACCGGCTCGGTGGGCGTGGCCCAGTCGCTGATCCAGTCGACGGCAGGTCCGGGCGACGAGGTCATCTATGCCTGGCGGTCCTTCGAGGCCTACCCGATCATCACCCAGATCTCCGGTGCGACGGCCGTGCCGGTGCCGCTGACCGAGGGCGACGTACACGACCTGGACGCGATGGCGGACGCGATCACCGAGCGGACCCGGCTGATCTTCGTCTGCAACCCCAACAACCCCACCGGCACCGTCGTGCGCCGGGCGGAACTGGAGCGCTTCCTGGACCGCGTCCCGACGGACGTCCTGGTGGTCCTGGACGAGGCCTACAAGGAGTTCATCCGCGACCCCGAGGTCCCGGACGGCATCGAGATCTACCGCAGCCGCCCGAACGTCGCCGTGCTGCGCACCTTCTCCAAGGCGTACGGGCTCGCCGGGCTGCGCGTCGGCTTCGCGATCGCGCACGAGCCCGTGGCGGCCGCGCTGCGCAAGACGGCGGTGCCGTTCGGCGTGAGCCAGCTCGCCCAGGACGCGGCGGTCGCCTCGCTGCGTGCCGAGGACGAGCTGCTGGGCCGGGTCGGCTCGCTGGTGTGCGAGCGTCAGCGGGTCTACGACGCGCTGGTCGGCCAGGGCTGGACGGTGCCGGTGACCCAGGCGAACTTCGTGTGGATGCGGCTGGGGGAGCGGACCGTCGAGTTCGCGGCGGCCTGCGAGAAGGCCGGTGTGGTGGTCCGGCCCTTCCCGGGCGAGGGCCTGCGGGTCACGATCGGTGAGCCCGAGGCGAATGACGTCTTCCTGCACACGGCGGAGGCGTTCTTCAAGGAGCTGTGACCCCCGGAAGGGAGCTGTGAGCCCCGGAAGGGGGCTAGACCAGCTCCACGCGGATGGGGTCGCCGTCGCGGACGGTGGACAGCAGGCGGGGGTCGCCGTCGAACGAGCCGAGCACGTTGCACGGGCTCGCCAGGCGGCTCTCGCCTCCGCGCGAGATGGGCGTGGGGCCGTAGGGCAGCGCGAGCGCGTCGCCCTCGGTCCAGAACGCGACCGTGCCGGGGTCGACGACCTGTCGGGCGTCGGCCTCCAGCGCCACGGAGACGCCGGTGTCGAAGTAGACCTCCTCGCCCCAGGTGTTCGCGGACGCGGAGATCGGGAGCGCGTTCGCCAGGGCCTTGGCCGTGGGCGTGTCGTCGAGGGTGGCGGTGAGCTGGCCGGCGGGCCAGGAGATTCGTATCTGCATGGCTGTATTCAACAATCTGTTGAATTAGTTGGCTAGGGGGTACCCCCGCCTGAAAGGTCCGGAAGGCGGTGCGCCATAATGCTTGTGAATGTGAACGCGTTCACAAGCGTGTCCTGCTTCCTCCTCATATAGGGGGAACCCGCCAGGCAGTCTGCCCGCTGTGACCACGGCGACGACAAGGAGAAGACGACGTGGACCTAGCTTTGGCGCCCGAGACATTGGCGCGCTGGCAGTTCGGCATCACCACCGTCTACCACTTCCTCTTCGTTCCCCTCACGATCTCGCTGGCCGCGCTGACCGCCGGTCTGCAGACCGCCTGGGTGAGGACCGAGAAGGAGAAGTACCTCAAGGCCACCAAGTTCTGGGGCAAGCTGTTCCTGATCAACATCGCGATGGGCGTGGTCACCGGCATCGTCCAGGAGTTCCAGTTCGGCATGAACTGGTCCGCCTACTCGCGGTTCGTCGGTGACATCTTCGGTGCCCCACTGGCCTTCGAGGCGCTGATCGCCTTCTTCTTCGAGTCCACCTTCATAGGTCTGTGGATCTTCGGCTGGGACAAGCTGCCCAAGAAGATCCACCTGGCCTGCATCTGGATGGTCTCGATGGGCACCGTCCTGTCCGCGTACTTCATCCTCGCGGCGAACTCCTGGATGCAGCACCCGGTCGGCTACCGGATCAACGAAGAGCGGGGCCGCGCCGAGCTCACCGACTTCTGGCGGGTGCTCACGCAGAACACCGCGCTCACCCAGTTCTTCCACACCATCACGGCGGCCTTCCTGGTCGGCGGCGCGTTCATGGTCGGCATCGCGGCCTTCCACCTGGCCCGCAAGCGGCACGTCCCCGTGATGAGGACCTCGCTGCGGCTCGGCCTGATCACCCTGATCATCGCCGGCATGGGCACCGCCATCAGCGGCGACCTGCTCGGCAAGGTGATGTTCAAGCAGCAGCCGATGAAGATGGCCGCTGCCGAGGCGCTGTGGGACGGCGAGGCACCCGCGCCGTTCTCCGTCTTCGCCTACGGGGACGTGGAGAAGGGCCACAACAAGGTGGCCATTGAGATCCCCGGCCTGCTGTCCTTCCTGGCCAACGACGACTTCTCCTCGTTCGTCCCGGGCATCAACGACGTCAACAAGGCGGAGCAGGAGAAGTTCGGCCCGGGTGACTACCGGCCGAACATCCCGGTCGCGTACTGGGGCTTCCGCTGGATGATCGGTTTCGGCATGGCCTCCCTCGGGGTCGGCGTGCTGGGGCTCTGGCTGACCCGGAAGAAGTTCCTGCTGCCGCCGGCCCTGCGGACCGGTGAGGACGAGGTGCCGAACCTGGTCCTGTTCAAGACCAAGGTGCTCAGCCCGCGGTTCGCCGGCTGGTACTGGGTCGTGGCGCTCTGGACCATGGCCTTCCCGCTGATCGCCAGCTCCTGGGGCTGGATCTTCACCGAGATGGGCCGCCAGCCGTGGGTCGTCTACGGCGTTCTGCGCACCCGGGACGCGGTCTCCCCCGGTGTCTCCCAGGGCGAGGTCCTCACCTCGATGATCGGCTTCACCCTGCTCTACGCCGTGCTCGCCGTGATCGAGGTCCGGCTCCTGGTGAAGTACGTCAAGGCAGGGCCGCCCGAGCTCACCGAGGACGACCTCAACCCGCCCACCAAGATCGGCGGGGACGACACCTCCGACCGGCCGATGGCCTTCTCGTACTGAGGCTGGGGAGATCACCATGGAACTTCACGACGTCTGGTTCGTCCTCATCGCCGTCCTGTGGACCGGTTACTTCTTCCTGGAGGGCTTCGACTTCGGGGTCGGCGTACTGACCAAGCTCCTCGCCCGCGACCGCACCGAGAAGCGTGTCCTGATCAACACGATCGGACCCGTGTGGGACGGCAACGAGGTATGGCTGCTCACGGCCGGCGGCGCGACCTTCGCCGCCTTCCCCGACTGGTACGCCACGCTCTTCTCCGGCTTCTACCTGCCCCTGCTGGTCATCCTGGTCTGCCTGATCGTCCGCGGCGTCGCCTTCGAATACCGCCACAAGCGGGAGGAGGAGCGCTGGCAGACCAACTGGGAACACGCGATCTTCTGGGCCTCGCTGATCCCGGCGTTCCTCTGGGGCGTGGCCTTCGCCAACATCGTGCGCGGGGTGAAGATCGACCAGCACAAGGAGTACGTCGGGACCTTCCTCGACCTGTTCAACGGCTACGCGCTCCTCGGCGGCCTGGTCACCCTCACCCTGTTCACCTTCCACGGGGCGGTCTTCGTCTCGCTCAAGACCGTCGGCGAGATCAGGGAGCGCTCGCGTGCACTGGCAACCCGGCTGGGCGTGGTCACCGCCGCGCTGGCACTGGGCTTCCTGGCCTGGACGCAGGTCTCGCGCGGTGACGGCTGGAGCCTGATCGCGGCCCTCACCGCCGTGCTGGCGCTGCTGGCCGCCCTGGCAGCGAACCTGGCCGGGCGCGAGGGATGGTCCTTCGCCTTCTCGGGGATCACCATCGCGGCGGCCGTCGCGATGCTCTTCCTGACGCTCTTTCCGAACGTCATGCCGTCCTCCCTGGACGACGCCTGGAGCCTGACGGTCTCCAACGCCTCGTCCAGCCCGTACACCCTGAAGATCATGACCTGGTGCGCGGCCGTGGCGACGCCGCTCGTGCTGCTCTACCAGGGATGGACGTACTGGGTGTTCCGCAAGCGGATCGGCACGCAGCACATCGCCGATGTGCACTGATCCCCGACCCTGCGGCCAGACCTGCCTGACCCCCCACCCGGAGGGATGTTTCACGTGAAACCGATCGACCCGCGCCTGCTCCGGTACGCCCGCACCACCCGGCTCTTCCTGGGCGCCGTGGTGGCTCTGGGACTCGCCGGAGCAGGGCTGGTCGTCGGCCAGGCGATGCTCCTCGCCGAGATCGTGGTCGGAGCCTTCGAGAAGGGGCTGGACGGGCAGGCGCTGCGCACGCCACTGCTGCTGCTCGCGGCCGTGGCGCTCGGGCGGGCCGTGCTCGCCTGGCTCACCGAGCTGGCCGCCCACCGGGCCGGGGCGGCGGTCAAGTCACAGCTGCGGGCGCGGCTGCTCGACCGGGCCGCGGAGCTGGGGCCGGGCTGGCTCAGCGGTCAGCGCACCGGCTCATTGGTGGCACTGGCCACCCGGGGGGTGGACGCCCTCGACGACTACTTCGCCCGCTATCTGCCCCAACTCGGGCTCGCGGTGGTGGTTCCCGCGGCGGTGCTGGCCCGGATCGTCACCGAGGACTGGCTCTCGGCGGCCGTCATCGTGGTCACCCTGCCGCTGATCCCCCTGTTCATGGTGCTGATCGGCATGGCCACACAGTCGCGGATGGACCGCCAGTGGCGGCTGCTGTCTCGGCTTTCGGGGCACTTCCTGGACGTGGTGGCCGGGCTGCCGACGCTGAAGGTCTTCGGACGGGCCAAGGCCCAGGCCGCCTCCATCCGCAGGATCACCGACGACTACCGGCAGGCGACGATGCGGACCCTGCGCATCGCGTTCCTCTCCTCCTTCGCCCTGGAGCTGCTGGCGACCCTGTCAGTGGCACTGGTGGCGGTGACCATCGGCATGCGCTTGGTGCACGGGGAGCTGGACCTCTACACCGGCCTGGTCATCCTGATCCTGGCGCCCGAGGCGTACCTGCCGCTGCGCCAGGTGGGCGCCCAGTACCACGCGGCCGCCGAAGGGCTCGCCGCCGCGGAACAGATCTTCGAGGTGCTGGAGACGCCGGACACCACGACGGCCGGCGCCGCTCCCGTCCCCGCGCAGGGGCTCCGGATCGAGATCGACGGGGTCGCCGTCCGCTACGAGGGCCGGGACGAGGACTCCCCCGGACCGGTCTCACTCGTCGTCGAGCCGGGGGAGTGCGTGGCGCTCACCGGGCCGAGCGGGGCGGGCAAGACCACGCTGCTCCAGGTGCTCCTGGGCTTCGTGGCCCCGACCGCCGGGCGGGTACGGGTCGCGGGCACGGACCTGGCCGAACTGGCGCCGGCGCAGTGGCGGGAGCGCATCGCGTGGGTGCCGCAGCGCCCGCACCTCTTCGCCGGGACGATCGCGCAGAACGTACGCCTCGCCAGGGCGGGGGCCCCCGCCGAAGCCGTGGTGCAGGCGCTCAAGGACGCCGGTGCCTGGGAGTTCGTGAGCCGGCTGCCGCAGGGGGTGGACACGGAGCTCGGTGAAGGCGGGGCCGGGCTGTCGGCCGGCCAGCGCCAGCGGCTGGCCTTGGCACGGGCGTTCCTCGCGGACCGTCCGGTGCTGCTGCTGGACGAGCCGACGGCGGCCCTGGACGGCGAGACCGAGGCTGCCGTGGTCGACGCGGTCCGCCGGCTGTCCGTCGGACGGACCGTACTGCTGGTGGTGCACCGGCCGGCGCTGCTCGCCGTGGCGGACCGGGTCGTGGAGGTGGCGCCCGTCGGCGCCCTCCCCCGCCAGGCCCCGGCCCGGCAGGAGGCCGCGCCGGTCTTCGAGGGCTCGGCGTCCGCTGTGCCGGCGGCCGGAGCGGCGGCGACGGCACCTGTGGGGACTGCTGTCGTCGAGGGCGGCCGGGCGCAGGCGCGCGGCTCCGATCCGCTCCGCCGGGTCAGAGAGGTCGCCAGGGCCTGGCAGGGGCGGTTCCGGCTCGGCCTGTTGCTCGGGGCGCTGGCGGTGGGCTGCAGTGTCGGGCTGATGGCCGTCTCCGGATGGCTCATCTCACGGGCTTCCGAACAACCGCCTGTGCTCTATCTGATGGTGGCCGTCACCGCGACCCGGGCTTTCGGGATCGGGCGGGCCGTCTTCCGGTACGCGGAGCGGCTCGTGTCCCACGACGCCGTGCTGCGGATCCTGGCCGACCTGCGCGTGTCGGTGTTCCGTCGGCTGGAGCGCATCGCTCCCGCCGGGCTGCGGGAACAGCGGCGCGGGGATCTGCTGGCCCGGCTGGTGGCCGACGCCGACGCCCTCCAGGACTACTGGCTCCGCTGGCTGCTGCCCCTCGGCACCGCACTGCTCGTCGGCACCGGCTCGGTCGCGTTCACCGCCTGGCTGCTGCCCGAGGCGGGGGCCGTGCTCGCCGTCGGGCTGCTTGCCGCCGGGGTCGGGGTGCCCCTGGTCAGTGGCGCCTGTTCCCGGCGGGCGGAGCGGCGGTTGGCGCCTGCCCGGGGTGAACTCACCACCCGGGTGACGGACCTCCTGACCGGGACGGCCGAGCTGACCGTGGCCGGTGCCCTGGAGCAGCGCAAGGATGCCGCGAAGGAGAGCGACCGGACGCTGACCGGGATCGCCGCCCGGGGGGCCACCGCCACCGGGCTGGGCAGCGGGCTCTCCGCCCTGGTGTGCGGACTGACCGTGGTGCTCGCCGCCGGCTTGGCCGCGAGCGCCGTGCAGGACGGGAGGCTGTCCGGGGTGGCCATGGCCGTGGCGGTGCTGACCCCGCTCGCCGCCTTCGAGGCGGTGGCCGGGCTTCCGCAGGCCGTCCAGTACCGCCAGCGGGTGAGCCGCAGTGCCGAGCGGCTCTACGAGGTCATCGATGCTCCGGCCCCGGTCGCCGAACCGGAGCAGCCGGCCGCCGCCCCCGCCTCCCCCTTCCCGCTGCGGCTGACGCGGCTCTCCGCCCGCCACCCCGGGCAGCAGCGCTACGCGCTGTGCGCAGTGGACCTGACCTTGGAAGCCGGGCGGCGCGTCGCCGTCGTCGGTGCCTCGGGCGCGGGCAAGACCACACTGGCCCAGGTCCTGCTGCGCTTCCTGGACCCGGCCGAAGGCTCGTACACCCTGGCCGGGACGGATGCGCGCACGCTCGACAGCGACGAGGTACGCCGCATCGTGGGCCTGTGCGCCCAGGACGCGCACGTCTTCGACAGCTCGGTGCGCGAGAACCTGCGGCTGGCCCGGACGGGGGCGAGCGAAGAGGAACTGCGAGGAGCACTCGCCGCCGCCCGGCTGCTGGAGTGGGTGGACAGCCTGCCCGAGGGGCTCGACACCCTGGTCGGTGAACACGGTGAGCGGATCTCGGGCGGTCAGCGGCAGCGCCTGGCACTGGCCCGGGCCCTGCTCGCCGACTTCCCCGTCCTCGTGCTGGACGAGCCGGCCGAGCACGTGGACCTGGCGACCGCGGACGCCCTGACGGCGGACCTGCTGGCAGCGACGGAGGGCCGTACGACGGTGCTGATCACCCACCGTCTGGCGGGTCTGGAGGCGGTCGACGAGGTCCTCGTGCTGGACCGCGGGGCGGTCGTCCAGCGCGGGCCGTACGCCGAACTCGCCGCGGTCGAAGGCCCGCTGCGCAGGTGGGTGGAGCGGGAGCGGCGGGCGGAGAGGGCACCGGCTGACTTTCCCCGGTAAAAGGGACTAACTACTCTCAAGGTCATGTCGCTGCAGGAGTCGCAGGAACCGCCGGACGCCTCACCCGGAACACCGCCGGACCCGCTGGAGGCCGCCACGCGCGCAACGCGGAGTCTGCACGGGCTGTCCACCGAACTCACGGTTCGTGTGCCGCAACTCCTGGAGGCCATGCGCTCGGTCGGCACCGGTCTGGAACTGCACTCCACACTGGACCGCATCTGCGAGACCGCGGCCGAACTCGCCGACGCCCGCTATGCCGCGATCGGCGTGGTCGACACCGAGGGCCACGGCCTCAGCGACTTCGTGACCTTCGGGGTCAGCGCCGAGCTGGCGCAGAAGATCGGGCACCGGCCCGACGGCAAACGCGGCCTGCTCGGGGCATTGATCTCGCACCCCGACACCGTGTGCCTCGCTGATCTGACCAAGGATCCCCGCTCGGCCGGCATCCCGCAGCACCACCCGCCCATGAGCACCTTCCTCGGGGTCCCGATCCGGGTGCAGGGGGAGATCTTCGGCAATCTCTACCTCGCCGAGAAGAACGGCGGCGGCGAGTTCAACGACTACGACGTCCACATGGTCCGGGTGCTGGCCACCGAGGCAGGGATCGCCATCGGCAATGCCCGGCTGTACGAGGCCGCCACCCAGCGGGAGCGCTGGATCGACGGCTCGGTGGCCGTCACCACCGCCCTCCTGTCGGGAGGCGACGCGGACGACGCCCTCGCGGTGGTGGCCGAGCAGGCCCGCCATCTGGCCGACTCCGCCGCCGGCATCGTGATGCTGCCGGCCGAGGAGGGCGGGATGGAGATCGTCGCCGTCTCGGCGGACGACCCGGCGACCTCACTCGGGATGGTGATCCCGGCCGAGAGCCCGGTGGTGGCCAAGCTGCTCCGAGGCGAGCCGGTCTTCGTGGCCGACGCTTCGACCGATCCACGCATGACCAGCAGACTGACCAGCCGGTACGGGCCGTGCATGATGCTGCCGCTGCACAGCGGCGGACGGGTGCTCGGCGCGCTCGTCACCCCCCGCGGCCGCGGCGAGCGGCCGTTCAGCGAGGCGGAGCGGACCCTGGCCACACAGTTCGCCTCCCAGGCGGCACTCGCGCTGATGATGGCCGAGGCGCAGCGCGACCGGGAGCGGCTCGCCGTGTTCGAGGACCGGGACCGGATCGCCCGCGACCTGCACGACCTGGTCATCCAGCGGCTGTTCGCGACAGGAATGATGCTGGAGGGCGCTCAGCGCCGGTCCATCGTGCCCGAGGTGCGTGACGGAGTGGGCAAGGCCGTGGACGAGCTGGACGTGACGATCCAGGAGATCCGCACGGCGATCTTCGCCCTCCAGCAGGGCCCGGCGGAAGCCCCCGCGGGACTGCGCACGCGGGTGCTGCGGGAGATCAACATGGCTGCCGTACCGCTCGGCTTCAAGCCCGCACACCGCTTCCTCGGCCCCCTCGACACGGTCGTCGGTGAACTGGCCGGCAAGAACCTGATCGCCGCGCTGCGAGAGGCCCTGTCGAACGCGTTCCGGCACGCGGACGCGTCCCGGATCGAGGTGGTCATCGACTGCACGGTCACCCTGGCCGACGGTCGTCCCGGGGTGCGGCTGCAGGTCGCGGATGACGGCGTGGGCATCGCGGAGGGCGGACGACGCAGCGGGCTGCGCAATCTGCGCAGACGGGCCGAGTCACTGGGCGGGTCCAGTTCGTACGGACCCGGCATCGCCGAGGACGGCGGCGGGACCACCCTGGTCTGGGAGGCCCCGCTGCAGGCCTAGGGCTACGCGGGGCGAGCGGCGCGTTCGGCGAGGATGCGCTCGATGACGACGGCGACCCCGTCTTCGTTGTTGGCGACCGTCCGGCCCGACGCGGCCGCGATCACATCCGGGTGGGCGTTGCCCATCGCGTACGAGGTGCCGGCCCAGCGGAGCATCTCCACGTCGTTCGGCATGTCACCGAAGGCGACGACCTCGGCCGGGCTGATGCCGCGCTCGGCGCAGCACAGCTCCAGGGTGCTGGCCTTGGAGACGCCGAGTCCGCTGATCTCCAGCAGGGCGGTGGGGCTGGAGCGGGTGATCGATGCGTACGCACCCGCGGCGGAGCGGGCCAGGGCCAGGAACTCGTCGGGTGCGAGCTCCGTGTGGTGCGCGAGCAGCTTGAGGACCGGCGCCGCTTTGTCGTCCGCGTTCTCCTCCAGCAGTTTCTCGGCGGTCGCCACCTGGGCGCCCGGATCCAGGAAGAAGGGCGGGTAGAGCGGCTCGTAGTTGATTCCGGTGGTCGTCTCGACCGCGAAGGAGGTGCCGGGCGCGGCCGCCCGCAGGGTCTCCACGACCGTGAGGGCCGTGGCTCGGGGGAGCGCCCTCACCTCGACGAACTCGCGGCCCGCGTGGAGATCGACCACGGCGGCGCCGTTCGCGCAGATCGCCAGGCCATGACCGTGGACGTGATCGCTGACCACGTCCATCCAGCGGGCGGGGCGACCGGTCACGAAGAACACCTCGATCCCGGCCTCCTCGGCGGCGGCCAGCGCGGCGACCGTGCGCAGCGATACGGACTTGTCGTCGCGCAGCAGGGTGCCGTCGAGATCGGTGGCGATGAGCCGGGGAGTGGGGGTGGGCCCGTCCGGGCGCTGGGGAGCCGAGGTCACGGCTCCATCTTCGCCCATGGCACCGCAGCACCCGACCAGACCCGGTCCCGGCCGTGCGCCCGGTGGCGATGTTTCACGTGAAACGAAGACGCTCCGATGTTTCACGTGAAACATCGGCGGGCCGTAGTCTCGAACGCATGAGTCTGCGTCTGAGCACTGTGATCCTCCCCGTACGCCCGTGGCGCGAGGGGGGCCGGGACCAGTGGGTGCGAGCCGAGGGGCTTGGGTTCCACACCGCCTACACCTACGACCACCTGTCCTGGCGCTCCTTCCGTGACCTGCCCTGGTTTGGCGCGATCCCGACCCTGACGGCCGCGGCCGCCGCCACCGAGCGGATGCGGCTGGGCACGCTGGTCACCTCGCCGAACTTCCGGCACCCGGTGACCCTGGCCAAGGAGCTCATGAGCCTGGACGACATCTCCGGCGGGCGGGTCACGCTCGGCATCGGCGCCGGCGGCAACGGGTTCGACGCGACGGCCCTGGGTCAGGATCCGTGGACTCCGCGGGAGCGCGCCGACCGCTTCGCCGAGTTCGTGCCGCTGCTGGACCGGCTGCTGACCGAGCCGGCGGTCAGCGAGCGCGGCACCTTCTACTCCGCCGACGAGGCCCGCAACATCCCCGGCTGTGTGCAGCGCCCGCGGCTGCCGTTCGCGGTCGCGGCAACCGGGCCCCGCGGTCTGAAGCTCGCCGCCGCCCACGGCCAGGCCTGGGTGACCATCGGCGACCCGAAGCTGTTCGAGGAGGGCACCCCCGAGCAGTCGCTGGAAGCCCTGCGCGGCCAGCTCGCCAAGCTGCACCAGGCCTTCGCCGAGATCGGCCGGGATCCGCAGCCGATGGAGAAGATCCTGCTGACCGGCTTCACCCCGGAGCGCAACACGCTGCTGGAGTCCGTGGACGCCTTCGTCGACTTCGCAGGCCGCCACCAGGAGCTGGGCTTCACCGAGCTGGTGATCCACGCCCCCATCCCGGATTCCGACTTCGCTGCCGACGAGAGCGTCTTCGAGAAGATCGCCACCGACGGCCTGGCGCAGCTGGCCGGCTGATCCGGTTTCGCAGGGCGTGAATGCCGGTGCCCCTGCCGCTTCACAGCGGCAGGGGCACCGGCATGAGCAGCGCAGAGATCAGGAGCTGAGCTGGTCCAGCACGTACTGCGCACGCTCCAGCAAGGGTTCAACGGTTCCCTCGGGCAGGGCCCGTAGTTCGTCGATCAGTGCCGACATCCGGGCGGCGCCCGCCTCCGAGCGGCCCAGCTCGTCCTCGGTCCACGCGGCGTACTGCAGGCACTGCAGCCGGTCCCCCAGATGGTCCGGCCCGAGTTCCGCGTAGATGCCGGCCGCCCGCTCGGACAGAGCGACCTCCTCCAGCCTCAGTGCCTCGATCTGCGCGGCACCGGGCCGCTGGGCGGCGGCATCCGCCCCCTCCTCCTCGTCGTCGGTCTGCTCGCGCGTGGTCACCAGCCGGTCGAGCACCTGCGCCAGCTGCTGCCAGGTCTGGGCGAGCTCGGAGCGCAGGTCCTGGCGTTGCGGAGCGGTGGCCAGCGCCGAGTCCAGCACGGCCGCGGCCTCGTCCATCCGGGTCCGCGCCCGTGCGACCGAGGCGTCGTCGACCACCTCGCGCAGTTCGAGCCAGGCCAGGGAACGCAGGATCCGCACCTCGGCGACGGGCGCGTCCCCCGTGATCCGGTGCAGCTCCAGGGACCGCTCGTACGCGGCGACGGCTTCCCGGTGCAGCTGGGCTGCGGAGAGCTGGTCGGCGGCCGACTGCGCGAGGTTCGCCTGTGGACGCGGGTCCTCCCAGCCCTCGGCCACGTCGGCCGCCAGCAGGTACTGCTCCGCCGCCGCCCGCGGGTCACCGAGTTCCTGGAGCAGATCCCCGAGGAACTCCCGGGCAGCCACGGCCTGTCCCTCGCCGTGCTCCAGCAGATCGGGCAGCGTCGACTGCAGCACTTCCGCAGCATCGGCGGTGCGGCCCTTGCGCGCGTGGGCACGGGCCAGCAGCAGCCGGGCCTGCGCTCCGCCGGCGCCGCTCAGCCCGGCCTGGTCGAACCAGTGCGCGGCGCCCAGCGCGTGCTCGTCCGCCTCCTGCGCCGTGTCCGGCCGGCGCAGCAGGATGTCCGCGAGGGTGAGCCGTACGATGCCGTGGGTCTCGGCATCGGTGACCTCGGCCGCGTGCTCCAGCGCGGCACGCGCCGCCTCCAGGGCTTCATCGATCCGGCCCAGGGACATCAGGACGCCGGCCCGCAGCACCAGTGGATCCACCGCCTGCCACGGCCGGCCGGCGGCCACCGCACGGGCCGCGGCCGCCGCCAGCAGCGGTTCGGCCCGTTCGGGGTCGCCCTGCGACAGTCCGATCCGGCCCAGCATCTCCTCGGCCTCCGCGGCCAGGTCCGGCAGGGTCTGTGCGTACGCGGCGACGAAACCGGTGAGCTCGGCCGCAAGCGCGTCGTGCCCGGCGCCGTGGCCGTGCCCGTGGCCGTGGTGGTGGTGCTCCTCGGTTCCCTCCACCGAGCGCAGGTACGACTCCACCCGGAGCGAGGTCAGCTCGGTCAGCGCGATCCGGCGTGCGCGCAGCGGCTCGTCCGCATCCAGCGCCTCTGCGGACCGCCGGGCCACCCGCAGCAGTTCGCGCATCCGTTCGGGGGCCGTCCCGGACTGCGCGGCCAGGGTCGCCAGCCGCAGCTCCGCCAGTGCGGCGCGCTCTGCCTGACCGAGCGCCCGGTAGCCGTCCCGGACCGCTGCCAGCAGGTCGGCCGCGTCCGCGGCTCCCCCGCGCGCGGCGGTCAGGGCCCGGTGGTCCGCGACATCCGCGGCGACCAGGGCGTCGGCCTCGCCGTCCGGCTGCGCGTCCAGCCGTACGGCGACCTCGGTCCAGAGGGCGTCCGCGCCCGGGTGTCCCCGGTCGCGTGCCTGCCGGGCCCGCTCCACCAGCGCCGCGAATCCGTCCCCGGTGTCCGGAGCCGCCGGGGCGGCCGTCCTCGGGGGTACGGCCACCGTGGGCTCCGCCTGCGGCAGGGCCGTGCTGCGCACGCCCAGCGGGAGCACGTCCACCAGCGGCTCCCGCCCGATCCGGGCGAGCAGCCGGTCCGAGACGCGGGTGGTGCCGTTTCGGGCGTCGAACCGCCGCGCGATGTCGAGGACGCCCGCGCGCAGCACCTCGTACAGCTCGGAGACCGTGTGCGGGACGCCCTCGTACGGGACGGCCGGGCTCTGGCCGTGCCCCAGTTCCCGGAGCCGGCGCAGCAGGACGAGGATTCCGCCATGGAAGGCCCGCTGGTCGTCTGCGTTGGCGAGGGGGCGTACGTGGGCGGCGTGGTCGGCGAGGATCTCCAGGCCGCGCGACTCGTTGCCGCTCAGCGCGCAGAACTCGATGTGCCTGCCGATCGTCGGCAGCAGGCTCTCGTTGCCGCGGGCCATGCGGTAGCCGCGCAGGTGGTTCGAACGGGCCTCGTCGTACCGGCCGAGCCGCAGCAGCGGCAGCAGGGAGGTGCCGAGCAGCCGGTGCGGCTCCTCGGCGCAGGTCCGTTCGCCCGACAGCACGGGCCGCCACATCTCCAGGGCCCGGGCGTCATCGCCGCGCAGGGCCGCGTACTGGCCTTGGCCGTTGAGCTCGCAGGCGTGGCAGTCGCTCATGTCGTCCCGGTCGGCGGCCAGCCAGGCGTTCAGCGCCCGCTCGGCCCGCTCGTCGTCGCCGGTGGCGTCGGCGAGCCACAGTTCGGCCTCGCGTACCGGCCGTTCGCTGTAGCCCGCGATCCGGTAGCGGCGTTCCATCTCGTCCAGCCAGCCGGTGGCGGACTCCAGCGGGATCTCCGGGGAGTTCGTGATGGCCGAGGCCACCCACTTGAACTCCCAGAACAGGGAGTGGGCTTCCCATTCGGAGAAGGCGCCGGGGTCCTTGTCGTACTCCTGGAGCAGCCGGGCAAAGGGCACCAGCATCTTCGGGGACTCGGAGCTGTAGAGGTAGGCGTTGATCAGGTTGTCCAGGGCTTCGCGGAACAGCGCCTGGTCGCCGCTCGCCTCCGCCGCTCCGACCAGGGCCTCGGCGTGCGCGTTGCGTGCCGTGCCGTTGGGCGAGCGGCGGTTCTCGTGAAGGCCCTGTTCGATCTGCTCGCGCGTCAGCATGGTCACTGCCGGCCCTCCGGGGAGTCGGTGGAGTGGGTCGCCCATTCCAGGAGTCCGAGGAAGGCCCGGTTGAGCAGGGTGGAGTCGGCCGGGCGCAGCGGTCGCTGGGACATCAGCAGCGCCTGCCCGTAGAGGGATTCGACCGCGGTGCCGGTGAGGGCCTCGTCGGGGAGTGCCGCGATCCGGCGGATCAGCGGGTTGTTGTGGTTGAGCACGAGGCGGGCACGCGGCGCCGAGCCGCGGAGCGCGCCGAGGATGCCGCTCCACAGGGAGTCGGCGCTGTCCAGGGCAGCGGTACGGTCACGCTCCTGGCGGGCCTGGCGGTCGTCGAGGTAGAGCGCCGGCACGGAGACGGGCTGGAAGGCGCGCAGCACCACATCGCAGCTCTGCGCCTCCAGGCGGGTGCGGGCGGTGGACAGGAAGGGGGCCAGGGCCAGTTCGGCGGAGGTGGGGACCGGGTCGAGCCGCTCGGTGACGGCACCGGCATCGAGCTCCGCGACCTTCAGGTCCGGGCGGACCGTGGGCAGCAGGGCGAGCAGGTCGGCGTCGTACGTGTAGCCGGCGTTGATGACGCCGAGGCCGTGCGCCGCCGCGATCGGGGCGATCTGGCGGAACTCCTCCACGGTGCGCGTGAAGTGGATCTCGCTGTGGGCGGCGGTGAACTCCTGCAGGCTCATCGATCCGTCGCTGGTCTCGAACGGCAGCCAGGGGAGCATCAGGCCGAGCAGCTCGGCGTCGTGCCGGGCCAGCGACTTCACGCCGAGGTGGTGGACGCTCAGGAACGCGGCCAGCCGCTCGGGTTCGCTCGCGGCGAGTTCCGCGAGCCAGGCCCGGATACGGGCGCCGAGGGCCTCCCGTACGGCGGACAGGGTCTCGTCGTCGTACAGGTTCTCGCGGGAGGCGGTGGGCCGGAGTGTGTCGGTGTCCAGCACGGCCCGGACGAAGAACGCCCAGTCCGGCAGCAGGTTGTCGGCCTGGTCGGTGAGGAGCATGCCCTTGAGGTGGACGCGGTGTCCGGCCCGGTGGGCGGGACTGGTCGGCTCGGGAAGGACGTAGGCCACGCCGCGCACCCCGGCCACGGGCAGGTCGAGGTCGATGCTGTCGAGCGGAGTGAAGCCGAAGAGCTGGGCGCAGTGGCCCGCGAGCGCGACGCGGCGGGCGGCGGGCGTCGGGAAGGAGCGGTCCCACACGGCCGGGCGGTCGGTGAGGGGGCGCGGCTCGCCGCCCTCGCCTTCGTCGAAGGTGATGTCGTAGGGGAGCAGGGCGCCGTAGTCGCGGGCGAGCTGCTCGACCCTGGCCGGAGCGGTCCACTCCTCGGCTCCCGGACGGGCCTGGAGGATGACGGTGGTGCCGGCCTCGGGGCGCGCCCCGTGCGGCAGCTCGCGCACGGTGTACGAGCCGTCGTCCGTGGCCAGCCATTCGACGGGCGCGGCCTGGGGGTCGCGGGCGGAGCGGGTGATGACGCGGATCTGCCGGGCCACGACGAAGCAGGCGAGCAGCCCGATGCCGAACTGGCCGAGGAACTCGCGGCGGGTGTTCTCCAGGCCGCCGGCCTCGATGCCCCCGTCGTCGCCGCGCTTGGAGCTGCGGCCGATGGTGGCGAGGAGGGAGTGGGCCTCGGCGGCGGTCAGGCCGATGCCGCTGTCCTCGATGGTCACCCGGCCCCCGGCCGCCGACAGGCGGATGCGGATCCGCGCCTGCGGGTCGACCGCCTGGCGGGCGGTGACGGCGTCGACGGCGTTCTGGAGCAGCTCGCGGACGTAGACGCGGGGGCTGGAGTAGAGGTGGTGCGAGAGCAGGTCGACGAGGCCGCGCAGGTCGACCTGGAAGCTGGAGGGAGACGGGGAGGAAGAGGGGGACGGGGAGGAAGAAGACGAAGGGGAAGGGGATGCGGACGTCATGGGGCGTCACCTCGCGTGCACGTGAAGGGTTCGGCGATCGCGAGGTACCCCCCCTCACGGATCCCGGAATGAGGAACAGAGTAGGGCGATGATCTGACAATATCTCCCCGAATTGCGTCGCCTCCGGCTCCGTGGCCGCGGTCAGCGCAGCCGCAGGAACCGCGGCGGTACGGCATCCACGAGCCACACTCCGTTGGCGCTGATCCGGAACACGTGCCCGGCCGCGCGCATGGCCGCCGCGTCCACGGCGAGCACGACGGGCCGTCCGCGCCGCGCGCCCACACGGGTGGCCGTCTCCCGGTCGGGGGAGAGGTGGACGTGGTGGCGGGCCATGGGGCGCAGGCCTTCGGTGCGGATCGCGTCCAGTGCTGCCGCGACCGTGCCGTGGTAGAGGTACGCCGGCGGCTCGGCCTCCGCGAGTCCCAGATCGACGGGAACGGTGTGGCCCTGGCTGGCCCGGATGCGGCTGCCTTCGACGGCGAACCGCTGCTTGTCGTTGGTGGCGACCACATGGTCGAGCTCGGCCCGGCTGAAGGGGAAGCCGTGGGCGGCGGCCGCGCCCAGCAGGTCGTCGATCTCCACCCAGCCGTGGTCATCGAGCACCAGTCCGATGCGTTCCGGCTGATGGCGGAGGTGTTTCGAGACGTATTTGGACACCTTCACGGTGCGCTTGTCGTCCATGTCCCCAGCTTGCCGGGTGTGAGGCGGTGCGAGCAGCGCATTTTCACCACGGCCGGAGCCGGGCGGACCTCTACCGCCCTTCCGAGATACGAAATACATTTTCCATTACACACTTTTCCCAGGGGGAGAACCCATGACAATCCACGCTTCTCTGCCGCGCCGCGCCGTCGCCGAGCTCGTCGGCACGGCCGGCCTCCTCGTGGTGGTGATCGGTTCCGGTATCCAGGCCGAGGGCCTCAGTCGTGACACCGGAGTGGCCCTTGTCGCCAACTCGCTCGCCTCCGCCATCGGCCTCGGGCTGATCATCACCCTGCTCGGCCCGCTCTCCGGAGCCCACCTCAACCCGGTCGTCACCCTCACCTCCTGGTGGGCCCGGCGCACCGGCGGCTCCGGGCTCGGCGGCCGGGAGGCCCTCGTCTACACCACCGCGCAGACCGCCGGTGCGATCGGGGGCGCCGTCCTCGCCGAAGCCATGTTCGGGCGCCTCCCCGGCGGCTTCTCGACCCAGATCCGCGGCGGCGGCCACCTGCTCATCGGCGAGGTCGTCGCCACCGCTGGGCTCGTCCTCGTCATCCAGGGCCTGGAGCGCATCGGACGCCCCCGGCTGATCCCGGCCGCGGTCGCCGCGTACATCGCCTCGGCGATCTGGTTCACCTCGTCGGGCTCCTTCGCGAACCCGGCCGGTACCGTCGGGCGCGCCTTCAGCGACTCCTTCACCGGTATCGCCCCGCAGTCGCTGCCCGGGTTCGTCGCCGCCCAGCTGGTCGGCGCGGTCGTCGGCCTCACCCTCGCCGCCCTGCTCTACGGCAGCGCCCGCCGCGGGGTGAATGGGCCGAGGGCCGTGGTGGTGACGGCTGGTACCGCCGCTTCCGCGAACGCCTCGTACGAGGCCATCGGTTGAGTTGTCCACCGGGTTGCCCACAGGCTTCCCCGACTTGTCCACAGCCGGTTGGGTGGGTTTTGACGGCAAACGGGTGATCTACCCTGTGGACTACCGACCGGGATCTAGCACCCGCCCCGGCGGGCCAGCTCGTTCATCGTCCGGGCCTGGAGCTCCCGCTCCGTCGCGGCCCGGACGAACTCCCCCACGTGCTCGGCGCCGACCAGCTCCTGCACCGCGCGCACCGTCTCGGCCGGGAGCGCCACCGCCGCGGGCCCCGACGGCTGTGGGGCACCGACCGCCCCCAGATGGCGCTGCAGGTGCCGGGTCGCGAACAGCCGCATCGCCCGCGCCAGCTCGGCATCGACCGTCTGCTGCGCCAGGGGCCGCAGTCTCCGTACCATCGTCGCCGCCTCCGCCGCGTCCGCGTCCGTCGGCGGCACCTGCTCCAGGTAGCGGGCGAAGACGTGCTCGGTCGTGAACTCCAGGAACCGCGAGGCTATGTGCTCCACCTGCCCGCGCAGCTCCCGCAGGTGGCCGGTGATCGCCGGCAGCGGCACCCCGGCCGCGTACAGCTCGGCTGCCACGGCCAACTCCTGCGGAGACGGCACCAGGAACTCGTCCGGGCGCCCCGGGATCCGCTCCAGCACCCCGAGCTCGCAGGCCTCGCCCACCGCTTCGTCGTCCGGCCTGCCGCCGAAGCGCTCGTTCAGCTCGGCCCGGCTGATCCTGGCCGCCTCCTCGTCCGTCCACGGCCCGTGCACCTCGGCGACCAGCCCGAGGACGCCGCCCAGACCGCGCCCCGCGTCCCAGGCCTCCAGCAACTCCTTGATGGAGGCCAGCGTGTAGCCGCGGTCCAGCAGGTCGGCGATCTGGCGCAGGCGCGCCAGATGCGTGTCCCGGTAGACGTTGGAGCGGCCGCGGCGCTCCGGCTTCGGCAGCAGACCGCGGTCCTGGTACGCCCGGATCGTGCGCACCGTGGCCCCGCTGTGGTGTGCGAGATCCTCGATCCGGTACTCGGCTCCTGCCTGGTCTGACAATCCGGGCTCCCTACGACATGGCGGTGGGCCGACCGCGCCCGCGGCGGCCCGGGCGGCCGGTGGAGCCGCACGGCGGGCGGCCGCCCCTGCGCGGCAGCGAGCCCTTCTGCGAGGGATGGTACGACCGCCGGAAGAAGCCCGGTATGGCCGTGCCGCCCTCTCTCAGTGCCGGCCTCCGCGGAGGCGTCTGCCGAGGTGTCCGCGGAGGGGTCCCTGCCGGCGTCCGGGCCGGGGCCGGTACCCCGGCCCCGACAGGTCCGCGGCGCCGCGCCCGTACGAGGTCACAGCCGGGGCTCCAGCCGTGCCAGCCGCCGCAGGGCGGCGGGCGCGAACCGGGACATCCACAGGGCGCCCTTGGACTCCGGGGTCACCGGCACCACCGCCTCGTTGCGCACCACCGCCCGCAGGATGGCGTCGGCCACCTTCTCCGGCGGGAAGTTGCGCAGCCCGTACAGCCGTGAGGAGCGCTCCTGGCGGCGCTTCTCCTCCGCCGCGTCCACCCCGGCGAAACGCGAGGTGGCGGTGATGTTGGTGTTGACGATGCCCGGACATATGGCCGAGACCCCGATGGACTTCCCCGCCAGCTCGGCGCGCAGGCACTGCGACAGCATCAGCACCGCGGCCTTCGTGGTGCTGTACGCAGGCAGCGTCCTGGACGGCAGATAGGCGGCGGCGGAGGCGGTGTTGACGATGTGCCCGCCCTGCCCGCGGTCGGCCATCTGCTTCCCGAAGACGCGGCAGCCGTGGATGACACCCCACAGGTTGACGTCGAGGACCTTGCGCCAGTCCTCCGAGGTGGTCTCCAGGAAGGGCCCCGACAGGCCGATCCCGGCATTGTTGACCAGCACGTCCACGATTCCGTACGCGTCGGCGACCTTCGCCGCGAGCTTTTCCATCGCCTGTTCGTCGCTGACGTCCACGCACTCGTCCCAGGCCTCGGGGGCGCCGACGAGCCGCGCCATGTCGGCCGTACGGGCCGCGCCCTCCGCGTCCCGGTCCACGCACACCACCCGGGCACCCGCCTCGGCGAAGGCGAAGGCGGTGGCCCTTCCGATGCCACTGGCGGCCCCGGTGACGAGCACCAGCCGGCCGGCGAAGCGGTCGGCGTACCTGCCCGGAGCCTTGTGCTCGGGGGCCCGGGTGGCGGGGTCCTCCCGGGCGGTGACGAAGTCGGAGATCCATCCGGCCAGCTGGTCGGGCCGGGTCCGCGGCACCCAGTGCTTGGCGGACAGGGTGCGCCGCACCAGGTCCGGCGCCCACCGCTCCAAGTCGTCGTAGAGCCGCTCGGACAGGAAGGCGTCGCCGGTCGGCGTGATCAGCTGGACCGGTACGTGCGCGTAGGCGTCGGGGCGCGGCCTGCGCAGCCGCGGACGTACGTTGTCGCGGTACAGCCAGGCCCCGCGGGCGGCGTCCGAGCCCAGCGAAGCGGTCGGGTAGTCGCCGGCCGGGACCTTCTCCACACGCTCCAGGATCCGCGGCCACCGCTTGCCGAGCGGGCCGCGCCAGGCGAGCTCCGGCAGGACGGGCGTGTGCAGCATGTACACGTACCAGGACTTGGCGCCCTGGCCCAGCAGCTGCGCCGCCCGCCGCGGGGTCGGACGCGTCATCCGCTTCTTGATCCAGTGTCCGAAGTGGTCGAGGGAGGGCCCGGAGATGGAGGTGAAGGAGGCGATCCGGCCCTCGGTACGGGCGACCGTCGCGAACTCCCAGCCCTGGACCGAGCCCCAGTCGTGGCCGACCACGTGCACCGGGCGGTCCGGACTGACGGCGTCCGCGACCGCGAGGAAGTCGTCGGTCAGCTTCTCCAGCGTGAATCCGCCGCGCAGCGGCTGCGGAGCCGTCGAGCGACCGTGCCCGCGCACGTCGTAGAGCACCACGTGGAACCGCCCGGCCAGCCGCTCCGCGACCTCCGACCAGACCTCCTTGCTGTCCGGGTACCCGTGCACCAGCACCACGGTCGGCCGGTCCGCCTTGCCGAGTTCGGCGACGCACAACTCGACCCCACCGGTACTCACACGGCGCTCACGGGCCCCCGCGAGGCCTGCGCCGCCCGCCGCGCCGTGGGCGCCGGTCCTGTCCGTCCCGCTCATGCTGTCGTCTCCTCGGCCCAGCGCCGCACGTGCGGCAGATCGTCGTCCAGCCAGTACGCACTCTCCTCGGGATCCCGGGAGTCGGTGACCACCAGGATCTCCTCGAACTTCGCGCCGGTTCCACGGAAGCCCAGATGCGGCTCCACCGCCCACAGCCCCGGCTGCGGCGGATGGTCCGAGAAGCGGTACGGACTCCACAGCGGGGACCAGCCCTCGCGGTGTCCGTGCAGGGCGTCGGACGCCAGCCCCTTCAGGGACTGCACGCCGAAACCGAAGGCGGTCGGGGCCCAGCGCCGTTCCTTGACGCGGCCGATCTTGTGGGCGATCACGCCGAACGGATACGCGCGGTGCCGGTTGGCATAGCCCTGCCGGACCATCAGCCGCTCCACGTTCTCGTAGATCTCCCGCAGCGGGCGGCGCTCGCGGACCTGCTCCAGGATCAGCTCGCGGTGGGGCCGCAGATCGGACATCAGCCGGTCCTGCACCGGATTGAGCCCGAGGCTGCCCGAGTAGCCGATGTCGGCCGCGTACCCCCGGTGGACCGGCGCCATGTCGAGGATGAACGGCATGCCCGGCTCCAGCTTCCGGTTCGTCGGGAAGAACTGGAGGGGGATCGTGAAGTCCGTGAAGGCGGTGCGGTCCCCGAACCAGGCGAACGGCAGGTGGAACCAGTCCCGCACCCCGCGCTCCCGCAGCCACTCGCGCTGCATCCGCGCGGCCTCGCGCTCGGTCACACCCGGCCGCAGCTGCGCCGCAACGGTCTCCGCGCACTCGTACGCCAGGCGCTGCACTTCCCTGAACCCGCGCAGTTCGGCGGAGAGGTGCGCGGTGCCTTGCTTGGTGTCCCCAGCCATGCCAGCCGTCCGTCCATAGAGCCGTACGCGCCCGAAAGTTGACATTGATGAATGTGACAATGACCGGAGGGCGCGTCAAGGCCCGTGCACAGACCTGTGGACAAAGTTGGCCGGTTCCCGTTCCCGCGCGGGAGGGGCGCCGCGACCGAGGCATCCCACCGCCGCCGCCGAGCCCCGGTGTCAGCCTTGGGGCAGGGGCCGTAGTCCTCAAGGCGGAGACGGGATGGCGCTCCAGGTCTGACGATCCGCTCCGTCGGCACCGCTAACGTCGAAGCCGTGACTGTCATCGCGACCGAAAGCCTGAGCAAGCGGTACCCCCGAGTGACCGCCATCGACCGGCTCTCCCTGGACATCGGGCCCGGAGTGACCGGCCTCGTGGGCGCCAACGGAGCCGGCAAGTCCACGCTGATCAAGATCCTGCTGGGACTGTCCCCCGCCACCGAGGGCCGCGCCGCCGTACTCGGACTCGACGTCGCCGCACACGGCAGCGCCATCCGCGAACGCGTCGGCTACATGCCCGAGCACGACTGCCTGCCGCCCGACGTCTCGGCCACCGAGTTCGTCGTCCACATGGCGCGCATGTCCGGCCTCCCCCCGGCCGCCGCCCGCGAGCGGACCGCCGACACCCTGCGCCACGTCGGGCTGTACGAGGAGCGCTACCGCCCCATCGGCGGCTACTCCACCGGCATGAAGCAGCGCGTCAAGCTCGCCCAGGCGCTCGTCCACGACCCGCAGCTGGTCCTGCTCGACGAGCCGACCAACGGCCTCGACCCCGTCGGCCGCGACGAGATGCTCGGCCTGATCCGCCGGGTCTACACCGACTTCGGCATCTCCGTCCTGGTCACCTCCCACCTGCTCGGTGAACTGGAGCGGACCTGCGACCACGTGGTGGTCGTCGACGGCGGCAAGCTGCTGCGCTCCAGTTCCACGAGCGACTTCACCCAGACCACCGCCACCCTCGCCGTCGAGGTCACCGACTCCGACAGCCACCCCGACGGGACGGCTTCCCTGCGCAAGGCGCTGGCCGCGGCCGGCATCACCCTCCACGAGGGCGAGGAGCAGGGACTGCCCGGAGCGGGCCACATCCTGCTCGTCGAGGCCACCGGCGAGGACACCTACGACACCGTCCGCGACACCGTCGCCGACCTCGGTCTCGGCCTGGTCCGCATGGAGCAGCGCCGTCACCACATCGCCGAGGTCTTCCGCGACCACGACCGCCACCAGCAGAAGGGAGCCGGTTCCGATGGCGCCTGACACCTCGACCCAGATCCACAACATCGGCTACCGGTCCTACGAGGGCGCCCGGCTCGGCCGCTCCTACGCCCGCGCCTCGCTGTTCTCGCAGTCACTGCGCGGGGCCTACGGACTCGGCCGGTCCGCCAAGTCCAAGGTCCTCCCGATGATCCTCTTCGCGGTCATGTGCATCCCGGCGCTGATCATCGTCGCCATCGCCATCGCGGTGCCCGGCTCCACCGACCTGCCGATCAAGTACACGACGTACGCCCTGACCACCCAGATGGTCATCGGCCTCTACCTGGCCTCCCAGGCACCGCAGTCGGTCTCCCGGGACCTTCGGTTCAAGACCGTGCCGCTCTACTTCTCCCGCCCCATCGAGCGGGTCGACTACGTCCTCGCCAAGTTCGCCGCGATGGCCTCGGCCCTGTTCATCCTCACCGCCACACCGCTGCTGATCATGTGGATCGGCTCCCTGCTGGCGAAATTCGACTTCGCGGACCAGACGAAGGGGTTCGCCCAGGGACTGGTGTCCGTGCTGCTGCTGTCCGTCCTCTTCGCCGGCCTCGGCCTGGTCATGGCCGCGCTCACCCCGCGCCGGGGCTTCGGCGTCGCCGCCATCATCGCCCTGCTCCTGATTCCGTTCGGCGCGGTGACCGCGGTCCAGGGCATCGCCTACAACACCGGTTCCACGGGCGCCGTCGAATGGATGGGCCTGTTCTCGCCGATCACCCTGATCGACGGCGTACAGACCGCGTTCCTCGGCGCCACCTCCGCCTTCCCCGGCGGCGAAGGCCCCTCGGCCGGGGTCGGCTCCGTCTACCTGCTCGTCGTCCTCGCCCTCATCGCCGGCTCCTACGCCGCCCTGATGGCCCGCTACCGGAAGGCCGGGCTGTGACCATCATCGACATCGACCACACCTCCCGCTGGTTCGGGAACGTCGTCGCCGTCAACGACGTGACCATGCGCATCGGCCCCGGTGTGACCGGCCTGCTGGGGCCCAACGGCGCCGGGAAGTCCACCCTCATCAACATGATGGGCGGCTTCCTCGCCCCCTCCACGGGCACCGTCACCCTCGACGGCGCGCCCATCTGGCGCAACGAGCAGGTCTACCGGCAGATCGGCGTGGTCCCCGAGCGGGAGGCCATGTACGACTTCCTCACCGGGCGGGAGTTCGTGGTCGCCAACGCCGAACTCCACGGGCTCGACGCGGCGGCGGCCCAGCGGGCCCTGGCCACCGTGGAGATGGAGTACGCGCAGGACCGCAAGATCGCGACCTACTCCAAGGGCATGCGCCAGCGCGTGAAGATGGCCTCGGCCCTCGTCCACGACCCGTCCGTGCTCCTGCTGGACGAACCGTTCAACGGCATGGACCCGCGCCAGCGCATGCAGCTCATGGACCTGCTGCGCCGCATGGGCGAGGAGGGGCGCACCGTGCTGTTCTCCTCGCACATCCTCGAAGAGGTCGAGCAGCTCGCCTCCCACATCGAGGTCGTGGTCGCCGGCCGGCACGCCGCCTCCGGTGACTTCCGCAAGATCCGCCGCCTGATGACGGACCGCCCGCACCGCTACCTCGTCCGCTCCTCCGACGACAGGGCCCTTGCCGCCGCCCTTATCGCCGACCCCTCCACCGCCGGTATCGAGGTCGACGTCACGGAAGGCGCCCTGCGCATCCAGGCGGTCGACTTCGGCCGGTTCACCGAACTGCTGCCCCGGGTCGCGCGCGCCCACGGCATCCGGCTCCTGACCGTTTCGCCCTCCGACGAATCCCTTGAGTCGGTCTTCTCCTACCTCGTCGCGGCCTGAAGGAGCTGGCATCCATGTACAACCCCACCGTGGCCCGGCTGACCTACCGCGCCCTGCTCGGCCGTCGTCGCGCTCTGATCCTCTTCGCGCTGCCGGCCCTGCTGATCGTCATCTCCCTCGCCGTCCGCGCCTTCACGGGCCTCGACGACAAGGTCGCCGCCGACCTGCTGGGCGGCTTCGCCCTGGCGACCATGGTCCCGCTGATCGGAGTCATCGCCGGGACCGGAGCCATCGGCCCGGAGATCGACGACGGCTCGATCGTCTACCTGCTCTCCAAGCCGGTAAAGCGGCCGACGATCATCATGACGAAACTGATCGTCGCGATCGCGGTCACCATGGCCTTCTCCGCGATCCCCACACTGATCGCCGGCTTCATCCTCAACGGCAACGGCCAGCAGATCGCCGTCGCCTACACCGTCGCCGCGCTCGTCGCCTCGATCGCCTACAGCGCCATGTTCCTGCTGCTGGGCACCGTCAGCCGGCATGCCGTTGTCTTCGGCCTGGTCTACGCCCTGATCTGGGAGTCCCTCTTCGGGAGCCTGGTCACCGGAGCGAAGACCCTCAGCGTCCAGCAGTGGGCGCTGGCGCTCGCCGAGAAGATCGCCGGCGAGGGCTATGTCGACGCCACCGTCGCGCTGCCCACCGCCGTCGTCCTGCTCTGCGCGGTCACCATCGGAGCCACCGTCTATGCCGGCCAGAAGCTGCGCCGCCTGACTCTGGCCGGGGAGGAGTAGACCCCGCCGCGCCGACTCCACGAACCGTGCCCCGCCCGGCCCACCGGCCAGGCGGGGCACCGTCGTACGGGGCATCATCAGTGCATGGTCGAGCACGCCGAGCCCGAGCCGTCCAGGCCCGTGCGGGCCTGGATACGCTCCTCGCCCGGAACGCACATATGGCTGCTCGTCATCGCCGTCACCAGCCTCATCGTGGTGATAGCCCCCGACCGCGTCGAACACGTCCTGCTGCACCGGCACAGCAGCAATATCCACGAGCTCACCAGGCATCCCGTACGGGCCCTGGTCTCCAGCGCGTTCTGGATCGAGAACCCGTCCTCGCTCGCCCTCTACGCCGTCCTCTTCGAGCTCTTCCACGCCCCCGTGGAACGCTGGCTCGGCACCCTGCGCTGGCTCGCCATCGTCGCGACGGCGCACATCACGGCCACCCTGGTCAGCCAGAAGGTCGTCCTGATGGCCATCGAGGACCACCGCGCCCCGCACAGCATGGTCCACGTCGTCGACGTCGGTGTGAGTTACGGGCTCGCCGCGTCCATCGGCGTCCTCACCTACCGGCTCCCCCACCCCTTGCGCTGGTTCTACCTGGCCGGGGTGGTCGCCTTCTTCGGGATCCCGCTCTTCACTGGCGGCAATTTCACCGACCTCGGGCATGCGATCTCACTCGCCGTCGGCCTGCTCGCCTGGCCGCTGACCCGGCACCCGCACCCGGTCGATGTTTCACGTGAAACATGAAAATTCGCTGGTACGGCACTTCCGCCCGGGGCAGAGTGATCCGTGCGGGGAGTAACAAGGGTCCGGGGCAGCCACTTCGAGCGCGCCGTGCGGCGCGGGCTGTCCCGGACGCCTCGTCAGGTCCTACGCGGCCCCCAGCAGGCGCTCCAGCACCACCGCGATGCCGTCCTCCTCGTGTGAGGTCGTCATCTCGTCGGCCACCGCCTTCAGCTCCGCATGGGCATTGGCCATGGCCACTCCGTGCCCCGCCCAGCCGAACATCGGGATGTCGTTGGGCATGTCCCCGAACGCGATCGTCTCCGCCGCCTTCACGCCCAGCCGGCGTGCGGCCAGCGACAGGCCGGTCGCCTTCGTCAGACCCAGGGGGAGTATCTCCACGATGCCCGGACCGGCCATGACGATGTCGACCAGGGCCCCCACGGTCTCCCGGGCCGCCTTGACCAGGGTGTCGTCGTCCAGTTCGGGGTGCTGGATGTACAGCTTGGTCAGCGGAGCCGTCCAGACGGCCGCCGTGTCCTCCAGGTAGACGGCCGGGAGGCCCTCCTGGACCTGGTAGCCGGGTCCGAAGAGCACGTCGCCGTCCAGTCCGTCCCGGCTGGCCGCCAGCGCGAGCGGCCCCACCTCGGCCTCGATCTTCGACAGCGCGAGGCCGGCCAGCTGCCGGTCCAGCGTGACCGAGGTCAGCAGCCGGTGGGCTCCCGCGTCGTAGATCTGCGCGCCCTGCCCGCACACCGCGATGCCCTTGTAGCCGAGATCGTCCAGCACGCCCCGGGTCCAGGGCACGGCCCGGCCGGTGACGATGATGTGCGCCGCGCCCGCCGCGGTGGCCGCGGCGAGCGCTTCACGGGTGCGTTCCGAGACGGTGTCGTCGCCACGCAGCAGCGTGCCGTCGAGATCGGTCGCGACGAGCTTGTACGGGAACGGGGCCGGGCTCACTTGGTGATCGGCTCCAGGACCTCGCGGCCACCCAGGTACGGGCGGAGCACCGCGGGCACCCGAACCGAACCGTCGGCCTGCTGGTGGTTCTCCAGGATGGCGACGATCGTGCGCGGAACGGCGCACAGGGTGCCGTTCAGCGTGGAGAGCGGAGCGGTCTTCTTGCCGTCGCGGTAGCGGATCGACAGGCGGCGCGCCTGGAAGCCGTCACAGTTCGATGCGGAGGTCAGCTCGCGGTACTTGCCCTGCGTCGGGATCCACGCCTCGCAGTCGAACTTGCGCGAGGCGGAGGCACCCAGGTCACCGGTGGCGACGTCGATCACCTGGAACGGCAGCTCCAGGCTGGTCAGCCACTGCTTCTCCCAGGCGAGCAGACGCGCGTGCTCGGCCTCGGCGTCCTCCGGCGCGACGTACGAGAACATCTCGACCTTGTCGAACTGGTGCACGCGGAAGATGCCGCGGGTGTCCTTGCCGTAGGTGCCGGCCTCGCGGCGGAAGCACGGTGAGAAGCCGGCGTACCGCAGGGGCAGCTTGTCGGCGTCGATGATCTCGTCCATGTGGTACGCGGCGAGCGGGACCTCGGAGGTGCCGACCAGGTAGTAGTCGTCCTTCTCCAGGTGGTACACGTTCTCCGCCGCCTGGCCGAGGAAGCCGGTGCCCTCCATGGCGCGCGGGCGGACCAGCGCGGGGGTCAGCATCGGGACGAAACCGGCTTCGGTGGCCTGCGCGATGGCCGCGTTGACCAGCGCCAGTTCCAGCAGGGCCCCGACACCGGTCAGGTAGTAGAAGCGCGAGCCCGACACCTTGGCGCCGCGCTCGACGTCGATGGCGCCCAGCATCTCGCCGAGCTCCAGGTGGTCCTTGGGCTCGAAGCCCTCGGCGGCGAAGTCGCGGATCGTGCCGTGCGTCTCCAGGACGGTGAAGTCCTCCTCGCCGCCGACGGGCACGTCCTCGTGGACGATGTTGCCGAGCTGGAGCAGCAGCTGCTTGGCCGCCTCGTCCGCCTCGTTCTGCTCGGCTTCGGCGGCCTTGACGTCCGCCTTGAGCTGCTCGGCCCTCTTCAGCAGCTCCGCCCGCTCCTCCGGGGAGGCCTTGGGGATGAGCTTGCCGAGCGACTTCTGCTCATTGCGCAGTTCGTCGAAGCGCATGCCGGAGGACCTGCGGCGCTCGTCGGCGGAGAGCAGTGCGTCGACGAGTTCGACGTCCTCTCCACGGGCGCGCTGCGAGGCGCGGACACGGTCAGGGTCTTCACGGAGCAGCCGAAGGTCAATCACCCCTCCAGGCTACCGGGCTGGGCTTCGCGGGCTCACATCGATATAACGCTGCGTGTCACTATGCCCCAATTGCCGTGAATGGAAAACTGTGCGGGAGTGGGCCGGAACCGACCCTCCCCACGCGGTCAACAAAGGCGGCCCATTCCCCGAAAAGGGGCACATCGTCCTCCGCCGGTCAGCTCCTGAACAGGGGCGGAGGGCTGCCTTGTCCACAGGAATTGCCGCCCGGGGCAGTTTATCCACAGGCTGTGTGCCGGATCTGTGGACACGCAAAGAGATCAATCCCGACCGTGAGTCGTTCAGGAAGAATCAGGGTTCAAACCACCCTCACACACTCATTCGGGTGGGAATGGCTCGCTCCAAAGAGTTGGTCGTGGATGCCGAGGTGACGCCGTTCACCTTCCGCTCTCCAGCGCGAAACCCGAGCCGCCCGACCGATTTGTCGACCTTGCCGGTCTGGAGTGTCGACTAGTCCACAGGTCCCCATCTCGTCCTGTGGATAACTCTGTGGACAGGGCTGGGGAAAACTACGGCCGACCGTCGAGGCACCGCGTCAGCCAGTCGGAAGCGGCCGTGAAGTCTGCGTCCGAAGTTCCCGGCCGTGGATGACGGACGTCACCCTGAGCGACCCCCGCGCGGGGATAGGAACCGAGGAAGCGCACCTGGGGACAGGTCCGCTTGAGCCCCATGAGCGCCTCGCTCACACGCCGGTCCGAAATGTGGCCCTCGGCGTCCACCGCGAAGCAGTAGTTCCCGATGCCCTCGCCGGTCGGCCGGGACTGGATCAGCATCAGGTTGACCCCGCGGACGGCGAACTCCTGGAGCAGTTCCAGCAGCGCACCGGGGTGGTCGTCGCCCAGCCACAGCACGACCGAGGTCTTGTCGGCACCGGTCGGCGCGGCGGGCCGGGCAGGCCGGCCGACGAGCACGAAGCGCGTCTCGGCGTTCTGCGCGTCGTGGATCTCGGTGACCAGCGGGACGAGCCCATATGTGGCGGCCGCGAACTCGCCCGCGAAGGCGGCGTCGAAACGGCCTTCCTGCACCAGCCGGGCACCGTCGGCATTGGAGGCCGCCGACTCCCACACCGCGTCGGGCAGGTTCGCCCGCAGCCAGTTGCGCACCTGCGGCTGGGCGACCGGGTGCCCGGTGACGGTCTTGACGTCCGACAGGTGGGTCCCCGGCCGCACGAGCAGCGCGAAGGCGATGGGCAGCAGCACCTCGCGGTAGATCATCAGCGGTTCCCCGGACGCCAGCTCGTCCAGGGTGGCCGTGACGCCGCCCTCCACCGAGTTCTCGATCGGCACCAGGGCGGCGGCCGCCTCGCCGTTGCGCACGGCGTCCAGGGCGGCCGGGACCGACACCATCGGGACGAGCTCCCGGGTCGCGGCTTCCGGCAGGGTGCGCAGGGCGGCCTCGGTGAAGGTGCCCTCGGGACCGAGATAGGTGAAGCGGGTGGCTGACATGCGATCAGCGTAATGCCGCTGCGCGGACCGCGGCGGCGGTGTCCGTCATCCGTCGAGCAGCCGCTGACCCACGTACTCCCCGGCGCGGGGGCCGGCCGGGACCGCGTACAGCCCACTGGACTCGTGCCGGATGAACTGCGACAAGGCGTCTCCCCGGTCGAGCTTGCGCTGGACGGGGACGAAACCGCGCAGCGGATCGGCCTGCCAGCAGATGAAGAGGAGACCGGCGTCGGGGGTGCCGTCCGCGGCGATCCCGTCGTGGAAGGAGAACGGGCGGCGGAGCATCGCCGCCCCGCCGTTCTGCTCGGGGGCCGAGATCCGGGCGTGCGCGTTGGAGGGAATGACCGGCTTGCCGTCGGGGCCGATCTTGTCGAGCTGCAACTTCGTGGTCTCGATGCCGCCCGTGAGCGGCGCACCGGTGGCCTTGGTCCGTCCGATGACCTGCTCCTGCTGGGCGACGGACTGCTTGTCCCAGTCGTCGAGGAGCATCCGGATGCGCCGCACCACGGCGTACGAGCCCCCGCCCATCCAGGCGTGTGCGGCCGGCCCGGGTCCGGCAGCGGGTACGAAGATCCGCCGGTCGAAGTCGGGCTCCGAAGGCTTCGGGTTGCCGGTGCCGTCGACCTGGCCCATGAGGTTGCGGGCGGTCATCGCCGTGGCGGTGGCTCCGGGGGTCCGGTTGAAGCCGTTCATCTGCCACCGGACCCGGGCCGCCTCACCGGCGTCCTTCTGGAGGGCGCGCAGGGCGTGGAAGGCGACCAGGCCGTCGTCGGCGCCGATCTGGACCCACAGGTCGCCGTTGCTGCGCTGGGCGTCGAGCCGGTCGGACGAGAAGTCCGGCAGCGGGTCGAGGGCAGTGGGGCGGCGGTCGGCCAGGCCGGTGCGGTCGAAGAAGGAATGGCCGAAGCCGAAGGTGATGGTGAGGGAGGACGGCCCGGCGTCCAGGGCGATGCCGGAGTCGGCCGTCGGCGCGGTCTCTCCCGCCATGAGCCGCCGGGCGGTGTCGGACCAGCGGCGCATCAGGGCGGCGGCCTCCTTGCGCCCGGCGCCGGGCGCAAGGTCGAAGGCGAGGACGTGCCCCTTGGCCTGCAGCGGAGTGGTGATTCCCGCCTGGTGGCCGCCGCCCTCGAAGGCGACCTGGGTGGCGCCCAGGGAGGCGAGGGATCCGGACGGACCGGCGGCTCCGTCCGCGGAGTCGGCCAGCGCGGAGTGCACCAGGGCTCCGCCGGTGGCGCCGAGCGCAAGCCCGGCCGCACCCGCGGCGCCGACGGTGCCCAGCAGTCGACGGCGGGAGATCTCGATGTCGGGGGTCTCGGTCACGCGGGTCAGCCGATCTTCACGTTCTTCTGGACGGTCGTCTGGTCGATGTCGGAGGTACGGACGGTCACGTCAATCCGCCATTCCCCGGCGAACGGCAGCTGGACGCCCGATGCGCTCCAGTGGCCGGGCGCCGCGCGTTCGGGCACGAGCGGGAGCGGTCCGATCTCCTGGGCCGGGAGGGTGAAGGCGACCTTGATCTCGGGGATGTCGAGAGGGCTGCCGTCGGGGTCGGTGACCCAGAGGTGGAGGGTGTTGGCGCCCACCCGGCCCGGGTCGACTTCGAGTCGGACCGAGCCCTTGCCCTTCGCGCCTCCGGTGTCGAAGGGGAGGGTGATCTTGATGGCCCGGTTGGGGACGGCCGCGGCCGGGGTGGTGCGACCCGCCTCCTGCTCCGCGGCGCGCCCCGGCTCCGTCCCGGTGAGCACGGTGGTCACCGCGAGCAGGGCGACCGCGACGGCGGCCTCGGCGAGCACGGTGCGGCGCAGGCCCGCCCGGGAGGGATCGGCGTCTCGGGCCTGCTTCTGCCGCGCGTTCTCACGGGCGGCGCGCTGCCTGGCCAGCTGCGCGGCCCGCTTCGGGTCCTCCGTGCCTGCGGTGCGGACGCCGACGGCCGATGTTTCACGTGAAACAGCGCCTCGCGTTTCACGTGAAACATTGCGCTGGGGGACGAGCTTCGCCGCAGTCCCGGCTGCCGGGTCGGACAACCGCGCGGTCCAGTTCCGGGAGAGGCAGGCGACTGCGACCAGGACGGCCACCAGGCCGATCTTGACGAGCAGGAGCTGCCCGTAGCTCGTGCCCGTGAGGGCCCACCAGCTGCCGAGCTGACGCCAGGACTGGTAGATCCCGGTGGCCGTGAGGACCAGGACACAGACGAAGGCGACCTTCGAGAAGCGCTGGACGGCCTCGCGCTCCATGTCGGGCACGCGGTGGAGGGCGACGAGCAGCGCGGTGAGCCCGCCGAGCCAGAGGGCGACGGCCATCAGGTGCACGATGTCCACCGGCATGGCGATACCGGGCTGCACACCGGTGGAGGCGTGCTCGGCAAGGGCCCACGTGGCGGCGATACCGCCGGCGACGACGGTCCCGCCGACGCTGAGGCCGAAGAACAGGTCGCCGGTGTCCTTGCTCGCGTTCTCCTCCCCGGCCGGGGCGGTCTGACGCCGGGCGTACGCACCGAAGAGCACCGCGACGAACAGCGCTGCGGCCCCGAGGAGGAGCAGTCGGGAGACGAGGGAGGCGCCGGTCTTCGTCTCCAGTACCGACTTGAGCCCGCTCAGGTCGAGGGCGTCGGCGAACTTTCCCGAGCCGGTGTACGGGTTGCGGAGCACGACCATCACGAGGGTGGCTGCGGTGAGGGTGACCCAGCCCCGCAGGACGAGCTTCTGCAGCGGGCGCTGCGCCGCGCCGCGCCGCCAGCACAGAAGGATGAAGGCGGCGCCCCCGACCAGGACGGTGAAACCGGCGTAGGCGGCATAGCGGGCGACGCCGTACGCGATGCCCACCGGACCGCCGCCGCCCTGACGCGTGGGCAGGATGACACTCGTGCTGGACGGTGCCCCGATGGAGAAGGTGAAGGCCCCCGAGACGGGGTGACTGTCGGCGGAGACCGCCTGCCAGGCGACGGTGTACGTGCCGTCAGGCAGGCCGGAGTGCAGGGCGGTGCCGTAGCGGATGGTGGATCCGCTGCACATGTCGCGCAGTTCGCCGGTGTCCACGCGTTTGCCCTGGGGGTCCATGACGCGGATGGAGTCGTCGCCCATGGCGACCTGCTCCGAGAAGGAGAGGGTGACCTGAGCGGGGGCCGTGGCGACCACCGCCCCGTCCTGGGGATCGCTCGCGGTGAGCGCGGCATGTGCCGTGGCCGGCGCGGCAGCGGTGAACAGCGTTGCCAGCAGGGCCGCGAGGACCAGCGTGAGCCGTGGCAGCAGAGCCGCGGCCCGGACGCGGGCGGGGGAGGGGGCGAGGGCGGTGGCCGTCATGGCGTGTCAGTACCTCGGTCCGTCAGTGGGCGTTGCCATCGGTGGATGTCGGAGCCTGGGCGTTGTACGTCCGTTCCTTGACGTCCAGCTCGACCTTGACCGGGTCGGCCTTCTCGAAGCGCAGCTCGACGGTGACCTTGTCGCCGACGTTCGGCTTGTTCCTGAGCCCCATGAACATGATGTGGCTGCCCCCGCGCTCCAGCTTGAGCTCGCCGTTCGCAGGCACGTCCATGGACGGGACCTGCTGCATCTTCTGGTCCTTGGTCTCGTGGATCTGCAGATCGTCGGAGAGGGCACTGGTGACCGCGGTGAGCTTGTCGGCGGTCCCGGAGTCGTTCTTGATGACCATGAACGCGCCGGCCATCTTGTCGTTCACCGGTTCCGGCATGTAGGCCCCGCTGACCGTCATCCTCGGCTTGGCCCCGTCGGCCTTGGCGCCCGAGCCGGAGCCGGAGTCCGAGGAACAGCCGGATATGGCGAATGCTGCCGTCAGGGAGAGGGCGGCGGCGAGGGTGCGGGTGGTGCGGGCGTTCACGGGTTCTCCCCCTTGACGATCTTCGGCAGGTCCTTGGTGTAGTCGTCGACGGTCGTGCCCTCGCCGTAGAGGAGGTATCCCTCGTCGGTCTTGGGCGAGAACGCGATGACCTGGGCGCCGTGCATGGACACGACGCTGCCGTCGGCCTGCTTCTTGGGCGCCTCGATACCGATGCCGAGGGTGCGGGCGGCGGCCTGGATGGTGGCGAAGTCCCCGGTGAGCCCCGTGAAGGAGGGGTCCTGGGACCGGAGCCACGCGCCGAGGGAGTCGGGGGTGTCCCGTTCGGGGTCCGTGGTGACGAAGACGACCTGGAGCCGGTCCTGGTCGGCCTTGGGAAGCGCCTTCTTGGCGACGGCGATGTTGCTCATCGTGAGCGGGCACACGTCGGGGCAGTTGGTGTAGCCGAAGTAGATGAGCGTCGGCTTGCCCTTGGTCTGCTCCCGCAGGTTCCACGGCTTGCCCGTGGTATCCGTCAGGACGAGGTCCGGCTTGTCGAAGGGGCGGTCGAGGACGGTCGCCTTGCCGGTCTTGGTCTGGCCGGTGATCTGGGTGACCGAGCCGGTCTTCGCGCTCTCGCCGCCGCAGGCGGTGAGGGCGAGTGCGGCCGCCGCCACGAGGGCGGCGACCGTCACACGTGTGCTGTGCATGGAGGAATGTCCCTGGGATCGGGGGTGGTCTGGCTCAGGCCTACGGCCTGACGGTCCGATAGGTCAGGAGGCGCGGCGGCGCGAGGCGATGCCGAACGCGAGCCCGCCGAGGCCGACGACGATGCCCGTGACGCCCAGGGCGCGGGCCGTCGTGTCGGAGCCCTTGGCGGCCGCCTCCTCGTGCTCGTCCTTCGTGGTGTCGCCGGCGCCGGCCGCGGCCGGCTTCTTGCCGTCGTCGTGATGGTCGGCGGCCTTGGCGGCGGTCAGCTTAAGGACGGGCGCCGGGTTCTGCGGCTCCGCGGCGCCTTCCTTGGCCTCCTCGATCCACCGGACGACCTCGTTGTTGTCGTACGTCTGGATCGCCTTGAAGACCATCTGGTCGGCGTTCTCGGGCAGCTTGCCGACGGAGACCGGGAACTGCTGGAACTTCCCGGGCTCGATCTTGCCGCCGCTCCACGTGACCTTGGTGACCGCCTCGTTGATCTGCTTGCCGTGCACGGTGAGCGGCTTGTCGAGCTTGCTCTTCTCCACGGTCACGGTCCAGCCGGGGATGTCCTGCGGCATGACGGACGTGAGCGGCTGGTCGACGGGGAAGTTGACTTCGAGCTGCGTGGTCGAGGCGTTGTCGCGTTCGTTGGGGACCTTGAAGTTGAGCGTCGCGTAGCCGCCCTTGGCGGCCTCGCCGGGCTGCACGCTGACGTGCGCGAAGGCGGTGCCGGACAGGACGAGGACGGCGCCGGCGGCGAGGGCGGCGGCGAAGGAGACGCGAGAGGTCTTCATGCGGGGACACTCCTACAGAGCAGAGGTGGCGGTGGCTCCGCGCACGGGCGCGCGCGGAGTTCGCGGCACCGGTGCTCCCCCGGCCCGGGGAAGGGGTGCCGCGTCAGGCTGCGAGGACGAGCGCCGCGGGCGGGCCGCGCCTGATCACCGTGTGGTGGAGTGCCTCCCGGCCGGTGTCCGCTGCTGCCGCCCCGGCGGTCCGGGTACGGCGCGGGGCACGGGCGGAGGGGTCCGGGAGTCCGGCGGCGAGGGCCCGTACGAAGGCCAGCGCGGCGCGCAGCGGACGGACGGGGTCGGATCCCGCGGAGGCCCGGGACAGTTCGAGGAGGCGGAACAGGGCCGCCTCGCCGCGTGCGAGCAGCCAGCCGACGGCGAGCGCGGCCAGCAGGTGCCCGGCCAGCATGGCCGGGCTGAACAGTGCGGTGTCCGGGGCGGAGGAGGCCTGCACCATGGAGGCATGGCCGGCATGCCCCTGCGCCGCCAGTTCGGCCGTCATGGCGGCCGGGTCCAGTCCGGCGGTCTCCAGGACCTGCCGGGCGTCGGCCGGGCTGAGCGGTACGGAGTTGCCGCCGCAGATCAGCCGGGCGGCGAGGGCCGGCAGCGCCGAGTCGGGGCCGGCAGGTGCCGGGGCGGCCGCACGGTGCTGCCCGAGGCCGAAGACGGTGTGCAGGCCGAGCTGCCCGGTGGTGAGTCCGACCGCGATGCCGGTCAGCGAGCGCCGTCGTCCCGCGAGCAGAGCCGTGACCGCGAACACCGCCAGGAAGGCGACGGTGAGGGCCCACCACGGGACGGTGGCGCAGGACGCCACCGCATGCCCCGCCGCGGACAGCACGACGCAGACCGCGGTGAACACCGCGGCCCGGATCAACCGGAGACCGGCTCCGGCGGACGTCGTGTGGGGGGCAGTCATGGCCGGGACATCATCGCACTGCGCTCCGGCCCTTCATACGGCAGGTCCGGAAGGTCGTGAGTGACCCCGTACGAGGGTGTTCCAGGCCTACGGGGTCCAGACGTCGGCATACACGCCCCGCCGGGAGTGCCGCATCGGCCGAATGAGGGCTCTGACGGCCGCCGGGGGCTTACGGTCCGCCCGGCGCGGCAATAGGTAACCGTATGAGCATCTGGTGGTCTCTCCACTTGAGGCGCGAAGCCGCGAGCGTGCCGCTCGCCAGGCGACTGCTGCTCGGGACGATGGAGACCGCGGGGGTGGACCCGGACATCTCCTTCGACCTGTCGGTGGCACTGAGCGAAGCGTGTGCGAACGCGGTGGAGCACGGCGGGCCGGTGGCCGGCACCGGTTCCGGCGGGGGATCCGTCCCCGAGGCGTGCGCGGCGTACCGCGTCACCGCCTATCTGGACGGGGACTGCTGCCGGATCGAGGTGACCGATTCCGGCCCGGGCTTCCCGGCGGCGACGGTGGCCGGGCACAGACCAGCGCCGGCCGCGCCCGCCGCCCCGGCCGCCACCGCGGAGTGCGAACACGGCCGGGGCCTGTGGCTGATCGAGGAGCTCGCCGACCACGTCAGACTGCGCAACCGTCCGGGCCGGGGCGCGGTGGTCAGCTTCGACAAGGTCCTCAAATGGCGCGAGGGAGCGCTGCTGAAGGTCTCGTGACACGAAGGGCGGGACCTCGCACGGAGGTCCCGCCCCTGTGACACGAGCGCCGCCGGCGGGCCGGTGCGCCGTCGGCGTCAGCCCTTCAGGCGCGCCATCCAGGCCTCGACATCGGCGGAGGCACGGGGCAGTCCGGCCGACAGGTTCCGGTTGCCGTCCTCCGTGACGAGGATGTCGTCCTCGATCCGGACGCCGATGCCCCGGTACTCCTCGGGCACGGTCAGGTCGTCGGCCTGGAAGTACAGGCCGGGCTCGACGGTCAGGCACATGCCCGGCTCCAGCGTGCCGTCGACGTATGCCTCGGTGCGCGCGGCGGCGCAGTCGTGGACGTCCATGCCGAGCATGTGGCCGGTGCCGTGCAGGGTCCAGCGGCGCTGCAGGCCCAGCTCCAGGACGCGCTCGACCGGGCCCTCCAGCAGGCCCCATTCCACGAGCTTCTCGGCCAGCACGCGCTGCGAGGCGTCGTGGAAGTCGCGGAACTTCGCCCCGGGCTTCACGGCCGCGATGCCGGCCTCCTGGGACTCGTACACCGCGTCGTAGATCTTGCGCTGGATGTCGGTGTACGTGCCGTTGATCGGCAGCGTGCGGGTGACGTCCGCGGTGTAGAGGGAGTGCGTCTCGACACCGGCGTCCAGCAGGAGGAGGTCGCCGGAGCGGACGTCGCCGTCGTTGCGCACCCAGTGCAGGGTGCAGGCGTGCGGGCCGGCGGCGCAGATGGAGCCGTATCCGACGTCGTTGCCCTCCACGCGGGCGCGAAGGAAGAAGGTGCCCTCGATGTAGCGCTCGGAGGTCGCCTCGGCCTTGTCCAGGACCTTCACGACGTCCTCGAAGCCGCGGACGGTCGAGTCGACGGCCTTCTGCAGCTCGCCGATCTCGAACGCGTCCTTCACGGCGCGGGCCTCGGAGAGGTAGACGCGCAGTTCCTCGTCGCGCTCGGCGGTGACCTTGTCGGTCAGGGCCTTCTCGATGACGGCGTCGTGACCGCGGACGGCGCGCACCGGGCCGGTGGCCTCGGCGAGCGCGTCGGCGAGCTCGCGCACGTCCTTGGCGGGGATGCCCAGGAGCTGCTCCGCCTCGGCGAGGGAGTGGCGGCGGCCGACCCACAGCTCGCCCTGGCCGGAGAGCCAGAACTCGCCGTTCTCGCGGTCCGACCGGGGCAGCAGGTAGATCGTGGCGGTGTGGCCGGCCTCGCCCGCGGGCTCCAGGACCAGGACGCCGTTCTCGGTCTGGTCACCGGTGAGGTACGCGTACTCCGTCGCGGCGCGGAAGGGGTACTCGGTGTCGTTCGAGCGCATCTTGAGGCGGCCCGCGGGCACGACGAGGCGCTCCCCGGGGAAGCGCGCGGACAGCGCGGCGCGGCGGGCCGCGGTGTGCGCGGCCTGGGCGATGGGCTCAAGACCGTGCAGCTCGGTGTCGGCCCAGCCGGTGCGCATGTTCTCGGCAAGTTCGTCGCTGACGCCCGGGTACAGCCCGTTCTTGCGCTGCTTGTGCTTCTTCTGGGGCTGCTCTTCTTCCGGGGTCTCCGGGGTGAGCTCGTCCGCCACGTCTTCTCCTCAGCTACGACAGGACCGGGTATGGACCGCGTCCATCGTATGTGCGAAGGGAAGATGCCAGGCGGCAGATGTGATAAATCAGTCAAACCGGGCAGCGAGCAGGACGATGTCCTCCCCCGGCACCTCCGCCGCCGACGCGGATCCGGCCGACCCCGCGAACCCGACGGACCCGAGGTGGCCAGCGGAACCGGCAGGACCGGCGGAGCCCGACACCGCCGGGTCGTCCTCCGGCAGTACCGTCCGCAGGATGTGGTCGCAGAGGGCCGCCGGGTCCTCGCGGGCGCCGCGGGGCACCCCCGCCGCCGCGGCGTGCAACCGGGCGTAGGCGCGGTCCATGGCGTCGCCGGTGCGCCGCAGCAGCCCGTCGGTGTAGAGCAGCACCGTTTCTCCGGCCGCAGGTTCGATCTCCACGCTCGGTGCTTCCCAGCAGGCGAGCATCCCGAGCGGCGCCGAGAGGGTCGTCTCCACGTACTCGGTGCGCCGCGGGCCGATGAGCAGTGGCGGGGTGTGCCCGGCCCCGGCCAGGAGGATCTTGCGGTGGGCCGGTTCGCAGTAGGCGAAGAGCGCGGTCGCCGAGCGCGCCGACTCGGTCAGGCGCAGCAGCAGCTCCAGGTCGGAGAGGACCGCGACCGGGTCCTCGCCCTCCATGACGGCGTACGCCCGCAGCGAGGCCCGCAGCCGGCCCATCGCGGCGACGGCGCTCGGCCCCGCCCCGGTGACGGAGCCGACGGCCAGGCCGAGGGCGCCCTCGGGCAGCGGCAGGGCGTCGAACCAGTCGCCGCCGCCCTGCGGTCCGGTGTGGTGGCGGGCGGCGAGCTGCACCCCGGGGATCCGGGGGAGCCGGCTGGGCAGAAGCTCCTCGGCGACGGTGGCCAGCCGGCTGCGGGAGCGCTCCACCTCCAGCATCCGGGCCAGGTGCTCGGCGGCGTGCCGGACGTAGAGCCCCGCGAGGTCGCGCTGGCGGTCG
Organism: Streptomyces sp. NPDC006326; assembly: GCF_040612915.1. Lineage (NCBI taxonomy): Bacteria > Bacillati > Actinomycetota > Actinomycetes > Kitasatosporales > Streptomycetaceae > Streptomyces > Streptomyces sp. NPDC006326. The sequence continues at coordinate 134,375 of NZ_JBEXRC010000002.1, read as the reverse complement.
CTCGGCTCGGCCTGCTCGTCGTAGAGCCAGACGGCCGCGCCGAGTCGCCCGGTGGCCTCGGCGACCAGCGGCAGCGCGTAACTGGCGGCGTACCCGAGGCGGGCGGCCACCTCGCGCTGGCGGGGGTCGACGGGGACGCCGTACCCGCCGAGGCCGGGGGGCGCGTCGGGCTCGGGGAGCACCTCGGAGCCCCCCTGGGCGTCGGGCAGTCCGTCGAGGATGCGGCCGTACGAGGTGGCGGCGCGCGGCACGGTCTCGATGTGCCCGAGATCCGCCCGGCCGAGGCCGAGGCCGATCGTGGTGCTGGGCCCGAGCCCGTCGGAGGGCTCCAGGACGATCAGGCCGCGGCGGGCCCCCACGAGGGCGGCTCCCGCGCGCAGGAACTCCTGGAGGGAGGATTCGAGGTCGCAGGCGCGGGCGAGGCGCTCGGTGAGCTCGTGGAGGGTGGTGAGGTCGGAGACCATGCCCGCGAGCCGGTCCTGGATCAGGGTGCCGGGGCCGGGTGCGGGGGTCGGTGCGGGGGCTGTCCGGACGAGCGCGGGCGCGGCAGTGTGCGGGACCGCGGTAACTGCTGGATCGATTCCAGCCACTTTCGGCAGATGCGGGGCGCTCATGGCGTCCGCCTTTCCACCTGGTGCGATTCGCCATATAGCATCGCAAACCCCCAGATCGTGCTGCGCCGCCATCAATGAATCCACATCTACACGCACACGAGGATCGATGTCCAGCATTGCCCAGCTGGGAATCCTGGTGTCCGTGGGACTGCAACTCACGGTCCAGCCAAGGCTAGAACTTGGCTGGAAAAAGAGGGAAGCGGACGGTTTTTGCGATCGACTGGTCGGGCGTCAGAGCGGGCCCGGGTACGTAATCGGTGGTGTCCGGGGTCAGTTGGCGCAATCCGGCACCAGCCGGGAGTCGCCCGGCACCGTCGGGAACCACCCGGCATCCGCCGGGAACCGCCCGGTGCGAGCCGTCGTCCTTAGCGGCGGCAGCCGGTCTCGGCGCCGGCGCGGGTAGCGTTCCGCCCCGCCGGACGTTTCACGGCCCTTGTAAGAAAACTGCACGAACCGTGTGAACCTGCTTCTGGCGGACAGTGACGCGAAACGTGTACGTGTGGTGAGACACCGCTTACATGGTGTGATGTGGCCCTCGGCGTTCAACGGAAAGGAACGAGCGCTCATGCGCGAGATCCTCGGAAGGCGTCTCCGGCGGCTCCGCAATCGCCTGAAATCCCTCCGTCCCGTCCCGGGGCAGAGCGGTGATCCGGCGCTCCTCGACACGGCGCTCACCTGCGCGACGGCCTGGCAGTGGCCCGTGCTGCCCGGGGTCGGCCGCTGCGGTGCCGACGGCCGCCGGTGCGCCTGTCCCGACCCCGACTGCGTCGTTCCCGGCGCGCACCCCTTCGACCCGGGCCTGCTCGCGGCCACCACGGACCCCCGCATGGTGGCCTGGTGGTGGGCCAACCGGCCCGCCGCCCCGGTCCTGCTCGCCACCGGCGGGGCCGCCCCCTGCGCCGTGAGCCTGCCCGCCGCCGCTGCCGCGCGTGCCGTCGTACGGCTGGACGCGCAGGGCATGCGGCTCGGGCCGATCGTGGCCACGCCGACCCGGTGGTCCCTGCTGGTGGCGCCGTACTCGCTGGAGCGACTCGGCGAACTCCTCTACGCCAAGGACCACGTGCCCTCCGCGCTGCGCTTCCACGGCGAGGGCGGCTACCTGTTGCTGCCGCCCTCCCCCGCGTCCGGCGGCGGGCAGGTGCGCTGGGAGCGCCGGCCCGCCGGCGCCGGGAGCCCGTGGCTGCCGGAGGTCGAGGCCGTGGTCGACGCACTGGTCGAGGCGAGCAGCGGTGCGTCCGGCGGTGGCAGCCGGCTCGCGTACTGAGTCTCGCGTACTGAGTCTCGCGCACCGAGCCTCGCGCACCGAGTCTCGCGTACGGAGTGCACAAGACGATGTCCGCCGATCACTCGTACGGGTGTCGGTGGGACGAGTTTCCAAGGGAATTGGGCGCGGGGATCTCCGCGTCCCATTCCCGCATCGCTATCTTCGCCGAATGAATCTCCGCTTGATCGGTATCAGCGCCGGTGTGCTGATCATCTTGTCGCTCCCGCTGGCAGGAGCGATCGCCGGACCCGATTTCGCCGGTCAGGATGACGGAAAAGGCGGCGGCTTGTTCTCGTCCCTCGGCTTCGGCGATCCATCGGGCCGGTCCCGTACGGCGACACCCGGCGCAGCGCCCGCCCGTCCGTCCGCATCCGCGATGCCCGCCACCCCCGCGCACTCCGCCCCGCCCGCGGCTCCCGGTCCGTCCGAGCAGCCGCGTACGGACTCCCGCTGCGGGCCCGAACTGTCCGCCCCACAAGGGCTGGAGGCGCAGACCTGCATTCTCGTGAGCGAGGGCCGGACCTGGGGTCGCAGCTACTACCGCAACACCAGCGGCCACGCGCTGGACGCCGTCCTGACGCTGATGGGCCCGGCGGGGCGTACGGTGCAGATCCGCTGCGCGGTGGGGGCGGAGGATGATCCGGGGCTCTGCGAGACGCCGCGTGAGGCCTCGGCGGGAACACCCGACAGCTACTCGGCCGTTGCGGAGTTTGCAGTTCCGGATGATGAAGGGCGGCTGCTGCTGCGGTCCGGGAGCAACGCACCGGCTCCGGCAGACGGTTGACCTGCCGCGGAAATGGAAGGGCCCGATCGCTGGCGACGGGGGATGCACCAGCGACCGGGCTACAAGAACGGTAACAAGAGATCGCCTGTTCGCAAATTCGATCTCTGATATTCAGACACCGATTTGCAGACGATTAGCGGGAGTTGTGACCCCAGTCACCGGCCCTGCGGGACCTGCGGCGGTCAGCTCAGCGTGATCTGCCGATTGGTGAGGCCACCGCGCGCCCGGCGCTCGTCGGCGGTCAGCGGAGCGTCCGACGCCAGGGCCGTGGCCAGCCGCTCCGCGAAGGCGGCGGCGGGCTTCTCCACGTCGTCGGCGCTCACTCCGGTGGGCAGGTCCCAGACGGGGACCATCAGGCCGTGGGCCCGGAAGGAACCGACCAGTCGGGTGCCTTCACCGAGCGAGGAGCTGCCGGCGGCGTGCAGCCGCGCGAGGGCGTCGAGCAGCTTCTCCTCGGGGTGCGGCATCACCCAGCGCAGGTGGTTCTTGTCCGGGGTCTCGCACCAGTAGGCCGCGTCCACGCCGGCCAGCTTGACCGTCGGGATGGCAGCCGCGTTGGCGCGCTCCAGCGAGGCCGCGATCTCCGGCGAGGCGTTCTGGGCGTTCTCCGCATCCGGAATCCAGAATTCGAAGCCGCTGTGCACAACCGGCTCGAAAACGCCGTCCGTGTCCAGGAGATCCTGAAGTCGGGAACCCTCGGCGGGAACCCGGCGAGCCGGAACGGGAGTACCCGGCTCCGCCAGGAGCGCGCGCTGCAGGGTGTCCGCCATGTCCCGGGCGAGGTCCCCGGTGGTCGAGTCGTTCTGCAGGGCGAGCAGGACGGAGCCGTCTTCGCGGCGCAACGCGGGCCAGGCCATGGGGAGTACGGTCACCAGGGTGACGGAGGGGACCCCCTCCGGCAGACCGCCCTTGAGGGAGAGCGGGACGGTGGCCGCGGGCACGAGCTCGCGCAGCGCCACCCAGTCGCACTCGCCGGGCAGGCCCTCGAAGGGGCGCTGCACGTGCTCGGTGACGGCGTGCGCGGCAGCCGCGCCGTGACAGGCCTTGTAGCGGCGCCCGGATCCGCACGGGCAGGGCTCCCGCGCGCCCACCACCGGGATCTCCCCGTTCTTGAGCTGCGGCTTTGCACTCTTGGCTGCGGGGCGCTTCTTGGCCATCGTGGGTGTCTCCCGGTTGCGGCGGTACGGCTTGTGTCTGGGCGGGAGCCTAGTCGTTCGTACCGCCGGAACCGGTGTTGTGCGGCCGGGAGCACGGTCGGCGTGCGCTCCCGGACGGCCGCCTGTGCGGATGGCCTGTGCTGCGGGTCGTTCAGGTGTACGGCGGGCGGTGATCTGACCGGCCGGGCCGGTCGGATCCTTCGGGCCGTTCGGACCGGTCAGGGCTCCAGATCGTCGAAGGCGGTGCTGAAGTCGATCGCCGGGGGCGCAACGCGCGTAGCGAAATCCTCGTGCCGGGGCCCGCACGCGACGATCACCCATACGGTGACCTCGCCCGCCGCACCGTCCCGGACACCCCAGTCCTGGGCGAGGGCGCTGATGATGTTCAGCCCCCGGCCGCCGCGGGCGGTGACCGAGGGCGTGGAAGGAACCGGGCGGGTGGGACCGCCCCCGTCCGTCACCTCGACCGTCAGCCGTCCCGCCCTGTCGATGCGCCATGCGGCGCGTATCTCCCCGTCCCCGATCTCGCCCGCGCCCAGTGGTCTGCCGTGGCGGCAGGCATTGCTGAGCAGTTCGGAAAGGATCAGTACGGCGTCGTCCACGACCGAATCGGACACTCCGCTGATACGCAATTGCTCACGCATGCGGTGTCTCGCCTCGCCCACGCCAGCAGGACCATGGCGTACGTCCATGCACGACGACGTGGGCACTTCCTGTGCCACCACCAACGCCACCCCCGGAACCTCCTTAGCCCCACGCCATGGTCTGGATGCCCCAATGGCCTGGACCGGAAACCGCCCTGGCCGGGCCCTGTGACGCATTCATGACCACCGGTTGCGGAGCGGATGCGCCGGGGCACGCCCTGTCACCGACGGGCCTGCTGGGGCGGGTGCGCAAATGGGGACGTCAGCGTCCGAGCTGGGACAGAACCTGCCGCGGTCGGTTCGTGATGATCGCTTCCACACCCAGATCAGCGCAGAGCTGAACGTCTTCCGGCCGGTCCACTGTCCATACGTGTACGGAGTAGCCCGCGGCCTGGAGCCTGCGGATGAAGCCGGGATGGCTGCGCACGATCCGCATGCCCGGTCCGGCGATCCGTACGCCGGCCGGCAGCCGCCCGTCGCGCATGCGCGGGGAGACGAACTGCATCAGGTACACGGTCGGGACCGTCGGAGCGGCCGCCCGCACCCGGTGCAGGGAGCGCGCCGAGAAGCTCATCACGCGGACCGGGTGGGGGCCCTCGGCGGGCGGGGCGTCCAGCCCGAACCGCTTGAGGAGGAAGAGGAGGCGCTCCTCCACCTGTCCGGCCCACCGGGTCGGGTGCTTCGTCTCGATGGCGAGCTGCACCGGCCGCCCGGCGTCGGCGACCAGCTCCAGCAGCCGCTCCAGCGTGAGCACCGAGGTGCGCTCGGGGTCCGCGTCCCAGTCGGGCGACTCCTCGCGGTCCTTCCAGGAGCCGAAGTCGAGGGCGGCGAGATCGGCCAGCTCCAGGGCGGAGACGGCGCCGCGGCCGTTGGAGGTGCGGTTGACCCGGCGGTCGTGGACCAGGACCAGATGGCCGTCGGCGGTGAGCCGGACATCGCATTCGAGGGCGTCCGCGCCGTACTCGATGGCCTTGCGGTACGCGGCCAGGGTGTGCTCGGGAGCGTCCTCCGAGGCTCCTCGGTGGGCGACGACCTGGATCGGAAGCGGCGTTGCGTGGGTCACCGGGTCATGGTGCCACCGCGAGGCCTTCGGGTGACGGCCGAGTCCTGGGGATGCGCCGGAAATGCCGGAGATAAAGGATGGGGGAGACGCACAGGTCCGGCTTACAGTGCTCTGACGGGTCATGGGGAAGGCTTTTCCCTGGAACTTGTGCGGCACGTCGAACGTTCAGTCGGGCCGAAGAGCAGGATTGTCTGAAGCCGTGTGTGACGAGGAGAGAGCGCTGTGAGCACCGAGAACGAGGGCACCGCGGCCCCTACGCCCCCCGCGGCCCCGTCCGCACCACCGGTGGCCACTCCCGCCCCCGAGGCGCCCGCGTCCGTGCCGGCAGCCGAGGCCACGGCCGCCCCGGGAGCCCCTGCCGGACCGCCCGCACCCACCACACCGCCGGCATCGGCCGCCGCTCCGGCTGCCCCGGTCGGCGCTGCTCCGGCGGCGTCCGGCGCCACGGCGCCCACCGCCGAGCCGGTGACCCAGCAGCTTCCGCCGACCCCCGCGCCGGGCACCGAGCCCACGCAGCAGATCCCGCCCACCCCGGCATCCTCCGGCGCCCCGCCCTACCCGCAGGCCCCGGCACCGGCCGCGCACGGAGCCGAGGGCTGGCCGCCCCCGCCGCCCGCGGTCCCGGCGTACGGCGCGGGCGGAGGCCAAGGGCACGGCGGTTGGGGCACGCCGCTGACCACCGACGGCCACCCGCCCGCGAAGCCGAAGGGCAGGGGCGGCCTGATCGCGGCCGTCCTGGTGGCGGCCCTCCTCGCCGGCGGCGTCGGCGGCGGCGTCGGCTACTGGGCCGCCGAGCGGGGCAACGACGGCACCGGCTCGACCACGATCTCCGCGAGCAACACCCCCAAGGACATCAAGCGGGAGGCCGGTTCGATCGCGGGCCTGGCCGCCGCCGCGCTGCCGAGCGTCGTCACCATCGAAGCCTCGGCAGGCGACGGCGAGGGTGGCACCGGCACCGGCTTCGTCTACGACCAGCAGGGCCACATCCTCACCAACAACCACGTGGTGGCCTCTGCGGCCAACGGCGGCAAGCTCTCCGCGACCTTCTCGGACGGCAAGAAGTACGAGGCCGAGGTCATCGGGCGGGCCCAGGGCTACGACGTGGCCGTGCTCAAGCTGAAGAACCCGCCGTCCGGTCTCAAGCCGCTGGCGCTCGGCGACTCCGACAAGGTCGCCGTCGGCGACCCGACGATCGCGATCGGCGCGCCCTTCGGCCTGTCCAACACCGTCACCACCGGCATCGTCAGTGCCAAGAACCGTCCGGTGGCCTCCGGCGACGGCTCCGGAAGCAAGAGTTCCTACATGAGCGCGCTGCAGACGGACGCCTCGATCAACCCGGGCAACTCCGGCGGCCCGCTCCTCGACGGGCGGGGCGCGGTCATCGGCATCAACTCCGCCATCCAGTCCGCCGGCAACGGCGGCTTCGGCGGCGGCCAGGCCGGCTCGATCGGCCTCGGCTTCGCCATCCCGATCAACCAGGCCAAGAACGTCGCCGAGTCGCTGATCAAGACGGGCAAGCCGGTGTACCCGGTCATCTCGGTCTCCGTGGACCTCCAGTCCAAGGTCGAGGGCGCCAAGATCTCCGAGCAGGGCGCCCCCGCCAACGAGCTGGTCGACCCGAACGGGCCGGCCGGCAAGGCCGGCCTCAAGCCCGGCGACGTGATCATCAAGTTCGGCGACAAGCCGGTCGACAGCGGCCCGACCCTGATCAGCGAGATCTGGACGTACAAGCCGGGCGACGTGGTGAAGCTGACCTACCTGCGCGACGGGAAGCCGTCCACCGTCGACATCACGCTCGGCTCGCGGGTCGGCGACAAGTAGGGCTTCGCCACCTCCACGCCTGACGAGCAGTGGCCGGATGGTGAGGGGCCGTGGGCGCGATTACGCCTACGGCCCCTCCCAACGTCCGCTTATGCTTCCCCTGTGTTCGATTCGCGGCATATCAGGACGTTCCACGAGGTGGTCGCCTCGGGGTCCTACTCGGCGGCCGCTCGCGTCCTCGGCTACACCCAGCCGGCGATAACCCAGCAGATGAAGGCCCTCGAACGGGCCGTGGGCACTCCGCTGTTCACCCGCATCGGCCGCAGGATGAAGCTCACCGAGGCCGGGGAGTCCCTGGCCCGGCACGCCGAGTCCATCCTCGGCAGCCTCTCCGCCGCAGAGGCCCAGCTGAAGGCGTACGCCCGGCTGCGGACCGGGCGGGTCCGGCTGTGCGGATTCCCCAGCGCCAACGCCACCCTCGTCCCCGAGGCCCTCAGCGGCCTGGCCAAGGACCACCCGGGCATCCAGGTGGAGCTGCTGGAAGGGGAGCCGCCCGAGTCGCTGCGCCGACTGGAGCGCGGGGAGTGCGACATCACCCTCGCCTTCACCTACCCGGGGCTCCACGAGGAGATCCCGGAGGAGGTTGCCGAGGTCAGGCTGCTGGAGGACCAGTTGACGGTGCTGCTCCCGACGGGGCATCCCCTGGCCCGGCGCCGGGCCGTGCAGCTGGCCGACCTCGCAGAGGAGAAGTGGATCGCGGGCTGCCCGCGCTGCCGGGCGAACCTGCTGCACGAGTGCGCCGAGCTGGGCTTCGTGCCGGACATCCGGTTCGCGACCGATGACAACCTGGTCGTGCAGAGCATGGTCGCGCAGGGGCTCGGTGTCGCGATGATGCCGGCGCTGGTGCTGCCCTCGCTCTCGCTGACCCGGGCCTGCGGGCGGGCGCTGCAACCCGCCGCCCGGCGGCACATCGCCGCGTACGTCTACCGGGAGCACCTGCGCGTACCGGCGACGGCCGTAGTGCTGGAGGAGCTGAAGAGAGTGGCCTTGAACCGGGTCGGCTGCTGACCGATTCATAAGCACGGCTTGGGAATTCGGGTCAGAACTGTCGTTGGACGTGATGGATCGGCAGCAGGACGCTGCCGGTATGACCACCACAACACCGGCCCGCACGACCGCGAGGATGGCCGCCCTCGTCCGTGAAATCCGTACGGTCGTCGACCGGGGGTTGGCCCCGGACCTGACCGCGTACCTGGTGGGCGAGCTGCTCGCCCCTCATCTGGGGAGCGACGACCTGCTGACCGAAGCGCAGCAGGAGGGCGACCCTGAGCGCTACCGCCAGCACATCCTGCATGCCGAGTCCGACGGCAGCTTCTCCGTGGTCGCGCTGGTCTGGCTGCCGGGGCAGGAGACCTGCATCCACGACCACGTGTCCTGGTGCGTGGCGGGGGTGCACCAGGGCCAGGAGAGCGAGCGCCGCTACCGCCTGGCTCCCGGGGCGGGTCCGGCCCGTCTGGTGGCGACCGAGGACGTGGTCAACGGTCAGGGCGAGGTCTGCGGGTTCGCGCCGCCCGGAGACATTCACAAGGTCCGCAACTCCTGTGCGGACAAGGCGATATCCGTCCACATCTACGGCGCGGACGTGTCCCGGCTGGGTACCAGCATCCGCCGTACCTACACGCCGCCCGTCGACTGATGGCCCTCCTCAACCGCCCGCAGAGCCTGGCAGTCCGGCATGTTTCACGTGAAACACCGTCATCCTGGCCGGGTTTGGGGCTTGCAGCCGCCGGGGTCCTGGTCGCCTGGACGGTGCACCGCCTGCTGCCCGCGGTGCCGATGCTGACCGCGTCGGTGGTGCTGGGCATCGCCGCAGCCCACCTGCCGGGCCTGCGAGGGGTCGTACGCGGCATCGGACGTCCGGGCCTTTCCCTGGCCGGCCGGCGCCTGATGCGGATCGGCATCGTGCTGCTGGGCCTCGGTCTGGGCCTGGACCAGGTGTTCCGGCTGGGCTGGACGACGGTGCTGATGGTGGCCGCTGTGGTCGCGGCCACCTTCTTCGGCACGCTCTGGCTGGGGCGCAGGCTCGGTCTCCCCGGCGACCAGCCGCTGCTGATCGCCACCGGGTACTCGATCTGCGGAGCCTCGGCGATCGGCGCGGTGAGCCAGGTGTCGGACAGTGACGAGGAGGACGTGGCCTCCTCGGTGGCCCTGGTGACCCTGTGCGGGACCCTGGCCATCGCGGTACTCCCCCTGCTCCAGGGCCCGTTGGGGCTGACCGACCCGGCCTTCGGCCGCTGGGTCGGCGCGAGCGTCCACGACGTCGGCCAGGTCGTGGCCACCGCGCAGACCGCGGGCCCGGGGGCCCTCGGCGAGGCGGTGCTGGTCAAGCTGATGCGGGTGGCACTACTGGCCCCGCTGGTGGCAGCCGTGGCCTTCTCGGTACGGGCGCGGCGGCAGGGCGTGCGTACGACCTCGGGGCGCCGTCCCGCGCCGGTTCCGCTGTTCGTCGCCGGCTTCCTCGCCGCCGCGGCTCTGCGGACCACCGGGGTGCTGCCCGATGCGGCGCTGGAGTGGGCCCACACCGTGCAGGAACTCCTGTTGGCGGCCGCCCTGTTCGGCCTGGGAAGTGCGGTGCACCTGCCCACGCTGGCCCGGACCGGGGGCAGGGCCGCCGTCCTGGGACTGGGGGCCTGGGTGGTGGTGGCGGGCGTCTCGTACGCGGGGGTGCTGCTCACCGTATGAGGGAGTGTCGCCGACCGTACGAGGGGGCACGGATGCCAGGGCGGCGGATGCCGAGGGAACGGATGACAACGGATCGGGCGGCAGGCGAACGGGTGGGAGTTGGCCAATTCCTGGCCGGAACCGACCGAACGTTCTGACTGTCTCCTGACTTCTCGTGCCGTGCGTGCGACCCTGCGGCCGATCCGCACCGACAGCTCTTCACCCCCACCCTGTCCGGTCCGAGGGGACCGGGCACGGCAGAAGGAGTCAGGCGTGATTCGTCATCGCACGGCAGCATCGGTCCTCCTGGCGGCAGGCGCCCTCCTTGCGGGCGCGCTGACGGCGGCCACCCCCTCGGCTGCCGCCGACACCCCCGCCTCGTTCACGCAGCAGCACACCCAGGGCTTCTGGACCGCGGAGCGGATGCGGTCCGCGGTCCCGCTGGACGTGACGGCGGCGCCCGGGGTGGCGCGCACCCCGGTCGCCATCTCGGCCCGGCCCACCGCCATCGCCCCGACGGCTCCCTCCGCGGCGGCCTCGCCGACCTCCTTCCCGCAGGCGGGCGGTGCGTGGACGGGCGGCGGGGCGGTCGTCAAAACCTCGGGCCGGGTCTTCTTCACCTTCGGGGACCGGACCGCCTCCTGCTCCGGTGACTCCATCACCAGCGCCAACGGCAGCACGGTCATCACCGCGGGCCACTGCGTGAAGTACCAGGGCGCCTGGCACACCAACTGGATCTTCGTCCCGGGGTACGAGAACGGCAACGCCCCCTACGGCCAGTGGTCGGCCACCAAGACCTTCGCCACCGACCAGTGGGCCGCCAGCGAGGACATGAACATGGACGTCGGCCTCGCCGTCGTCGCCCCGCTGAACGGCCAGAAGCTCAGCCAGGTCGTCGGAGCCCAGGGCATCCTCTTCAACGGCGGCTACAACAAGAAGATGTACTCCTTCGGCTTCCCCGCGGCCGCACCGTACGACGGCACGAAGCTCATCTACTGCAGCGGTTCCACGGGCAAGGACTTCCTGCTCACCAAGGACCACAGCCTGGGCTGCAACATGACGGGCGGCTCCAGTGGCGGCCCCTGGTTCCAGGACTTCAACGAGTCCACGGGCCTCGGCACCCAGGTCTCGGTGAACAGCTTCGGCTACACCTTCCTGCCGAACCGCATGTTCGGCCCGTACTTCGGCAACGAGGCGAAGGCGGCGTACGACAAGGCCCAGACCTCCTGACCAGACCTCCTGACCGCCCCGCCCGGCCGTCCCGGCACAAGGCCGCCCCCGCCGACCTCCCCCAGCCGGTAGGCTGTAGCCGCTCCGTCCCAGCTGGGACGGGCAGGGTGGGTTGCCCGAGCGGCCTAAGGGAACGGTCTTGAAAACCGTCGTGGCGCAAGTCACCGTGGGTTCAAATCCCACACCCACCGCCACAGACCGGCGAACGTGCTGATCAGAAGGGGCGCCCCTCCCGAGGGGCGCCCCTTCGTCGTGCAGCCGGGACGGCCTGGTCGACGGCTGCGGGGCCTTGGTTCTTCCGAGTGGTGTTTGTCGGAAGATCGGCGCGCGTCGGTGAAGCGGTGCGGTTGCGGACACATCATGCCGAATGTATGCAGATCCGCCCGTCGGAACTTTGCGAATCGAGGCACCCGTCATGGCCCACCGCATCACCGTCGCGTCCCTGTGGACCGCCGTCGTCTCCGCGCTCGTCGCGCTCCTCGCTTCCCTCGGGTTCGGTCGCAAGACGGCTCCGTCCGCCGTCGTCGTTGCCGCGTCCCCCCGGCCCGCGGCCGCCGCCGTGCGCCGGCCGGCCGTGCCGGTGGCCCGGCGGACCTGGCGGGCGGTGATGCGGGGCAGGGCGCTCCCGCCCACCATCAAGCAGCGCATCCGGGCCGAGGCCCACGGCAAGTCCCCGTCCGTCCGCCGCTCGGCCCCCGCGGCCGGCGCCGCCGCGGACTGGCCCTTGGCGCCGGTCTCCCAGGCCACGGAGCCGTCGGGGCCGTGCCCCGCATCCGCGTCGGCCGTGGCGCCCGTGGCCGCCGGGCCCGCCGGATCCGGCCGTGGCCGTACGGTCCGAGCCGCCCGCCAATGGCTGGCGCTCGCCGCCTAGTGGCAGGTGCCCGGCGTGCGGGGCCTGCCCGCGCCGCCAGGGCGTACGGGCGGCGAACGAGCTTCCGGCGGATGCCGGGAGTGTGCAGGAGCTGAGCTTGGGATCGCAGGGCCGCAGGCCCGGGAGACGGTGGGGTTCCCGGACGGAGCGGCCCTTTTGGCGTGTGCGGGGGCCTGAGTGCGGTGAAACGTTTCCGCTCTGGCCGGTTCGCCCGCACCTCCCGCCCGCGCGACCTTGACATCGGACAGGAATCTGACGGACAGTCAGTTTCACTCGAACGATGCGATGCCGGGAGGCCAGCACCGTGCACCTCGCCCCGACCGAAGACCAGTTGCGGCTGCGCGCCGAGCTGCGTGAGTACTTCCACGATCTGCTGCCGGACGGGCTGCCCGAGGACCCGGCCGCCCAGCGCGCGCTACTGCGCCGCATCGGCGCCGACGGTCTGCTCGGCCTCGGCTGGCCCGTCGAGTACGGGGGACAAGGACGGGGTGCGGACGAGCAGTTCGTGTTCTTCGACGAGGCCTACCGGGCGGGTGCGCCCGTCTCCATGGTCACCCTCAACACCGTCGGCCCGACCCTCATGAAGTACGGCACGCAGCAGCAGAAGGACTACTTCCTCCCCCGGATCCTCAGCGGCGAGATCGTCTTCGCCATCGGATACTCGGAGCCCGAGGCAGGCACGGACCTCGCCTCCCTGCGCACCCGTGCCGTGCGCGACGGCGGCCCGGACGGCGACTGGGTGGTCGACGGGCAGAAGATCTTCACCTCCAACGCCCAGAACGCGGACTGGATCTGGCTCGCCTGCCGCACCGACCCGAACGCCCCCAAGCACAAGGGGATCTCGATCATCCTGGTCCCCACCGATGTCCCCGGCTTCACGTGGACCCCGATCGAGACGGTCGGCGGACTCACCACCACGGCGACGTACTACGACTCCGTGCGCGTGCCCGCCGGCCATCTCGTCGGCCCCGAGCACAGCGGCTGGGGCCTGATCACCAACCAGCTCAACCACGAACGCGTGGCCCTGGCCGCCATCGGCATGCAGGCCGAGGACTTCTACGCGGCTGCCCTCGCCCGTGCCCGGACCCCCGACCCCGCCACCGGCGAGCGTCCCGCCGACCGCCCCTGGGTGCAGTCCCGGCTGGCCGAGGCCCACGCCCGGCTGGCAGCCGTACGGCTCCTGAACTGGCGCCTGGTCCAGGACGTGGGCAACGGCACCCTCGCCCCCGGCGACGCCAGCGGCGTCAAGTTCCTGGGCACCGAGTCCGCCGTCGAGGTCTACCGGATGTGCCAGGAGGTGGTGGGCGAGGAGGCGCTCATCCGGGGCCCGGGGCCGGAGCAGGGGCCTGCGGTCTTCGCCGGCGGTGAGCTGGAGCGGATGAACCGCGCCGCCCAGATCAACACCTTCGGCGGCGGGGTCAGCGAGGTCCAGCGGGAGATCGTCGCCATGATGCGGCTCGGCATGAAGGGGAGGAAGCGATGACCGCCACGGCGGACGACGACGACACGGCGCAGGACGGGGGCCGCGCCGGAGCCGGGGGCGCAACCGAGGCCGGAAGTGCGGCCGCAGCCGACGCCCGCGCCGGTGCCGATGACCGTTTCCACGCGCTGCTGCGGGCCTTCGAGGGGCAGCCCGCCGCCACCGCCGGACGCGGCAAGGACCCGGTCAACGAGCCGATGATCCGCCACTGGTGCGAGGCGATGGGCGATGCCAACCCCTCCTACACCGGCCCCGACGCCATAGCCCCGCCCACCATGCTGCAGGCCTGGACGATGGGCGGGCTCTCCGGTCACGGCGGCCGCTCCTCCGCCTACGACGAGCTCCTCGCGCTCCTCGACGGCGCGGGCTGCACCTCGGTCGTCGCCACCGACTGCGAGCAGGAGTACCTCCGCCCGCTGCGCCCCGGCGACGCGATCACCTACGACGCCGTCATCGAGTCGGTGTCGCCCCGCAAGACGACCAAGCTGGGCACCGGCCACTTCGTGACCACCCGCATGGACGTCCAGGCGAACGGCGAACCCGCCGGCACCCACCGCTTCCGCATCCTCAAATACGCACCCGACGCCCCCCGGGACCGGCAGCAGAAGAAGGCGGCGGCTGCCCGGCGCCCCCGCCCCGTGGTCAACCGCGACAACCAGGGCTTCTGGGACGGCGTATGCGAGCACCGGCTGCTGATCCAGCGGTGCACGGCCTGCGCGACGCTCCGCTTCCCCTGGCTGCCCGGCTGCCATGCCTGCGCCGGCCTCGACTGGGACACCGTCGAGGCGTCCGGCGCGGGCACGGTCTTCTCGTACGTCGTCATGCACCATCCGCCCTTCCCGGCTTTCACCGCGCATGAAGACGGCGCCGGCGCGGGAGGCCCCTACGCGGTCGCGCTGGTCGAACTCGCCGAAGGAGTCCGGATCATCAGCAACATCACCGGGATCCCCTACGACAAGGTCCGCATCGGGCTGCCCGTACAGCTGGAGTTCCTGCGGGTGGACGAGGAGCTGGAACTGCCCGTCTTCCGGGGGAGCGAGGGCTGATGGACTTCCACCCCACCGAGGAACAGGCCGCTGCGGCCGGCCTCGCCGCCCGGATCTTCACCGACCTCGCCACCCACGAACGCCTCGCCGCGGCCGGCACCGGCAGCGACGCCGAGCTGTGGAAGGCCCTCACCTCCGCCGGACTGGTCTCCGCCGTGGAGGACGTCGGCCTGCTTGGCCTGGTGCTGCTGCTGGAAGAGCAGGGCCGCACCACCGCGCAGGTCCCGTACGCCGCCACCTGCGCGTACGGCGTGCTGCCGGTCGCCGCCCACGGCAGTCCCGAGCAGCGCACCCGCCTGCTGCCCGCGCTGGGCTCGGGCGAGGCGGTGGCCACCGGCGCCTTCCCCGCCCGGGGCCGTTTCCTCGCCTCCCCGGACGGCCGGCTCACCGGCACCGCCCCGGTCGTGCCCTGGCTGCGCGAGGCCACGCACGTCCTGGTCCCGGATACGGACCGCGCCCTGTGGCTCGTACGGACGGACGCAGCCGGCGTGCGTACTTCGGCGGTGGAGACCACCGCCCCGTGGGCGGCGGGCCGGCTGACCCTGGCCGACGCCCCGGCGGAACGCCTCGGCGGGGAGGGCGCCCACGACGAGGTGCTGGCCGCCGCGCGCACCGCCTTCGCCGGACTGCAGGCGGGCGTCTGCGCGGGCTCGCTGGCCCGGGCGGTGGAATACACCTCCACCCGGGAGCAGTTCGGCCGGCCGCTCTCCACGAACCAGGCCGTGATGCTGCGCGCGGCCGACGCCCATATGGACACGGAGGCGATCCGGGTCACCGCGTACGAGGCCGCCTGGCGCATCGACGAGGGACTACCGGCGCACGAGCACGCCCTGACCGCGGCCTGGTGGGCCTCGGAGGCCGGCAAACGGGTGGTGCACGCGGGCCAGCACCTGCACGGCGGCATGGGAGCGGATCTGGACCATCCCGTCCACCGGCATTTCCTGTGGGGACGCCAGCTCGACGCCTACCTGGGCTGCGGCAGCGAACTGCTGGCCGAGCTGGGCGCACTCCTGTCCGCCGGATCCGAGGGGGAGGCCGCATGAACGGCGTGAAGGCCGGCGACGCACTGCCGCCGCTGGAGATCCCGATCACCCGCACGCTGATCGTCGCGGGCGCCATCGCCTCCCGCGACTACCAGGACGTGCACCACGACGCCGTCCTCGCCCAGGAGAAGGGCTCCCCGGACATCTTCATGAACATTCTGACCACCAACGGCCTGGTGGGCCGCTACATCACCGACCATTTCGGCCGGGACGCCGTCCTGCGCAAGGTGGCCATCCGCCTCGGCGCCCCCAACTACCCGGGGGACACCATGACCCTCACCGGCACCGTCGTCGCCCTCGACGGGGACACCGCCGAGATCCGGGTCGTCGGCACGAACCGCCTCGGCCACCACGTCACCGGCACCGTCAGCGTCACCCTCGGACCGGCGGGAGGCGCGGCATGAGCATCCGTACCCGGGACGGGCTGGGCGGGCGGGCCGCCATCGCCGGCATCGGCGCGACCGAGTTCTCCAAGGATTCCGGCCGCAGTGAGCTCCGGCTCGCCGTCGAGGCCGTGCACGCCGCCCTCGACGACGCCGGACTCGGCCCTGCCGACGTCGACGGCATGGTCACCTTCACCATGGACACCAGCCCCGAGATCACCGTGGCCCAGGCCGCGGGCATCGGGGAGCTCTCCTTCTTCTCCCGTGTCCACTACGGCGGCGGCGCGGCCTGCGCCACCGTCCAGCAGGCCGCTCTCGCCGTCGCCACCGGGGTCGCGGAGGTGGTGGTCTGCTACCGGGCCTTCAACGAACGCTCCGGCCGCCGCTTCGGCTCCGGCGTGCAGCAGCGCGAGCCTTCGGCGGAGGGCGCGGCGCTCGGCTGGTCACTGCCCTGGGGGCTGCTCACCCCGGCTTCCTGGGTGGCCATGGCCGCCCAGCGCTATCTGCACGCCTACGGCCTGACCCCGGAGGCCTTCGGCCATGTCGCCGTCACCGACCGCCGGCACGCCGCGAACAACCCCGCCGCCTACTTCCACGGCAAGCCCATCACGCTCGCCGACCACGCCGCCTCGCGCTGGATCGTCGAGCCGCTGCGGCTGCTGGACTGCTGCCAGGAAACGGACGGCGGTCAGGCGATCGTCGTCACGAGCCCCGAGCGGGCCCGTGACCTCCGGCAGACGCCCGCCCTGATCACCGCTGCCGCACAGGGCGCCGGCCGCCGTCAGGAGGCCATGACCTCCTTCTACCGCGACGACCTCACCGGACTGCCGGAGATGGACGTGGTCGCGCGGCAGCTGTGGCGGACCAGTGGACTGCGGCCCTCGGACATCGACGTGGGCATCCTCTACGACCACTTCACCCCGTTCGTCCTGATGCAGCTGGAGGAGTTCGGCTTCTGCAAGCCCGGTGAGGCCGCCGATTTCGTCGCGGCGGACGCGCTGCCGCTCAACACGCACGGCGGGCAGCTCGGAGAGGCGTACCTGCACGGGATGAACGGCATCGCGGAGGCCGTCCGCCAGCTGCGCGGCACCTCGGTCAACCAGGTCAGGGCGGCAGAGCACGTACTCGTCACGGCCGGCACGGGGGTGCCGACCTCCGGGCTGATCCTCGGCGCCGACGGCTGACCGGCAGCCGGGGCCGCTCCCCGGGGGACCGGGCAGCCGACCGACGGCTCACCGCACGCTCCGGCTCCCACGGGACCCCACCTCCTCCACCTTCAGGAGGTGGGGTGCGGCCTTCCCCTACAACCTGAGATGGATCCGCCTTCGGCACCTGCGGCCGATCCCAGGGGGCCGTCGCGCTTCTAGCGTGGAGCCATGACCACGCCTGTGTGCACACTCGCCTCGAATCCGACGACGTACCCGTCGTTCTCGGCGTACGTCCGGACCCGCGGGACGGTCCTGATGCGCACCGCGCGCTCGCTCACCGCCAACCCGTGCGACGCCGAGGACCTGCTCCAGACCGCGCTCGCCAAGACGTACGTCGCCTGGGACCGCATCGAGGACCACCGCGCACTGGACGGTTACGTGCGCCGGGCCCTGGTCAACACCCGCACCTCCCAATGGCGCAAGCGCAAGGTCGACGAGTTCGCCTGCGAGGAGCTGCCCGAGACCGAGGAAGCGCCGGCCACCGATCCCGCGGAGGCACAGGCGCTACGCGACGCGATGTGGCGTGCCGTGACCCGGCTGCCCGACCGGCAGCGGGCCATGGTCGTCCTGCGCTACTACGAGGACCTGAGCGAGGCCCAGACCGCCGAGCTGCTCGGCGTCTCGGTCGGCACGGTCAAGAGCGCCGTCTCCCGGGCCCTGGTCAAGCTCCGCGAGGACCCGGAGCTCACCCCGGTCCGCTGAGGATGTTTCACGTGAAACCCCCAACGTTTCACGTGAAACCCCCAACGTTTCACGTGAAACCCCCGACGTTTCACGTGAAACACCGACGGAACACCGACGGAACACCGCCCATGCACCCGCAGCCGGGTCGCCCTGTGCGCGGTGCACCGTATGCGTGCCTCCGGTCTGTGCATCAGGCCACGCATGGGCCCGAACAGCGAATACTCGCCGCGTTTGTACCTCCGGGTAGTGACATGCCGACCGGTACGTGCGCAGAATCGGCTGCATCCGAAGCCGCCGCAGCGCCGCAGCGCCCACCGGGAGGATGCTTTGCTGAGCACCATGCAGGACGTACCGCTCCTCGTCACCCGCATACTCCGCCACGGGATGACGATCCACGGAAAGTCCCAGGTCACGACCTGGACCGGGGAGGCCGAGCCGCATCGCCGCAGCTTTGCCGAGATCGGTGTCCGCGCCCACCGGCTGGCCAACGCCCTGCGCGATGAGCTCGGCGTCCAGCAGGACGACCGGGTGGCCACCCTGATGTGGAACAACGCCGAGCACGTCGAGGCGTACTTCGCGATTCCCTCCATGGGCGCGGTCCTGCACACGCTCAACCTGCGGCTGCCGCCCGAGCAGCTCGTCTTCATCGTCAACCACGCGGCCGACCGGGTCGTGCTGGTCAACGGAAGCCTGCTGCCGCTGCTCGCGCCGCTGCTGCCGCAGCTGCCCACCATCGAACACGTCGTGGTCGCCGGGATCGGTGACCGCACGGCGCTCGACGGCCTCGACGTGCGCGTCCACGAGTACGAGGAGCTGATCGCGGGCCGCCGCGACACCTACGACTGGCCGGAGCTGGACGAGCGCCAGGCCGCCGCCATGTGCTACACCTCCGGCACCACCGGCGACCCCAAGGGCGTCATCTACTCCCACCGCTCCATCTACCTGCACTCCATGCAGGTCAACATGACCGAGTCGATGGGCCTGACCGACAAGGACACCAGCCTCGTCGTCGTCCCGCAGTTCCACGTGAACGCCTGGGGCCTGCCGCACGCCACCTTCATGACCGGCATCAACATGCTGATGCCCGACCGGTTCCTGCAGCCCGCCCCGCTCGCCGAGATGATCGAACGGGAGAAGCCCTCGCACGCCGCGGCCGTCCCCACCATCTGGCAGGGACTGCTGGCCGAGGTCACCGCCAACCCTCGCGACCTCAGCTCGATGAAGCAGGTCACCATCGGCGGCGCCGCCTGCCCGCCCTCCCTGATGGAGGCCTACGACAAGCTCGGGGTCCGCCTCTGTCACGCCTGGGGCATGACCGAGACCTCCCCGCTGGGCACCATGGCGCACCCCCCGGCCGGTCTGAGCGCCGAGGAGGAGTGGCCGTACCGGGTCACCCAGGGCCGCTTCCCCGCGGGCGTCGAGCCGCGTCTGGTCGGGCCCGCGGGCGACATCCTGCCCTGGGACGGCGAGTCGGCCGGTGAACTGGAGGTCCGCGGCACCTGGATCGCGGGCGCCTACTACGGGGGCGCCTCCGGCGAACCCCTGCGTCCCACCGACAAGTTCAGCGCGGACGGCTGGCTCAAGACCGGCGACGTCGGCGTGATCAGCCCGGACGGCTACCTCACCCTGACCGACCGCGCCAAGGACGTCATCAAGTCCGGCGGAGAGTGGATCTCCAGCGTGGAGCTGGAGAACGCCCTGATGGCGCACCCCGAGGTGGCCGAGGCCGCGGTCGTCGCCGTGCCCGACGAGAAGTGGGGCGAGCGCCCGCTGGCCGCCGTGGTCCTCAAGAACGGTGCGAGCGTGGACTACGCGGGGCTGCGCGTCTTCCTCGCCCAGTCCATCGCCAAATGGCAGCTGCCGGAACGCTGGACGTTCATCGAGGCCGTACCGAAGACCAGCGTCGGCAAGTTCGACAAGAAGGTGATCCGCAAGCAGTACGCGGAGGGCGCGCTGGCCGTCACGAAGCTCGACTGACGCACCCGGGCACCCATCCGGTCACGCGCCCGGGCGCCCCTCCGGTCACGTCGCCCGCGCGACGCGCCCGGGTGCTCCGCCGGAAGGCTCAGCCCCGCGTGAGCCATGGCCGCAGCAGCTTGCTGACTGCGGGCATGGCCACGTAGGTCATCAGGGTGCTGAAGACCACCGCGAAGGCGGCCGTGCGCAGCACGAAGGGCAGATCCACCAGGACCGGCCCGAGCAGCGCGTTGCCGACGAGCGAGATAGGGAAGATCGCGAGCCCGGAGCTGATCGCCATCTTCCACCGCGGCGGCGCGGGCCGGGTCGTACCCGGCTTGGCGAACCAGGTCTCCATGCCGTGCAGTTCACGCCGGGCTATCTCGGTGTGGTGGTGGCCCTCGCAGTTCGCGAAGAAGGCCGCCCGCTCGGCGGACGCCTGCCAGCGCTCCAGGGCCGCCTGATCACGGAAGCGGTGGACGAGGAACCAGGGCGCGCCCTCGGCCGCCGGGCGGAACAGCCCGTATCCCAGATGGTCCGGGAAGGACGCCGCGGTCTCCAGGATCCCCCGCGCCCAGTCTTCGAACGCCTCCTCGTAACCGGGCTCCACCTGGCGGGCGATGAGCAGGCTCACCTCCCCGTTGTCGGCGGGGACGGTGTGCTCGGAGGTGTCGGTGAGGGCCATCGGGCCAGGATGACTAGTTGGTGCCGATCTTGGCCAGCAGGTCCACGATGCGGCCCTGTACGTCCGCCGTGGTGGCCCGCTCCGCGAGGAAGAGCACGCTCTCCCCCGACGCCAGGCGCGGCAGGTGCGACTCCTCGATGCCGGCGGTCGTGTAGACGACCAGCGGCGTGCGGTTCAGCTGCCCGTTGGCACGGAGCCAGTCCACGATCCCGGCGCGTCGACGGCGCACCTGCATCAGGTCCATGACCACCAGGTTGGGCCTCACCTGCGTCGCCAGTTCCACCGCGTCGGTGTCGGCGCCCGCCCGCGCGACCTGAAGGCCGCGGCGTTCCAGAGCCGCCGTGAGCGCAGTCGCGATCTCGTCGTGCTCCTCGATCAGCAGCACCCGCGAAGGATGCTGCTCGCTGTCGCGCGGCGCGAGCGCCTTGAGCAGGACGGCGGGGTCCGCCCCGTACGCCGCTTCGCGCGTGGCGTGGCCGAGCCCGGCCGTGACCAGGACGGGCACCTCGGCGGCCACCGCGGCCTGCCGCAGGGACTGGAGGGCGGTACGGGTGATCGGGCCGGTCAGCGGGTCCACGAACAGCGCGGCCGGGAACGCGGCGATCTGCGCGTCCACCTCCTCGCGCGAGTGCACGATCACCGGCCGGTAGCCGCGGTCGCTGAGCGCCTGCTGGGTCTGTGCGTCCGGGGCGGGCCACACCAGGAGCCGGCGCGGGTTGTCCAGCGGCTCCGGGGGCAGTTCGTCGTCCACGGGCTGCGGCACGGGCCGGTTGACCACCTCGACGGCGCCTCCGGGTCCGTCCAGCGGCTCGGGGCCCTCGGCGGCGCCCGCCTCCGGGGCTCCTATCGCGAAGGCCCGGCCCTGAGGTGCGGGCTCGGCGAGGCGGCGTCGGCGTCCGGAGCCGCTCGTGGCACCGGCGCCGCCGGTCGCGTCCACCGAGATGCCCTGGCCGAGGGTGCCGAGGGCGCGCACGCTGATCGGCTGCGCGGCATCGGCGGGGGCGTCCTGGGGCCGACGTGCCCCCGGCACCGCGAGGGGACCGGCGGCCTCGTTCTCCGGTGCGGGGCGGGCGCCGGGAACGGGCCACGCAGGGGTGGCGGGCAGCGCACGCCGCCGCCCGGTCGGCTGTACGGGTTCCTCCGCGGCCGCGGCCGCGGCCGCGGACGGCTGCGCGGCGCCGGCCTCGGGCGCGGCACCGGGCGCACCCAGCACCCGCCGCGCGCGCCGCCCGGCCGGAGCCTCGCCCGTCCCCTCGGCCGCGGCTTCGGCCGCGGTTTCGGGATCCGCGGAAGCGGGGACGGCTGCCGGTGCCTGGGCCGGGGTCGGGCCCGCGGGAAGGGCGAAACCGCCCTCGGGGGCGATGGGCCGCGCTGGGGCCGGGGTGGGGCCGAGCCCGGTCGCGGGCACGGGACCGCCCGGCTGGGGCGCCGCCACCGGGCCGAGGGCGCGACGCCGCGCGGCGGGATGCCCGGTCAGCGGAAGGGGCGGCACGGAGGGGATCCCGGGCACGCCCGGCGCCCCGGCCACCGGAGCCCCGCTCGGTACCGGGGTCGGCTGCGGGCCCACCGGCACCGGCGGCAGCGCGGGCATGCCGCCGGCCGGCGCCGCTACGGGCCGGGCGGAGCCTTCCGCCCCGGCCTCTGCGCTGCCGTCGCCGGCCCGGCCACGGCGGCGTCCGGTCCCCAGACCCGCCGGGTTCACCGGGGACTGGGCCAGCTCCGGCCCGGCCCCGGGCGTACCGGCGGCGCCGTCGGCACCCGGCGCCTCGCCCGCACGCCGCCGGCCCGACGGCAGCGCCAGCGCGGTTCCGCCCTCGGCCCCGCCGGGCGCCTGCGCCTCCTCGGCCGCGTCCTCCAGGAACGCGTCCACGCCGCGCCGGGCCCGCCGCCGCGCGGGCGGCGACGGCTCCTTGGCGGCCTCCGGTTCCGGCTCCGGCTCCGGATCGGGCAGGGTCACCGTCCCGGCTCCCGAACCCAGCGGCAGCTCCAGCACGTACGCCCCGCCGGGAGCCCCCGGAACCTCCACGGTCTGCAGGACGCCTCCGTGCTCGGTCACGATGCCCCGCACGATCGGCTCGTGCACCGGGTTCCCGCCCTCGTACGGCCCGCGCACCTCGATCCGTACGACCTCCCCGCGCTGAGCGGCGGCGACCACGATCGTCGAGTCGCCGTACCCACTGCCCTGGGGGGTCTTGCCGGTGGCGTCCACCCCGGCGACGTCCGCGACCAGGTGCGCCAGTGCGGTCGCGATCCGCTCCGCGTCGACCTCGGCCTCGATGGTCGGGGCGTGGACGGCGAACTGGACGCGGCCCGGGCCGATCAGCTCGACCGCTCCCTCGACCCCGGCCGCGACGACCCCGTTGATCAGGACGTTCTTCTTCTTGAGCTTCTCGCTGCCGGCGTCGAGCCGCTGGAAGCCGAGCACGTTGTCCACCAGCGTGGTCATCCGGGAGTACCCGGCGGCCAGGTGGTGGAGCAGCTGGTTGGCCTCCGGCCAGAGCTGTCCCGCGTCGTCCGCGGCGAGCGTGGCCAGCTCACCGCGCAGCTCCTCCAGCGGCCCGCGCAGGGACTCGCCGAGGACCGCCAGCAGCTGCGCGTGCCGCGCGGCCAGCGCGTCGTAGGGCCGCCGGTCGGTGAAGGTCATCACGGCGCCGACGAGCAGTTCGCCGTCCCGTACGGGGGAGGTGGTCAGGTCGACGGCGACCGGCTGCCCGGCCTTGTTCCACAGCACCTGCCCGCGCACCCGGTGCTTGCGCCCGCTGCGCAGGGTGTCGGCGAGCGGGGACTCCTCGAAGGGGAACGGCGAGCCGTCGGCCCGGGAGTGCTGGACGAGCCCGTGCAGCTCCCGGTTGCCGAGGTCGGTGGCGCGGTAGCCGAGGATCTGCGCGGCGGCCGGGTTGACGAGGACGACCCGGCCCTCGGTGTCCGTGCCGACGACGCCCTCGGCGGCGGCCCGCAGGATCATCTCGGTCTGCCGCTGCGAGCGCGCGAGCTCGGCCTCGGTGTCCACGGTCTCGGAGAGATCGCGGACGACGAGCATCAGCAGCTCGTCACCGGTGTACGGCTGCGGTTCGCGGTAGGCGTCGCGGCCGTCGAGGTGGGCGGCGGTGACCTCGACGGGGAACTCGGAGCCGTCGGTGCGGCGCGCGATCATCCGCTTGGGCTTGGCGCGGCCGCCCTCGTCCTCGCCGGGCCGGCGCATGGAGCCGGGGATCAGCTTGGAGTCGAAGTCGGGAAGGAGGTCCAGTACGCCGCGTCCGACGAGGGCGGTGCCGGGGCTCTCCATCACCTCAAGGGCGATCGAATTGGCGTTGACCACCGTGCCGTTGGCGTTGACGAGCACCAGCGCGTCCGGGAGTGCGTCGAGTATTGCTGCGAGGCGAGCAGCGCCTCGGGATGGCCTGCTGCTCACGACGAGCTTCCTCCCTGACCACGACTACCGGCATGTCACGGGAGGAGTCTAAGGGCACGGCCCCGGCCCGAGGTGGCCGATGGCGCGCTGATCCCGCGCGTCCCCTGCATCCTCCCAGGTCAGGAGCGCTTACCCGGAAGCACAGGTTCCAACTCGTTCCAACGTGCGATCTCGCACCCGTTCGTCCGCTGGAACACGGCGTCCACCCTGCGGCCTTGCCACGTTCCGGTGATGCGCGCGGTGGCCGGCCCGCCGTCCTGCATGGTGCACATCTGCCGCTTGTCGGCCGGGGCGAAGGGGTCCTTGCCCTCCTTCGCGAGCTGGTCGAGGCGGGCGCAGGCTCCTTCGGCCTCGGGGTGGTTCCCGCCGACGGGATCGCACTCAAGCCGGTACTCGCCGTCGGCCAGGGGGTTGCCGGTGCCGGAGACGGCGATGACCAGCCGGTCGGGTGTCGCCAGCAGGCGGCCCAGCGGCAGCGGGGGAAGCGGCCCCGCGGCCGTGGCGGCCAGGGCGGAGGTGACGGCGAAGGCGGCGAGACGCAGCATGGGGGCACTCCAGGTCGTCCGTACGTCGTACGCCTGCCCAACGACGCGGCGGGTGCCGACGTTGCGTACGGCCCGCCGGGGTGCCGGGGGCGTGGGGGCGCACCGGAGTGCAGGCAACGTGCTCCGCGCGTGCTTAAGGCTTTGCTCCGGGGCCAGCTGTCCTAGTACCGTGGGAGCGGATTGGTGACCGGCCCTGCGACTGTGTCATCATCTGCACGCACCCTCGTACGCGGGGGTGTGCTGGAGGCGTCGCCTAGTCCGGTCTATGGCGCCGCACTGCTAATGCGGTTTGGGGCTTACCCCCCCATCGAGGGTTCAAATCCCTCCGCCTCCGCACCTCACCGAAGCCCCGGTCCCCACGGACCGGGGCTTCGGTGCATTCCGGCCAGTGCCTTCCGCCCCAACACCTGCCCGACGCCCGTGCGAACCGGGCCGGATGATCTCGCTTGGGAGCGTTTTCGCAGGTCAGGGCCGGTTTGGATAACGGATTTCGCGTCCCGCCGAGGTCCATGTATTGTTGTTCTCGCAAGGCCAACGGGGCGAAAAACCCCGAGAAGCCCAAGCACTCGTAGCTTAACGGATAGAGCATCTGACTACGGATCAGAAGGTTGCAGGTTCGAATCCTGCCGAGTGCACAGCCGAAGAGGCCCCCCGGTTCGCCGGGGGGCCTCTTGCGTTGCCGGGGGGCCCGTCCTCCTCTGTGAGGAGGGGGACCCCGGACGGGGTTCGGGGTGGGGGTCCGTCCGGTGGGGGACGATCTCGGGCGGGGGCGTGGGTACCGTGCGGGGAGATCCGTCGAAACCGCAGGGGGGACTCTCATGGGACTGTTCGGCAACGCGCACACCGTCGATCCGGTGTCGGCGCAGCGCGACTACGCGCGGCTGCTCGGGCACGGGGAGCAGGTGCATGCCGCGTTCCTGCTGATACGGGACACCATCCTGTTCACCGACCGGCGGCTGGTGCTGGTCGACAAGCAGGGGCTCACCGGGAAGAAGGTGGAGTACCACTCCATCCCGTACCGGAGCATCACGCACTTCTCGGTCGAGACCGCCGGCCACTTCGACCTCGACGCCGAGCTGAAGATCTGGCTCTCCGGCAGCGCGGCCCCGATCGAGAAGACGTTCACCAAGGGCGTGGACATCTACGAGGTGCAGGCGATCCTCACCCAGTTCGTCGCCCGGTAGCCCCCGGGTCCGGTGGGCCGGGGGCTACCGCGAGGGTCCGGTGGCCGCTCACAGGACGCGGGGGAGGCCGGTCACCGAGAGGACCAGGGAGTAGAGCGACGTGGTCGCGGTGATGAAGAGGCGGTTGTTCTTCGGGCCGCCGAAGGCGATGTTCGAGACCGGTTCGGGGACGCGGATGCGGCCGATCAGGGTGCCGTCCGGGGCGTGGCAGTGCACGCCGTTCTCCATCGCCGCCGCCCACAGCCGGCCCTGGTCGTCGAAGCGGATGTTGTCGACGGGGCGGCAGGTCGCGAAGACGCGGTCGCCGGTCAGGGTGCCCTCGTCGGTGACCTTGAAGGCGCGGATGTGGCCGGCCCGGGTGTCCGCGGCGTAGAGCTCGCTCTCGTCCGGGGAGAAGACCAGGCCGTTGGGGCCGAGGAAGCCGTCGGCGACCAGGCGTACCTCGCCGGTCGCCGGGTCGGCCCGGTAGAGGTTGCAGGCGCCGATCTCGCTCTCCGCGCGGTGGCCCTCGTAGTCGCTGGTGATGCCGAAGTCCGGGTCGGAGAACCAGATCGAGCCGTCCGAGCGGACCACCGCGTCGTTCGGGCTGTTGAGGCGCTTGCCCTCGAAGCGGTCGGCGATCACGGTGAGGGTGCCGTCCGGTTCGGTGCGGGTCACGCGCCGGTTGCCCTGCTCGCAGGTGATCAGGCGGCCCTCGCGGTCCAGGGTGTTGCCGTTGGGGTGGCCGGCCGGGGTGCGGAAGACGGAGACCGCGCCGGTCGCCTCGTCCCAGCGCAGCATGCGGTCGTTGGGGATGTCGCTCCAGACCAGCTGCCGCCAGGCCGGCAGGTACAGCGGGCCCTCCGCCCAGCGGCAGTCGTCGTGCAGCCGCTCCAGGCGCGCGTCGCCGTTGGCGCAGCGGCCGGTGCGGAAGCGCTCGTCCAGGATCTCGTACAGGTTGAGATCGGCAATGGATGACATGCTTCCCCCTGGGGTATGGAACGCCGAATGGTGTTCGGCTCAGGGGTGAGATTGCAGGATCATGTACCGTCTGCGCAAGGGATTCCATGGACATCGGGTTGGGAAGGGAAGATCGCGTGGACGACATCGACCGGGCGCTCGTCCTGCGTCTGCAGCAGGACGCGGGCCAGTCGTACGCCGCCCTCGGCGCCGCCGTCGGACTCTCGGCCGGAGCCACGCACGAGCGCGTACGCAAGCTGCGCGAACGGGGGGTCATCCGCCGCACGACGATCGACGTGGATCCCGCGGCCGTCGGGAGCGGGGTGCTCGCCTACGTGATGGTCGACTCCAACGCCTGGATGGGGGACTCCCGCCCCGCGTTCGAGGCCATCGCCGAGATCCAGGAGGCGCACATCATCGCGGGCAGTGCGTCCGTCCTGGTCAAGGTGCGTACGGCCTCCACCGAGCAGCTCCAGGACGTGCTGCGGCGCCTCTACGCCATCGAAGGGGTCAGCGGTACGCACGCCACCGTCGTCCTGGAGACCTTCTTCGAGCGGGCCCTGCCGCTGTGACCTGGTGGTGCACCGGGATCCGGTGGAACGACGGGCGGCCCGCCGTCGGGTGGTACGCCGAGGGGCGCGGCGAGCGCACCAGCCCGCTCGTCTACGGACAGCGCCCGGCGTTCGCGGCGCGCGGGGAGCGGCGCTGCCTGGGGGTGCGCCGGGCCGGGAAGCGGACCCCGTGTCCCACCACCGCGACCGTGCCCGCCCGGGCGGGGAACGCCCAGTGCCCCGAATGCGCCCGCCTGGACCGGTCGTTCTCGGTGGCTGCCGACACCAACGCCGCCGATCCGCGTCCGTACCGGGTCTACCTGGCCTGGTTCGGGCCGGGCATGGTCAAAGTCGGCATCACCGTCGAGGAGCGCGGCCCGGTGAGGCTGCTGGAGCAGGGGGCGGTGACCTGGGCCTGGCTGGGTCGGGGGCCGCTGATGGCCGCCCGCCGCACCGAGGAACTGCTGCGGGCCGCCCTCGGGGTGCCGGACCGGATCGCGTACGCCCGCAAGCGCGCCGTACGAGGGCACCTGCCGGCCGTCGAGGAGCGGGCCCGGGAGGTCGCCGAGCTGCATGCCAGGGCCGGCGCGCTGGAGGGATGGCCGGAGTCGCTGGACCGCCTCGGCTGCGAAGTCGCCGACAACGCGGGCGCCTTCGGGCTGGCGGGTCCCGCCGGACTGCCCGCCCCGACGACGGTGGTCACCGCGATGGCGCCCGGCGGGACCGTCGTCGGCCGCCTCGTCGCCGCGGCGGGCCCCGATCTGCACTTCGCGGACGGGCTCGTGGTCGACACCCGCCTGCTGGCCGGATGGGAACTCGTCGCCCCCGGTGCCGATGCCGTCGAGGGCGCGGCCGGGGTGCCGGTCGCCGGGATCCCGCTCATGCCCCCCGGGGACCGCGGCGACGGCGGCGGGCAGGACGGTCTCTTCTGACCGACGCCGCGACCACGGCCCTGGTCGGCGGGTCAAAACTTGGATCCCTTTGGCCTCCCGGGCCTGTTAGCTGTGGACAGGCCGGGGGGTCGGCGCCGAGGGTGGTGGCCATGACCATCCAGCCCGTACCGGCTTTCGAACCGCCTTATGTGATGGCGGTGTTCAGCAACGTCCGCACACCCGACGACACCGGGTACCCGGAGACCCTCGCCCGGATGAACGAGATCGTCCGGGGCAATCCCGGCTTCCTGGGCTACGAGTCCGCCCGGACCCCCGGCGGCCTCGGCATCACGGTCGCCTACTTCCGCGACCACGAGTCCCTGGCTCTGTGGCGGCAGGACCTGGAGCACCAGGCGGCCATGAAGCAGGGCCGCGCCGACTGGTACGAGAGCTACACCCTGCACGTCGCCACCGTCGAGCGGAGTCACGGCTTTGCCCGCAACGACTGAGGCGGTCCGCGCCTTCCGGGAGCGGCTCGGGCTGCCCGGACTCGTCGATGTCCACACGCACTTCATGCCCGCGCGGGTCCTGGAGAAGGTGTGGGACTACTTCGACGCGGTCGGCCCGCTGACCGGCGTCGCCTGGCCGATCACCTACCGGCACGAAGAGGAGCAGCGGGTCGCGCTGCTGCGCGCGTTCGGGGTCCGCGCCTTCACCTCCATGCTCTACCCGCACAAGCCGGAGATGGCCGCCTGGCTCAACTCCTGGTCCGCGGACTTCGCCGCCCGCACGCCCGACTGCCTGCACACCGCGACCTTCTTCCCCGAGGAGCAGGCGGCCGCGTACGTCCGCCAGGCCGTCGAGGCGGGCGCCCGGGTCTTCAAGGCGCACCTCCAGGTCGGCGGTTACGACCCGAACGACGAGCGGCTCGAACCCGTCTGGGGCCTGCTCGCCGAGGCCCGGATCCCGACCGTGATCCACTGCGGTTCGGGTCCCGTCCCCGGCAAGTACACCGGGCCCGAGCCGATCGCCCGGCTGCTCGCCCGCCACCCGCGGCTGCCGCTGATCGTCGCGCACATGGGCATGCCGGAGTACGCCGACTTCCTGGACCTGGCCGACCGCCACCCCGAGGTGCGGCTGGACACCACCATGGCCTTCACCGACTTCTCCGAGCAGTTCAGCGGGTTCCCGCCGGGGGACCTCGGACGGCTGGCGGACCTCGGCGACCGGATCCTCCTCGGCACCGACTTCCCGAACATCCCCTACCCCTACGAACACCAGCTCCTCGCCCTCGAACGGCTCGGCCTCGGCGACGACTGGCTGCGCGCGGTCTGCCACGACAACGGAGCCCGCCTGTTCGGACTGGGACCCACCCCCTGAGGGGCGTTTCTCAGGAAATTCACAGGGAGGGACAAGAACGCTCTCAGAGGCGGCGGCCAGCGTGGTCGTATGACAGCGACGACCACCTCCCACGCGTCCACGTCCGCCGGCACGCCCACCGCCCTCGTACGTCCCGACGGCTCCCCGTGCCGGGTGCTCGTCGTCGACGACGAGGCCTCGCTCTCCGAGCTGCTGTCCATGGCCCTGCGCTACGAGGGCTGCGAGGTCCGCAGCGCGGGGGACGGGGCCGGCGCGGTACGGACCGCACGGGACTTCCGGCCGGACGTCGTGGTGCTCGACATCATGCTCCCCGACATGGACGGGCTGGCCGTGCTCGGCCGGCTGCGCCGGGAGCTCCCGCAGGTCCCGGTGCTGTTCCTGACCGCCAAGGACTCCGTCGAGGACCGGATCGCCGGTCTCACGGCGGGCGGCGACGACTACGTCACCAAGCCGTTCAGCCTGGAGGAGGTCGTGGCCCGGCTGCGCGGACTGGTCCGCCGCTCGGGTGCGGCGCAGGCCGCGCGCGGCGGCTCCGTACTGGCCGTGGGTGACCTGCGGCTCGACGAGGACAGCCACGAGGTGTCCCGGGGCGGTCAGGAGATCCACCTGACCGCCACCGAGTTCGAGCTGCTGCGCTACCTGATGCGCAACCCGCGGCGCGTGCTGAGCAAGGCCCAGATCCTGGACCGGGTGTGGTCCTACGACTTCGGCGGCCAGGCCAATGTCGTCGAGCTGTACATCTCCTACCTGCGGCGGAAGCTGGAGAGCGGTCCGGGCCTGCCCCCGATGATCCACACCCGGCGAGGCGCCGGATACCTGATCAAGCCGGCCGAGTAGTGCCCGTGCGACTGCCCCGCCCCGCATTCGGGGGTGCCCGCCCGCTGCGCACGCCGCGGTCCTGGTCCCTGCGGGCCCGGCTCGTGGTCTCGGCGGTGGCCTTGATCGCGGTCGTGGGCGCGGCCATCGGGGCCGTCACCACCCTCGCGCTGCGCTCCTACCTCGTCGACAAGCTCGACGAGCAGCTGCGCGTCTCCGTCGAGATGGCGACCCACGGCGCCGGAGCGGCGAAGGCCGCCCGCGACAAGGACGCCTTCATCCTGGGTCCCGGCAGCCCGCTCGGCACCGCCGGGATCCGGCTCGACGCCAACGGCCGGGCCGTCGGTACCGGCGGCCGCAGCGCAGCCGTCGGCGGCCCCGGGTACGAGCCCCGCCGGCCCCTCACCGCGGTCCAGGCGGCCGCCTTCGAGCGGGCCGCCCGCAAGGCCGCCGGACAGGACCGGCCCGAGGCCGTCGACCTGGACGTGCCGGGGCTCGGTGCCTACCGGGCGCTGACCGCCCCCGACGGCAGCCTGATCCTCGGCTTCCCGCTCGCCGAGGTCGACTCCACCGTGAGCACCCTGATCGCCGTCGAGGTCTTCGTGACCCTGGCCGGTCTGATCGCCGCCTCCCTCGCCGGACAGGCCCTGGTCGGGGTCGCCCTGCGTCCGCTGCGCCGGGTGGCGGCCACCGCCACCCGTGTCTCCGAACTTCCGCTGCACAGCGGCGAACCGGCCCTCCACGAGCGGGTGCCGGACGCCGAGGCCGATCCGCGCACCGAGGTCGGCCAGGTCGGCGCAGCCCTCAACCGGATGCTGGGCCACGTCTCCTCCGCCCTCACCGCCCGCCAGCAGAGCGAGATGCGGGTCCGCCAGTTCGTCGCCGACGCCAGCCACGAGCTGCGCACCCCGCTCGCCTCCATCCGCGGATACGCCGAACTGACCCGCCGGGGCCGGGAGGAGACCGGCCCCGACACCCGGCACGCCCTGGGCCGCATCGAGTCGGAGGCGACCCGGATGACCGGGCTCGTGGAGGACCTGCTGCTGCTGGCCCGGCTCGACGCGGGCCGTCCGCTCTGCTCCACCGACACCGACCTGGCCCCGCTCGTCATCGACGCCGTCAGCGACGCCCGGGCCGCCGGGCCCGAACACCACTGGCGGCTGACCCTCCCCGACGAGCCCGCGCCCGTCCGCGCCGACCCGGCCCGGATCCAGCAGGTCCTGGTCAACCTGCTGGCCAACGCCCGCACACACACCCCGCCCGGCACCACCGTCACGGCCCATGTTTCACGTGAAACATCCGCCGTCCGGCTGCGGATCGAGGACGACGGGCCCGGCATCCCGCCCACCCTGCTCCCCCACGTCTTCGAGCGGTTCGCGCGCGGTGACGCCTCGCGCTCGCGCAACGCGGGCTCCACCGGCCTCGGCCTCGCCATCGTCGAGGCCGTGGTGACCGCGCACGACGGGCGGGTCGACGTACGCAGCGAGCCGGGGCGGACCTGCTTCGAGGTCCTGCTGCCCCTGGCCGCGGACCCGGAGCGCCCCAGGCGGAACCGACCGTCGCACAACGCCCGGATGCCCAATGCGCTGACCCCCCAGACGCAGACCTCCCAGACGCGGAACGCCCAGACGCAGAACTCACAGTCAAGGCACAGGCTCAGCACACAGCGGTGACAGCCCGCCGGGCGAGGGTCGGGGCATGCCAATCGACACCTCTCTGGGCGCCCTCCCCGCTCGGTCGCACCTCGCGCCCGTGCCCGGCGAGCCCGTACTCGACGTGGTGATCCCGGTCTTCAACGAGGAGAAGGACCTCGGCCCGTGCGTGCGCCGGCTCCACGACCACCTCACCCGTACCTTCCCGTACCCCTTCCGGATCACGATCGCCGACAACGCGAGCACCGACCGCACCCCGCAGGTCGCGGCCGCCCTTGCGGGCACCGTCGAGGGCGTACGCAGCACCCGTCTGGAGGAGAAGGGCCGCGGCCGCGCCCTGCGCACCGTCTGGTCCCGCTCCGAGGCCCCCGTCCTCGCCTACATGGACGTGGACCTCTCCACCGACCTCAACGCGCTGTTGCCGCTGGTCGCCCCGCTGATCTCAGGGCACTCCGACCTCGCCATCGGCACCCGCCTCGCCCGCTCCTCACGGGTGGTGCGCGGAGCCAAGCGGGAGTTCGTCTCCCGCGCCTACAACCTGCTCCTGCGGTCCTCGCTCGCCGCCCGGTTCAGTGACGCCCAGTGCGGGTTCAAGGCCATCCGGCGGGACGTCGCCCAGCGCCTGCTGCCGCTCGTGGAGGACTCGGGCTGGTTCTTCGACACCGAGATGCTGGTGCTCGCCGAGCGGGCCGGACTGCGGATCCACGAGGTGCCGGTGGACTGGGTCGACGACCCCGACTCCACGGTCCACCTCGTGAAGACCGCCGCCGAGGACCTCAAGGGCGTCTGGCGGGTGGGCCGGGCCCTGGCCGTGGGCGCACTGCCGCTCGACCGGCTCGCCCGTCCCTTCGGCGACGACCCGCGCGACCGCAGCGCCCTGCCGGGACTGCCGAGCGGGCTGGCCCGCCAGCTGCTCGGCTTCTGCGCCGTCGGCGTGCTGTCCACCCTCGGCTACCTGCTCCTGTACTCCCTCTTCCGGCTCGGCACCGGCCCGCAGCCCGCCAACGCCGCCGCCCTGCTGCTCTCCGCCGTCGCGAACACCGCGGCCAACCGCCGGCTCACCTTCGGGGTCCGGGGCCGGGCCAGGGCCGTCCGCCACCAGGCGCAGGGGCTCGTCGTGTTCGCCGTCGGCCTGGCGCTGACCAGCGGCTCCCTCGCGGCCCTCGGCGCCGCCACCTCCCGCCCCGCCCACAGCACCGAACTGGCCGTCCTGATCACGGCCAACCTCGCCGCCACCGTGCTGCGGTTCCTGCTCTTCCGCGCCTGGGTCTTCCCCGAGCGGCGCACGACCCCTGTGAAGGACGACATCCGATGACCACGGCCGTACCACCCCTGGACTCCCCGTTCCCGGAACGGGCCACGACCCCGCAGCGGCAGGCGAGCGCCGGTGAGGCGGTGCACGCGCACCGGGAGCGCCCCCGCTGGGAGCGTCCCGCGTACGCGGCGCTGCTCCTGGCCACCGCCGTCCTGCTGCTGTGGAACCTGGGCGCCTCCGGCTATGCCAACTCCTTCTACTCCGCGGCCGTCCAGGCGGGCAGCGAGAGCTGGAAGGCCTTCTTCTTCGGCTCGTCGGACGCCGGGAACTCCATCACCGTCGACAAGCCCCCGGCCGCCCTGTGGCCGATGGCCCTGTCCGTGCGGCTGTTCGGGCTCGGCTCCTGGCAGATCCTCGTCCCACAGGCCCTGATGGGCGTCGGCACCACGGCCGTGCTATACGCCGCGGTGCGCCGCCACTTCGGGCCCGCGGCGGCCCTGCTCAGCGGCGCGGTCTTCGCGCTGACCCCCGTCGCCGCGCTGATGTTCCGTTTCAACAACCCCGACGCGCTGCTGACCCTGCTGCTGACGGTCACCGTCGCCTGCGTCCTGCGCGCGCTCGACGGCGCCCACACGGCATGGCTGGTCGGGGCGGGGGTCGCGATCGGCTTCGCCTTCCTGACCAAGACCCTGCAGGCCTTCGTCATCCTGCCGCCGCTCGCCCTCGTGTACGCCGTCTGCGCGCCCACCCGCCTGCGCCGCCGGCTCGGGCAACTGCTGCTCGCCGGTGCCGCGACGGTGGTGGCGGGCGGCTGGTGGGTGGCGATCGTGGAGCTCTGGCCCGCGTCCTCCCGCCCGTACATCGGCGGCTCGCAGACCAATTCCTTCCTGGAGCTGACCCTCGGCTACAACGGGCTCGGCCGGATCAACGGCAACGAGACCGGCAGCGTCGGCGGCGGTGGCCGCCCCGGAGGCGCCGGGGGCGGAGGCGGCGGCTGGGGGGAGACCGGCATCGACCGGCTCTTCTCGGCCAACATCGGCGGTCAGATCTCCTGGCTGCTGCCCGCGGCCCTGATCATGCTGGTGGCCGGACTGGTGATCACCTGGCGGGCCCGCCGCGCCGCCGACTCCCTGGAGGGCATGGCCCGCGCCGCATTCCTGGTGTGGGGCGGGGCGCTGCTGATCACCGCCCTCGTCTTCAGCTACATGCAGGGCATCTTCCACGAGTACTACACCGTGGCGCTGGCGCCCTTCGTCGCGGCGCTCGTCGGGATGGGCACCGCGCTGCTGTGGGAGGAACGGGGCAGCCGGGCCGCCGCGCTCACGCTGTCCGGGACCCTCGCGCTGACCGCGGTGTGGTCGTACGTCCTGCTGGGGCGCTCCTCCGGCTATCTGCCGTGGCTGCGCTGGACGGTCCTGGCGGCCGGTGCGGCCGCCGCCCTCGGGCTGCTCCTCGGAGCCCGGCTCGGCCGGCGCTTCGCGCTGGGAGCGGCGGCCCTGGGCCTGGGCGCCGCCCTGGCCGGTCCGCTCGCGTACTGCCTGACCACCGTGGACTCCGCGCGCGGAGGGTCGATCGTGACAGCCGGGCCGGCGGTCGCGGGCGGCCGGATGGGCATGCGGTT
The DNA here is from genome assembly GCF_040612915.1 of Streptomyces sp. NPDC006326. Classification (NCBI taxonomy): domain Bacteria; kingdom Bacillati; phylum Actinomycetota; class Actinomycetes; order Kitasatosporales; family Streptomycetaceae; genus Streptomyces; species Streptomyces sp. NPDC006326. The sequence continues at coordinate 99,554 of NZ_JBEXRC010000002.1, read as the reverse complement.
CCCCGGGGGCGGGGACCTGCCGCCGGGCGCCGCGCAGGGCCCGGGTCAGGGCCCGGGGCAGGGGCAGCAGGGCCAGGGGCCGCAGGGCCGGCAAGGCGGTCCGCAGGCCGGCCCCGGGGGCTCGCCGGGCAACCGGGCCCGGGGATTCCCGGGCGGCGGCCCCCTCGGCGCCGGGGCACCCGGAGCCGCCGCAGTTCCCGGCGGGCGTGCCGGGCGGGGTGGTTCCGCGGGCGGGCCCGGCGGCCTGTTGAACGGTACGAAGCCCAGCGCACAGGCCACGGCGGCGCTGCGCAAGGACGCGGACGCCTACACCTGGGCGGCGGCCGCCGTCGGCGCCCAGAACGCGGCTGGCTACCAGCTGGCCTCCGGTCAACCGGTCATGCCCGTCGGCGGATTCAACGGCAGCGACCCGTCGCCGACCCTGGCGAAGTTCCAGCAGTACGTGAAGGCCGGGCGGATCCACTACTTCATCGGTGAGGGCAACGGCTCCGGCGGCGAGGGCATGCGCGGCGGCGGCCCCGGCGGCCCCGGTGGCTCCACGAGCACCGCCATCGCGAACTGGGTACGGGCCAACTTCCGCTCCGTCACGGTTGGCACCGCCACGTTCTACGACCTGACGGCGCCTCTGAACGGCGCGTCCACCCCGTCCTGAACCAGGCGGAACGCGAGGGGCACCCTCTAGCATCAAGTGGGCGGACCGGGCATTCCGGGCTGATCCAGCTGTTGTGAGGAGGGTGCCTCCATGGTGACCGCGGCCGATCGCGGCAAGACCCGGACCAGCGTGTGGCTGGCCTCCCGGCCGACCGCCCCCGCCAGACGCCGCAGCGAGGCCCCGTCCGGCCTGGACCGGGAGCGGATCACCTGTGCGACGGTCCGGCTGCTCGACGCCGAGGGGCTGGCCCGGTTTTCCATGCGGCGGCTCGCGGCCGGGCTCGGGGTCACCGCGATGTCCCTGTACTGGTACGTGGACACCAAGCACGACCTGCTCGAACTCGCCCTCGACCGGGCCCTGGGCCAGCTCATCCTGCCGCAGACCGGTCCGGCCGGGCCCGCCCCCGAGGGCTGGCCCGGCCGGCTGCGTCTGCTCGCCTTCGGCTACCGGCGGCTGCTGGCGGACCATCCCTGGGTGGCTCCGCTGACCGCGGCGTACCCGAACATCGGCCCGCACGCCCGGGCCTTCGACGCGGCGCTCCAGCGGCTGCTCGACGCCACCGGCCTGACGGACACTGCCCGGACCGGCGCCCACCTCGCCGTATCCCAGTTCCTGCACGGCTGCGGGGGCACGGTCCGGGGGGCGACCGACGGCGATTTCGGCCTGGCGCTCGACGTCCTGGTCGCCGGCATCGAGGCGCAGGCCGCCGCGCAGGAGCCGGCCCGGGGCACGGCGTAGCGCGTCCCCCGCCCCGGGGCGCCCGGCTGCGCGGCTACTCGGCTGCCGCGGAGGCCGACGCCGAGGCCGACGCGGAGGCCGGCGCGGAGCCCGCGGCCGGGGTGTGCACCGCAGGCTTCGACTTCAGGGCGACCTCCTTGATGAACAGCACCAGGATCAGCCCGAGGAGCGCGCAGGGAGCGGCGTAGAGGAAGACGTCGCCGACGCCGTGCCCGTACGCGGACTCGACGACCTGGCGGAACGGCGCAGGCAGCTTGTCCAGGTCGGGGATCCCGCCCCCGGCGGTGCCGCCGTGGCCCATCGCCGCCGCCTTCGGGCCGAGTGCGGCGAGTCCGTCCTTGACGTAGTGGGTGACCCGGTTGGCCATGACCGCGCCGAGCGCCGAGACGCCCACGGCGCCGCCGAGCGAGCGGAAGAAGGTGACGACCGAGCTGGCCGCGCCCAGGTCCTCGGGGGCCACCTGGTTCTGGGTGGCGAGGACCAGGTTCTGCATCATCATGCCGAGACCGAGGCCGGTCAGCGCCATGTGGATCGCGATGTGCCAGTACGGGGTGTCGTACCGCAGGGTGCCCAGCAGTCCGAGGCCGGCCGTCAGCAGGACGCCGCCGGAGACGAGCCAGGCCTTCCACTTGCCGGTCTTGGTGATCACCTGACCGGAAACCGTGGAGGAGACGAAGAGCCCGCCGATCATCGGAATCGTGAGGATTCCGGACATCGTGGGGGACTCACCCCGGGCCAGCTGGAAGAACTGGCTGAAAAACACCGTGCCCGAGAACATCGCGACACCGACGAACAGCGAGGCCGCCGAGGCGAGGCTGATGGTCTTGTTGCGGAACAGGCGCAGCGGGATGATCGGGTCGCTCGCCCTCGACTCCACGAGCAGGAAGAGCACGCCGAGCACGACCGCGCCGCCGGTCATCGCCACGGTGGTCCAGGACAGCCAGCCGTACGAGTCCCCGGCCTGCGTGACCCAGATCAGCAGCAGCGACACGGCGCCGCTGATCAGGAAGGCGCCGAGCCAGTCGACCTTGACGTCGCGGCGGACGACGGGGAGGCGCAGCGTCTTCTGCAGGACGATCAGCGCGATGATCGCGAAGGGGACGCCGACGTAGAAGCACCAGCGCCAGCCCAGCCACTCGGTGTCGGTGATGACGCCGCCGAGCAGCGGACCGCCGACGGTGGCGACGGCGAACACCGCACCGAGGTAGCCGCTGTACCGGCCGCGCTCGCGCGGGGAGATCATCGCGGCCATCACGATCTGGGCGAGGGCGGACAGGCCGCCGACGCCGATGCCCTGGACCACGCGGCAGGCGATGAGCATCCCGGTGTTCTGGGACATGCCGGCGACCACGGAGCCGAGGACGTAGACGACCAGGGATATCTGGACCAGCAGCTTCTTGCTGAAGAGGTCGGACAGCTTGCCCCACAGGGGGGTCGCCGCCGTCATCGACAGCAGGGCCGCGGTGACGACCCAGGTGTAGGAGGACTGGGTGCCGCCGAGGTCGCTGATGATCTGCGGCAGGGCGTTGGAGACGATCGTGGACGACAGGATCGCCACGAACATGCCGAGCATGAGCCCGGACAGCGCCTTCATGATCTGGGGGTGGGTCATCGGGGCGGGGGCGGGCGCGGACACGCCGTCGGAAGTGGTCTCCGAGGGGCCGCCTGCCCGCACACCGGTGGGTGTGGGGCTAGCCATGTGGTTCCTTCGTCCGGAAGTGTCTAGAAGCTCGATCGGAGCCGGGACAGCAGGGTGTTGAGTACGTCGATGTCGTGGGCGGACCAGTCGGCGAGCGCTCTTTCGAGGGCGCCGGTGTACCGGGCGCCGAGCTCGGCGAGCAGTGCGCGGCCGGCCGGGGTGAGCCGCAGGATCCGGCAGCGGCCGTCCCCGGGGTCGATGTCGCGGGTGATCCACCCGCGGTCGGCCACGTGGGCCACGTGGCGGCTGGTCACGGAGATGTCGACGGCCATGTGGTCGGCGAGGCGGCTGAGCCGCATCTCGCCGTGGCGGTCGAGCACCGTGAGCACGGCGGCGGAGCCGGGCGGGCAGTCCGCGGGGAGGATGCGGGCGAGATCGCGCTTGACCGCGCCGATGCCGGTGAGCTGGCGGGCCAGCTCCTCGTAGCGGGTGGCGGTGGTCACGGGGTGTCCCCTTCTCCCTCTTTCGTCAGTTGTTGCTTAGGGCAACCATAGAAGCGATTGGTTGCTACAGGCAAATGAATCCAGGGGGTGGGGCGGTAAAGGAATCGGAAAACCCGCTAGGGTCCTGACCCATGGCTGCGAACCAGTACTCGAACCCGAACCACAACTCCCAGGGTCCCGAGGGCACCTACGACCCCGCGGGCAGCACCCAGATGTTCCGAGCGTTCGTGGAGGAGGCCGAGCCCGCGCGGGCGGCCGCCCCCGGCTCCCGCCGGCAGCCGAAGCCGGCCGGCTCGAAGACGGGGGTCTGGCTGGGCCTGGCCCTCGGCCTCGTGCTCCTCATCGGCGCGGTCGCCTGGCTGGCCCTGCGCTGAGCCGCCGGGTCCTGCGCTGAGCCGCCGGGTCCCGCGCTGAGCCGCCGGGTCCCGCGCTGAGCCGCCGGGTCCCGCGCTGAGCCGCCAGGCCCTGCGCGGAGCCCCGGGCCCCGGGCTCAGCTCCAGGTGGCCGTGGCCCGGCGGGTCTCCACGTGCATGCCCAGGGGGACCCGCCAGGACTCCACGCAGACCGTGTAGGTCTGCGTCCTCGTCGTGCCGCCCGGGACGGGTGCGGGCAGCGGCTGGGTCGTGGTGATCGTCGCCCAGTCGATGCCGAGCGCGCCGATGACGTGCGTCTCGAAGCCGACCGTGCCCGAACGCGCCGCCGTGCTGCCGCTGTTGGTGAATCCCACGGTCACCCGCTCGCACCAGCGGTCCGCCGCCGGAGCGCGCGTCAGCGGGCCGAGCGTCAGCCGCGCCGGCGTGGACGCGGGCGGCGGTGTGGTCCCCGGGGTGGTGCCGGGCGGCGTGGTGCCCGGCGGGGTGCCGGGGGTGCCGGGTGTGCCGGTGTCCGGTGGTGCGGCCGGCCCCGCCCCGGGCGCCGTGGAGGGCGGGGGCGGGGCGCCGGGCGCGGTGGTCGTGGCTCCGCCCCGGGCGGAGCCGGCCGGAGCCTGGGCCTGCGGTGCACCGGGAGACGTACGGACGGCGGACGGGGATCCGCCCGCCGCCGACGCGGTGGAGAGCGGCTGGAACTCCACCGGGTCCTGCGGCGCGACGTTGTCTCCCGCGACCCGCTCCGGGCCGGGGGCCACCGCGCCCGCGGCCGCGTAGCCGTCGCGCACGGGCCCGCCGCAGCCGGTCAGGCCCGCGGCGGCGGCCGTGCAGCACAGGGCGACGAGGGTGAAGGCGCGAGGTCCCATCCGCATCGCGGTAGTGTCACTGACTCCGCGTCAGATGGGAACCCCGTACGCACTCACCGGCCGGGCGCCGCCGTCACTCGCCGATCAGGCCCACCCGCAGCTGCGCGAGCGTGCGCGTCAGCAGCCGGGAGACGTGCATCTGGGAGATGCCGACCTCCTCGCCGATCTGCGACTGGGTCATGTTCGCGAAGAACCGCAGCATGATGATCTGCCGTTCCCGGGGCGGGAGTTTGGCGAGCAGCGGCTTCAGCGACTCGCGGTACTCGACGCCTTCGAGGGCGCTGTCCTCGTAGCCGAGGCGGTCCGCGAGCGAGCCCTCGCCGCCCTCGTCCTCGGGGGAGGGCGAGTCGAGCGAGGAGGCGGTGTAGGCGTTGCCGACGGCGAGACCGTCGACCACGTCCTCCTCCGACACCCCGAGCACGGCGGCCAGTTCGGGCACCGTCGGCGAACGGTCGAGCTTCTGTGCGAGCTCGTCGCTGGCCTTGGTGAGGGCGAGGCGCAGTTCCTGGAGGCGGCGCGGGACGCGCACGGACCAGGAGGTGTCCCTAAAGAATCGTTTGATCTCGCCCACGACCGTCGGCATGGCGAAGGTCGGGAACTCCACCCCGCGTTCGCAGTCGAACCGGTCGATCGCCTTGATCAGGCCGATCGTGCCGACCTGGACGATGTCCTCCATCGGCTCGTTGCGGCTGCGGAAGCGGGCGGCCGCGTACCGCACGAGGGGCAGGTTCAGCTCGATCAGGGTGTCGCGTACGTACGCCCGTTCGGGGCTGTCCGCGTCCAGGGCGGCAAGTCGCTGGAAGAGGGAGCGGGAGAGGGTGCGGGTGTCGATGGCTTCCGAGCGGTCGAACGCTGCAGGTGCTGCCGGCGCCTCGCTCTTGACGAGCGTGAGCACCTTGGAGCTGCCCTGATCTACGGACATGCCACCCCCTTGAGGTCGCGGACGGTCGCGTTGGGCGCGCCCGTCGGAGGAACGCAGCCTCCACCTGAATACCGGAGGCGGAGCTGCGGCAAACGCGGTTCCAGCAGAATGTCACATGTCGGCAACGCGCTGTAGCGCCATGTCGACATATGTCTCCAGCGACAGAGCGGAATGAGCCCGTTCTGTCGGGAAACGGTGGAGCGATCTCCACTCGTTCTGATTAGGCCTCGATCCTGTTTGCGGATCGCAGGCGCGCGAAGCTCCGCGCGAGCAGCCGCGACACGTGCATCTGGGAGACCCCGAGCTCCGCGCTGATCTGCGACTGCGTCAGATTGTTGTAGTACCGCAGCAGCAGGATCCTTTGTTCACGTTCGGGCAGCTGTACGAGGAGGTGCCGTACGAGGTCCCGGTGCTCGACACCGGCGAGCTCGGGGTCCTCGTAGCCGAGGCGGTCCAGCAGCCCAGGCAGCCCGTCACCCTCCTGGGCGGCCTCCAGTGAGGTGGCGTGGTAGCTGCGGCCGGCCTCGATGCACGACAGCACCTCCTCCTCGGTGATCCGCAGCCGCTCGGCGATCTCGGGCGTGGTCGGGGTGCGCCCGTGCAGGGTGGTGAGGTCCTCGGTGGCCGCGTTCACCTGGACCCACAGCTCGTGGAGCCGGCGCGGCACGTGCACGGTGCGGACGTTGTCGCGGAAATACCGCTTGATCTCGCCCACGACGGTCGGCATGGCGAACGTCGGGAACTGCACCCCGCGGTCGGGGTCGAAGCGGTCGATGGCGTTGATGAGCCCGATCGTGCCGACCTGGACCACGTCCTCCATCGGCTCGTTGCGGCTGCGGAAGCGGGCGGCCGCGTAACGGACGAGCGGGAGGTTGGCCTCGATCAGGGCCCCGCGCACCCGGTTGTGCTCGCTGGTGCCCGGCTGAAGGCCTTTCAGCTGCCCGAACAGGACCTGGGTGAGGGCCCGGGTGTCGGCCCCCCGGCTCTGCGGCCTGGGGGCGGCCGGCGGCTCCTCGGGGGCGGCCTGGGGGACGGCCTCGGGCCGGGCGTGCGGGGGCTCGGCCGGCCGGGCGCCCTGCTGGGGATGCGGCTGGGGGTGCGGCTGGGCGTGCGGCTGGGCTTCCTGCTGGGGCGGGACCTGCTCGATCTGCTCGATCCCGTGCTGGGGACCGTGCTGTGACCCGTGCTGGGGTCCGTGCTGGGGGTCCTGCTGGGGTGGCACCTGAGGCGCAGTACTGGCCGGCACGGTCACGCCACCCCTTCATGTAACTCATCCGTCAAAAGCGGTCATAGCATCACAAGACATGTGCACTGTGTGCAAGCACCGTATATCGCCGTGTTGAGGGCAAGTTGGGCATAATGGGGTGTTTTGGGTGGGGCCACGACAAGGCCGCCCCGCCGGGCGCCGCGGGCGCGCGGCGGGGGCGGCGTGCCGGTAACGCAAAGCCCCCCACCCGTCGGAGTGGGGGGCCGGGAGTCCGGAAACCGCTTCAGCGTCGGGTCAGCGCACCAGTTCCGTCATGAACGCGCCGATCCCGTGGGCGGCGTCGGAGATGCCCTGGAAGCCTATTTTGACGATGTCGGCCGCCTTGACCGGCTGGGTGATGATCACGAAGAGGACGAACACCAATAGTCCACCCATGATCATCTTCTTGGTTTCCATGAGCGGTGTCGGCCTCCCCCACAGGCTGTGCGCAGTCGGGTGAGTCTAACCGGTCATGTCCGGGCCCTCACCCGGTCTTCACGGACCAAGGACCCGCCGTCCCGGGCCTTTTGCCGGTGCGCGGGGGACTTCGCCCGGACGGCTACTGGATGGCGCCGGCCAGGCCCAGGACGGGCTCGACGGGGGCGATCACGGGCGCCAGGTGGTTCGGCAGGTCCATCAGCTGGCCGAGCTGGTTCAGCCCGGGGGTGATCTGGCCGCCGATCTCCTGCACGGAGCCGGGGGTGGCCCCTTCCGGCATGCCGGGGGCGGCCTGCGGCAGGTCCGGGAGGGTGAGCGGGGTCAGCGGGGCGGCGGAGGCGGCCGGTGCGGCGAGGCCCGCGGCGGCCCCCGCGAGGGCGAAGGCGGCGAGCATGCGCTGGGTCTTGGTCATGCCGTGACAACGGCCGAGCGGGCGGCCGGTCACGCGCGGCCGCCCCCGCCCCACCGGAGCGGAGTACGCCCCGGCGCCCGTTCGGGACCGGCCTCCGCGCAGCGGGAAACGCCGAGAGCCGGGAAGCCCCGAGCCGGGAAACGCCGAGAGCCCCGACCCTTGCGGGGCGGGGCTCTCGGTCGAAGCGGTAGTGGAGGGATTTGAACCCCCGATGGGTTGCCCCATACTCGCTTTCGAGGCGAGCTCCTTCGGCCACTCGGACACACTACCGAGATGGATCCTAGCCTAAGGATCGGCATCCACTGAAATCGGTGCGCCCGAGCCGCCTCAGAGCTCTCTGAAGAAGTCCGTGAGCTGCCGCGCGCACTCCTCGCCGAGCACGCCACGGACCACTTCGGGACGGTGGTTGAGCCTGCGGTCCCGTACGAGGTCCCACAGCGACCCCGCCGCGCCCGCCTTCTCGTCCGCGGCCCCGTACACGACGCGGGCCACGCGCGACTGGACGAGCGCGCCCGCGCACATCACGCACGGCTCCAGGGTCACCACCAGGGTGCACCCCGCGAGCCGCCATTCCCCCAGCCGGGCGGCCGCCCGGCGCAGCGCCAGTACCTCGGCGTGCGCCGTCGGGTCGCCGGTGGCTTCCCGTTCGTTGTACCCGGTGGCCAGGAGGCCGCCGTCCGGGCCCAGCACGACGGCGCCGACCGGCACGTCGCCGGCCGGCACCGCCCGGGCGGCCTCCTGGAGCGCCAGGCGCATGGAGTCCCGCCACGGGTCCCGTACGGGATCGGGACCGTGCGTGGGGTGGTGCATGGCGATCACTAGCGGACGGCCTCCAGCACCTCGGTGGCGCCGAGGGATTCGGCGATCTCCGAGAGGGCGTCCCCGTCGAGGGTCATCAGTTGTTTGTGGCTGACGCCGAGGTCGTCGAGCAGCCGGGGGTCGCCGAGCGGACCGGCCGGGACCGGCTCCGCGCCCGGCCCGACCTCCTCGTCCTCGCCGTCCTCCAGGCCGGTGAACGCGGAGATGGTGTCCTCATCGCCGTCCTCGGTGCCGTCCAGGTCCAGTTCGTCGAGTTCGTCGTCCTCCTCGTCGCTGCCCAGCAGCTCGTCGGTCAGCATCGAGCCGTAGGAGCTGCGGGAGGCCGCGGCGGCGTTCGACACGAAGTACCGCGGGTCCTCCTCGCCGTCCACGCGGACGACGCCGAACCAGGCGTCCTCCTGCTCGATGAGGGCGACCACCGTGTCGTCGTCGACAGCGGCGGCACGGGCGAGATCGATCAGATCACTGAGGGACTCGACGTCGTCGAGTTCCATGTCGCTCGCTTCCCACCCGTCTTCGGTGCGCGCGAGCAGTGCGGCGAAATACACCGTGACTCTCCCACTGGTCATAGGCGTGCCGGTTGGAGGTCCCCCCGGCCGGAGGTGGGGAGGGTTGGAACGGCCGTCCTGCTCACCGTTTCGTGCCCCGCCCAATCGGCATCGTGGCAGAAACAGCGGCGTTGCGAGAGGTCTTCCGCGCTTGCGTCGTGCCGTGCCGTGCGCTCCCGGGGGCGCGGAGGTGCGGCGGGGCGGTCTGCCGGCCGCCGCCGATCCACCTGCGTCATCCCGGCGCGGCGGCCCTTTCGGGGGGCCGTGGGCAGCGCCCCGCAGCGGGCCGTACGGCGCGGTGCGGATCGTCCCGGCGCCCCGGCCGTGTCGCGCTCCGGCGCCGGCCGCCACCAGCGGAAGGGCCGGTCGCTACCAGCGGAAGGTACGCATGCGCATCTGCTGGCGCATGCGGGCCGCGCGTGCGCGGCGGGGCTGGACGCGGTCGCGCAGGGCCCGCGCCTCCATCAGGTCGCGCAGGAACTGGGCCCGGCGCGCTCTTCGCTGCGCCGCCGTCTCCGTCGTCTCGGACTCGTCATTCTGTTGGCTCGACTGCGTGTCGGGCATCGGCCACCACCCCTGGCTGGTCCGGTCGTCCTCCTCCGCAGGCGCGAAGCAGACCCCCTGCCTCCACTTTCCCCCGGACAGCCCGATTGATGCCACCCCCGTGCAGGTCAGACGCCATCCGACAGGGTCGGTACGACGGCCACCGGGCCGTGCGCGTGGTGCAGGACGGCGTGCGCCACCGAGCCGATCATCAGGGACCCGACGCTGCGCCGCGGATGGTGGCGTCCCACCACCACCAGCGCCGCCGACCGGGAGGCGGTCACCAGCCGGCCCGCCGCGTCCCCGGGGACGGCGGCCTGCTCGACCGGCACGTCCGGATACCGGGTCCGCCACGGTGCCAGCCGCTCCGTCTGGGCCCTCAGCATCTCCCGCTCCGCCGGCACCGCGTCGCCGTCGTCGGCGAGGCCCTCCGGCGGGATCACCGTGAAGGGGCTGTCGATCACGAGGGCCGGCGCGGGCGGGACGGCGTACGCGGAGACCACCTGGACGGTGGTCCCCCGCGCGGCCGCGTCCGCGAAGGCGAAGTCCAGTACGTCGTCGGCCGTCTCGGCGGCGTGCAGGCCGAGCACCACCCGCCCGGCCGAGGGCTCCGAGGCGGCCTCCACCCCGCGCTCCGCGTGCGGGACGACCACCACCGGGCACGGGGCGGTCGTGGCCACGGCGCGGCTGTTGGAGCCGAGCAGCAGGGCGGCGAAGCCGCCGCGGCCCCGGGAGCCCATGACCAGCATCCGCGCCTCGGCTCCGATCACCCGAAGGGCCTCGGGGACGGAGCCCTCCAGCGCCTCGTAGCGCACCTCGTCCGGCAGGTCGGCGTTCTTGGCCGCGGCGAGCAGGGTGCGGATCTGCTCGGCGACCGGGTCGGCGTACTGCTCGGGCTCCGAGGCGTCGGCCAGGGCCGAGCGGCGGGCCGCGTAGAGCTGGGAGCTGTCGGGGAGCACGTGGGCGACCACGAGCCCGGTGCGGTGGCGCAGGGCTGCGGTCCGGGCCCATTCCAGCGCCGCCAGGCTGTGGTCGGATCCGTCGACGGCCGCGATCACCGGTGCGTTCCTCATCCGTCCAGCCTGCTGGGCGTGCGGGCGGGCCGCAATACGCGGCCCGGGCGGGCCCGGCCGACCGTTCGTACGCGCGCGGGTGCGCGCACCGCGTAGCCTTTTGCCTGTGGGTCGCGGAAACATGCGGCCGTTTTTGCAGGTCGCAGGTCGGAACCCGGCAGCTGAGTCTTGGAGGATGTTGTGCGTTTGCAGGTCGTCGATCACCCGTTGGTGGCGCACAAACTGACCACCCTGCGCGACAAGCGCACCGACTCCCCCACCTTCCGGCGGCTCGCCGACGAGCTGGTGACCCTCCTCGCGTACGAGGCCACCCGCGACGTCCGCACCGAGCAGTCCGACATCACCACCCCCGTCGGCCCGACCACCGGCGTGAAGCTGTCCCACCCGCGTCCGCTGGTCGTGCCGATCCTGCGCGCCGGCCTGGGCATGCTGGACGGCATGGTGCGGCTGCTGCCGACCGCCGAGGTGGGTTTCCTCGGCATGGTCCGCAACGAGGAGACCCTGGAGGCCTCCACCTACGCGACGCGCATGCCGGAGGACCTCTCCGGACGCCAGGTCTACGTCGTCGACCCGATGCTGGCCACCGGCGGCACCCTCGTCGCGGCGATCCAGGAGCTGATCAAGCGCGGCGCCGACGACGTCACGGCCGTGGTGCTGCTGGCCGCGCCGGAGGGCGTCGAGGTCATGGAGCGCGAGCTCGCGGGCACGCCGGTGACGGTGGTGACGGCCGCGGTGGACGAGCGGCTCAACGAGCACGGCTACATCGTGCCGGGGCTGGGCGACGCGGGGGACCGCATGTACGGCTCGGCCGAGTAGGAGCCGAGGAGGAACAGCCGCTCACGGGCGAGTCGCTGACGGGCGCCGCTCACGGGCGAGCCGCTCACGGACGAACCGCTCACGGACGACGTGAACGCCGCAGGGCCGCCCTCCGGGGCGGCCCTGCGGCGTTGAGGGGCGGCGGCCGCTCGGCCGGCCCTCAGCAGGTCTTGGCGGGCGCGGGCTGCGGGTGCGCGAGCACGGCCAGCTCCCGGTCCGCGGTCTCCTTCGGGCTGAGCTCCTTGAAGGCGTCGCCGAGGATCAGGTCGATGTCCGCGCCCTCGCGGGTGTCGGTCTGCTGCGTGTCGCCCTCGATCTGGGTGCCCAGTACGGAGTAGGCGCCCTTGTCGGTCGTGGGGGAGCCGAGCAGTATCCCGGTGCCCGGCACCTTCTTGTCGAAGTCCGCGGGGGCGTTGCCGACCTTGCCGATGGTGAAGCCGCGCTTCTTCAGCTCGTCGCCGACGGCCTTGGCCAGTCCCGCGCGCGGGGTCGCGTTGTAGACGTTGACCGTGATCTGGCCGGGCTCGGGGAGCGTGACGGCGGGCGGGGCCGAGGCGTTGGCGGCGGCTGCCGCGGCGCCGCCCGCCTTGGGCTTCGCCGGTGCCGCCGTCGCGCAGTCCTTGCCGGCGGCGTGGCGTTTTCCGCCGCTCCCGCCGCGGAAGACGTCCATGAGCTGCAGGGTCCCGTAGCCGAGCAGCGCGAGACCGAGGACTGCTCCGAGCGCGGTCAGGACGATCCGACGGCGCCGTCGGGGCCGGCTCATACGGGGGTAGGCCGCTCCCGTGACGCGGTACTTTCCGCCCATGCCGGGGGGAGTGAGCATGCTCATGGGCGCAGCGTAGTACCGCCCGCTCTCGATGCCCACCAAATGATGTGTTGATAGGGCAAGACCGACCCGAACGGCGCAATCCACGCGAACCGGGAAGCGCCTGGCGTGCCGGGGAGCGCCTGACGCCTGACGGCGCCGGAAAGGGAACGGACAGGCTCTGCCGGTCAGTCCATTTCGAGGACGCGCGCGTGCAGGACCTGGCGCTGCTGGAGGGCTGCGCGCACGGCGCGGTGCAGGCCGTCCTCCAGGTAGAGGTCGCCCTGCCACTTCACGACGTGGGCGAAGAGGTCCCCGTAGAACGTCGAGTCCTCGGCGAGCAGCGTCTCAAGGTCCAGCTGTCCCTTGGTGGTCACCAGCTGGTCGAGCCGGACCGGGCGCGGGGCGACATCCGCCCACTGCCGGGTGGTTTCCCTGCCGTGGTCGGGGTACGGCCGCCCGTTTCCGATGCGCTTGAAGATCACACGGAAAGCCTACCGGGCCGGTGCCTGCGGGCGCAGCCTCGCAATCCCGGTGCAAAAGTGGCACACAGGTCCAATTCGGGAGTGATGTATGAGCGAGAGCACCGACCCCGCGTCCCCGGCCGACCGGATCGCCGCCGGGTACGCCTTCACCGGGCCCGCGCTCGACCTGGGGGCCCTGCTCTGGGACGGTGCCTGTCTGCCCGACCGGCAGATCCGCATTCCGCTGTCCATGCTCAACCGGCACGGCCTGGTCGCCGGCGCCACCGGAACGGGCAAGACCAAGACCCTGCAGCTCATCGCCGAGCAACTCTCCGCGCACGGCGTCCCGGTGTTCCTCGCCGACGTCAAGGGCGACGTGTCGGGCATCTCGGCGCCCGGCACCCCCGGCGACCGCGTGGCCCAGCGGGCCGCGGAGGTCGCCCAGGACTGGCAGGCCACCGGATGTCCCGGCGAGTTCTACGCACTGGGCGGGATCGGCACCGGCATTCCGCTACGGGCCACGGTGACGAGTTTCGGCCCCGTCCTGATGTCGAAGGTGCTCCAGCTCAACCAGACGCAGGAACAGTCCCTCGGCCTGATCTTCCATTACGCCGATTCCAAGGGCCTGGAGCTGATCGACCTCAAGGACCTGCGCGCGGTCGTCGCCTTCCTCGTCTCCGACCAGGGCAAGGCCGAGCTCAAGGGCATCGGGGGGCTGTCCACGGTGACGGCCGGGGTGATCCTGCGGGCGCTGACGGCGTTCGAGCAGCAGGGCGCCGCCGAGTTCTTCGGAGAGCCCGAGTTCGACACGGCCGCTTTCCTGCGCACGGCCCCGGACGGGCGCGGGGTGGTCTCCGTACTGGAGCTCCCGGCGGTCCAGGACAAACCGCAGCTGTTCTCCACCTTCCTGATGTGGCTGCTGGCCGACCTCTACACCGACCTGCCCGAAGTGGGCGATCTGGAGCGGCCCAAGCTGGTCTTCTTCTTCGACGAGGCGCACCTGCTCTTCCACGGCGCCTCGAAGGCCTTCCTGGAGTCCATCACCCAGACGGTGCGCCTGATCCGCTCCAAGGGGATCGGGGTGTTCTTCGTGACGCAGACCCCGAAGGACGTGCCGGCGGACGTGCTCGGCCAGCTCGGCAACCGCGTCCAGCACGCCCTGCGCGCCTTCACGCCCGACGACGCGAAGGCGCTGAAGGCCACCGTGAAGACCTTCCCCACCTCCCCCTACGACCTGGAGGAGCTGCTCACCGGGCTCGGGACCGGCGAGGCGGTGGTCACCGTGCTGAGCGAGAAGGGTGCGCCGACCCCGGTGGCGGCGACCCGGCTGCGCGCCCCGCAGTCGCTGATGGGCCCGATCGCGCCGGAGGCGCTGGACCGGGCCGTGAAGTCCTCGGCCCTGTACGCGCGGTACGCCCAGCCGGTGGACCGGGAGTCGGCGTACGAGAAGATCAGCGCCGAGCAGGCGGCGGCGGAGGAGGCGGCGGAGCGGGCCGCGGCCGCGGCGGAGGCGGAGAGGGAAGCGGAGAAGGAGCACCGGGCGGCCGCGAAGGCGGGGCGGGGCGCGCCGAAGGAGCGGTCGCTGGCCGAACAGGTCGTCGGCAGCGGTCTGTTCCGCTCGCTGGCCCGCTCGATCGGTACCCAGCTGGGGCGGGAGATCTCCCGGTCGGTCTTCGGGACGGCGAAGCGGCGCCGTTGACGTACCCGCGCCCCGGGCCGCGCGGGCGGTGGGACCCGTCGGGCCGGGCACGGGCCGGGGCCGCATGTGACGTATCAGGCCGCGGGAGTTGCGGACCGGGTGCTGCCGGGCGGCCCGCCGCTGACAGACTTCGACCATGCGGACCGAACTCACCGACACCACCTCCAGCAAGGTCGACCGGGCCCTGCTCGACGCCCGCCGGGCCATCGGCAGCCCCACCATGGGCCTGGTGCTGACGCTCGTCATCGCCACCGACGAGGAGAACGCGTACGACGCCGTCCGCGCGGCCTCCGAGGCCTCCCGCGAGCACCCGTGCCGGATCATCGCGGTGATCAAGCGCACCTCGCGCGGTCCGCACAAGCTCCGCCAGACCCGTCTGGACGCCGAGCTGCGGGTCGGCTCGGACGCCGGGAGCGGGGAGATCGTGGTGCTGCGACTGCACGGGGCGCTCACCGCCCAGGCCGGCTCCGTGGTCCTGCCCCTGCTGGTGCCGGACGCGCCGGTGGTGGCGTGGTGGCCGGCCGACGCCCCCGAGGACCCGGCCCGGGATCCGCTGGGCGCACTGGCGCAGCGCCGGATCACGGACGCCGAGGCGGCGCCGGACCCCGTCGGCGTACTGGACGAGCGGGCTGCGGCCTACGCCCCCGGGGACACCGACCTGGCCTGGACCCGGCTGACGCCCTGGCGGTCCCTGCTGGCCGCCGCCCTGGACCAGAAGCCGCTGCCGGTGACGGCCGGGGCGGTGGAGAGCGAGGCCGACAACCCGAGCGCCGAGCTGCTGGCGCGCTGGCTGGAGGACCGGCTCGGGGTGCCGGTCGAGCGGATCACCACGGACGGGCCGGTGATCACGCGGGTCCGGCTGGAGACCACCGGCGGGGAGATCCAGGTGGACCGCCCGAACGGGGCCCTGGCCACCCTGGTCCTGCCGGGCAGCCCGGACCGCAAGGTGGCCCTGAAGATCCGCGGCAAGGCGGAGCTGGTCGCGGAGGAGCTGCGGCGCCTGGACGCGGACG
The DNA here is from genome assembly GCF_040612915.1 of Streptomyces sp. NPDC006326. Taxonomy (NCBI): domain Bacteria; kingdom Bacillati; phylum Actinomycetota; class Actinomycetes; order Kitasatosporales; family Streptomycetaceae; genus Streptomyces; species Streptomyces sp. NPDC006326. The sequence continues at coordinate 83,990 of NZ_JBEXRC010000002.1, read as the reverse complement.
AGGTCTACGCCTCGGCGCTGCGCCGGCGCCCGGCCCGGGCGGCGCTCCCCGCGTAGCGGTCCCGTCGTCCACGGGCCGGCCGGGGGTGGGTCAGCCCCTGATTCCCTGATTCCCCGGTCAGTCCGTCAGTCCGCGGTTTTGCGCGCCTTGGCGGCTGCCTTCATCTCCTGCTTGTGCGCTCGCACCTTGGCCAGCGATTCCGGCCCCGTGATGTCGGCCGCGGAGCGGTAGACGTTCGCCTGTCCGTAACCGCCGGCCGCCTCGCGCCATCCCGTGGGGCGGACGTGCAGCTGCTTGCCCAGCAGCGCCAGGAAGATCTGCGCCTTCTGCTCGCCGAAGCCGGGGAGCGCCTTGAGCCGCTCCAGCAGCTCCTTCCCCGTCTCCACCCCGCGCCACAGGGCCTCCGCGTCCCCGTCGTAGTGCTCCACGAGGTACGCGCACAGCTGCTGGACGCGCTTCGCCATCGATCCCGGGTAGCGGTGCACGGCCGGCTTCTCGGAGAGCAGCGCGGCGAAGGCCTCCGGGTCGTACGCCGCGATGGCGTGGGCGTCCAGGTCGTCCGCGCCGAGTCGCCGGGCGATCGTGTACGGCCCCGAGAACGCCCATTCCATCGGCACCTGCTGGTCGAGCAGCATGCCGACGAGCGCGGCGAGGGGGCTGCGGCCGAGGAGCTCGTCGGCCTCCGGCTGCTGGGCCAGCCGCATCGTGATGTCCATGCCTCCAGCGTCCCGCGCGGGCGCGTTCCCCGCGCGGTCGCCGCACCGCCCGCCTAGCGTGAGAAGAACGCGGAACGCGACCTGCACCACACACGCAACGGCACGACGACACAGGAGTCGATCGATCATGGCTGAGTTCCCCGAAGGCGCTCCCTGCTGGGTGGACGCGATGTTCAAGGACGTGGAGGGCGCCAAGAGCTTCTACGGCGAGGTGCTGGGCTGGACGTTCGGCGACGCGAGCAGCGAGTACGGCAACTACACCCAGGCCTACTCCGACGGCAAGGCGGTCGCGGCCGTGGTCCCGCCCATGCCGGGGGGCGAGGCCCCCTCGCAGTGGTGCCTCTACTTCGCCTCGCCCGATGCCGAGGCGACCGCCGACAAGATCAGGTCGGCGGGCGGGCAGCTGATGATGGAGCCGATGCAGGTGGGCACCTTCGGCACGATGGTGCTTGCGAAGGAGCCGAGCGGCGCGGTGTTCGGCGTGTGGCAGCCGGGCGAGCACCGGGGCTTCGAGAAGACCGGCGAGCCGGGCGCGTACGCGTGGGCGGAGGTCTTCACCCGGGAGCCGGACAAGGCGGACGCGTTCCTGAAGCAGGTCTTCCCGTACGGCGTCCAGCGCATGGAGCCCGGTGACGACCCCGAGGCGGCCGGGATGGACTACAAGATCTACAGCGTCGGCGGCCCGCAGAACCCGGTGCTCGGCCGGATGCGGATGGGTGAGGAGTTCCCGCCGGAGATCCCTCCGTACATCCAGGTCTTCTTCGCCGTGGCGGACTGCGACGACGCCGTCGCCAAGGCGCAGTCGCGCGGCGGGACGCTCCATTTCGGGCCCATGGACAGCCCGTTCGGCCGGTTCGCTGCGCTGACGGACCAGCAGGGGGCGGCGTTCGCGGTGATCGACATGGGGAAGACGGCGGGCGAGATGCCGAAGATGACGGACGCGTAGCCGTCCCCCGGGGTCATGGGGCGGCGCAGCCGTTGCAGGTGCCGGGGGACGGGCTGCGGAAGGCGCGGTCGCATTTCTCGCAGCTCTGGAAGGGGTCCGGCGGGACGAAGGGCGCGCTGCGGGCCGGCGGTGCCAGGAGGGGCGGGAGCTGGGCCGTCAGGCGGTGGGCCACCAGGCCCGCCGGGCTGCGGGGGCGGTCCGGGAGGTTCGCCACGAGGGCGCTGGTCACCGCCTGATGGGTGGCGCCGCGCTCCAGCCAGGCCTCGACGCCCCCTGCGAGGCGTTGGACGTCCCGTTCGCCGAGGAGGAGGCGGGGGTCGACCCGGCGCAGTTCCGCCAGGAGTTCCTCGGCCAGCTGCCGCCGGGCGGGGTTGTCCGGGTTGCGGGGCGCCGGGAGGGCCGCCCGGGGCTCGGCCGGTGGTGTCGCCAGCGTCGGTGCCGCGGGCGCCGCAGGGGGCGGGGGCGGGGGCGACGGTTCGGCTTCGGGCCCGGCTTCCGCTGCGGGCTCCGGCTGAGGCTCCGGGGCGGCTTCCGCTGCGGGCTCCGGTGCGGGCTCCGGGGCGGGCTTCGGCTCCGGCGGAGGTGGGGTGGCGGCCTTCGGCGCGTTGCAGAACACCGTACGGGTGACGATCCGCCCGTCCGGAAGCTTTTCCGGGAGCCGCCTCAGGTACCCGTACGCCTCCAGCTCGCGCAGCGCCTTGCCGATCGCGGTCTCGCCGAGCGGCAGCTGCCTGGCCAGGGCTTTGATGCCGACCGGGGTGCCCGGGGGCACCGACTGGATGTACGAGGCGAGGGCCCGCGCGTTCATCGACAGGTGGGGGTGCCGGATCAGGTCGTTGCTGACGACCGTGAAATTGCGGGTCTGCCGGACGTTGGCGTGTTGAACGCCGTACGCGGCGCGCGAGCGCGCGTTAGAGTGCTGGAAAGCCATCGGGAAGTTGGATCCTTCTCGTGGTCAGGCCCTCGCTCGGGATTGCCGTCCCGGCGGGGGCTGCCTTATGTCCGGTTGTCGGGGCGAGCATATGCCAGGCAACCGGCATGAAATCCAGTCGAGTTGGGCCGGTTCACCCGTGCGAGTGAGCGGCGCTGCGGGGAGGCTGGAGGGGTGGGGCTGGAGTCCTTTCTCTTGTTTTTTTGTCAAAGACAAAAAAGCGTCGTGACGCGCCGGGTCCCGGTGCTTCGCGACCCGCCCGCGCGACCGGCCCCGGCTTTCCTCCCGGGGGCGAACGGAGGATCGTGGGGGGTGAACCTGTACGCACCTGCCCCCGCCCTCCCGCCGGGTGCCCTCGGCGGCGACGTCGGCAGCCTTCGCCACACCGGGAGGCGCGTCATGCGCAAGGTCATGGACTGCAGGGAGTACCCCAGTGAGGTGGGGTGCACCCTCACCATCACGGGTGAGGAAGACGAAGTCATGGGGGCGGCCGTCCAGCACGCCGTTTCCGTGCACGGTGAGCAGGACACCCAGGAGTTCCGCGACGCGCTGCGCGGCATGCTGAAGCCCGAGGTGCCGCAGCACGCCTGAGCCCACCCGCCTCACAGCCGGCAGCCGCAGGGGCCAGCCGGGCGGGTGGTTGCGGGCGGCGGATGCGAGGGGTCGTCGGCGGGCCGGGGCGGGGCTGGTTAGCGTCGATCTTGTCCGTTCCCTCCTCCGGGACCGGGCGAGGACACCCCTACGCAAGAGGTCGAGCCACTCATGAGCCTGAGCATGCGCAACCAGTTCGCCGGAACCGTCACCGCCATCACCGCCGGCCAGGCCATGGCCACGGTCAGAGTGCGTCTGGAGGGCGGCCAGGACATCACCGCCGCCATCACCAAGGACGCCGTCAAGGACCTCGGCATCGCGGACGGCTCCGCCGTCACCGCCCTCGTGAAGGCCACCGAAGTCGCCCTCGCCACCGGCCCCGTCGAGGGCATCAGCATCCGCAACCAGCTCCGCGGCACCGTCTCGGGCATCGACGCCGGCGCCGCCATGGCCTCCGTCAAGGTGGACGTCGACGGGGGCGGCCTGACCGCCGCGATCACCCGGGACGCCGTGGACGCGCTCGGCTTGGAGGCCGGGTCACCGGTGGTCGCGCTGATCAAGTCCACCGAGATCTCCCTGGCGACCGCCTGATCCCGAAGGCCGAGGCCGCCGCAACGGGCCCGAGGGCCCGGAACGCAGCCGGAACGTAGAAGGGTCCCGCTGCAAGCAGCGGGACCCTTCTCCACACGGCCCATGGCGAAGGACCGCCGGAGAGCCGGCGTGCGAACTAGGCTGCCGCGCGTGTCGAATGCCGAGGAAATACCAGAGCTGCCGGAACCGGATGCCCTGCCCTTGTCCCGTTGGGAGCGCTTGGGCGCATCGCTGGCGGGGTGTTCCCTCGCCGGAGCCGGGGTTGTCGCCGTCTTCACGACCGGCAACCAGGCGGGCTCCGTCGCGCTCCTCCTGGTGGGTGCTGTTCTTCTGATCATGGCGATCAACGGGTCCCCGCTCACGCGCGCTCGCTATCAGGACTACGAGCTGCTGATGACGCGCCGCAGGCGCAGCCTCGCAACGACGATCGAGCAGGAGGAACCGCAGGACGCTCGGCACGCCTTGCAGGTGCTGAGCGCCATCGATCCGAGGTCTACAGACGATCCGGTCGTCGCCCAGGTCTCTGCTTCCGTCTATGAGCGCGAAGTAGCCGACCACCTTGAGAGGGCCTACCCCGGCACGCGCCGTGTGGGTGGCCCGGAGGACCTTGGCATCGACATCCTCGTACAGGCCCCTACTGCCCGGATCGGGGTACGGGTCAAGCCAGGGCGAAGCATGCTGTCCAGCTCCCAGCTCCGCATCGAGGTCGAGGCAGCCGTGGCGGTCAACGGCATTCGAAGAGATCCCATCGACGGCTTGCTGCTGGTCACGAACCGGCCTCTCCCGCAGCAGCTCGACCGACGACTCAGGGAACTGCAGACGCCGGGCCTGCCGGTGGCTGTCGTGCGATGGATGGACGATCAAGACGATGCGATCCTCGGAGCGAAGGTCGAGGAGCTCGTCTCCCGTATCAGCTAGATCGGTTGGTCCCCGGCAGCCACTACGCGGCTACTTGCGGCCCTCCGGGCCGTACCACTGGAGGGGCTGGCCGGTCACTGCGGCGATGCATTCGAAGTCGTGGTCACGGTGCAGGAGGGTGAGTCCCTGCAACTCGGCAGTCGCGGCGACGACGAGGTCCACCGCACCGGCGCTGCGGTGCTTGCCTTGCTTGGTGAGGGCTTCATCGGAAGCTGTCTGGGGCCCCTCGGTGAAGGGCTCTGTGGACAAAGACCAGGACGACGCCGCCCGAGGACACGCGAAAGGCCCCCCTGCGAACAGGGGGGCCTTTCGACATCGTGCCCGGTGAGGCACTGGCGGAGGATACGAGATTCGAACTCGTGAGGGGTTGCCCCCAACACGCTTTCCAAGCGTGCGCCCTAGGCCACTAGGCGAATCCTCCGCCGCAAACAATACAAGACGTTGAGGGGTGCTCGCGAACGTGATCGCCGGGCGGGGGTCGGGCGGCGATCGGGCCGGGGGCCGGCTCGATTCCGGGGGCATCCATCCGCTAGGGTGGGGCCAGCCCCTCACGTGGCGCTATCTCACCCAACTCCCCCAGGGCCGGAAGGCAGCAAGGGTAAGTGGGCTCTGGCGGGTGCGTGGGGGGCGCCTTGCGTTCCGGGGCCGGGGGTCGGCGGGCCGCCTTTGTCGGTGGGCCCGGATAACCTCGTAGACGTGTCGTCCCTTGCGCTGTACCGCCGCTACCGCCCCGAGTCGTTCGCCGAGGTCATCGGGCAGGAGCATGTCACTGTTCCCCTGATGCAGGCCCTGCGGAACAACCGGGTCCATCACGCGTACCTGTTCAGCGGCCCGCGTGGCTGCGGCAAGACCACCAGCGCGCGCATCCTGGCCCGCTGCCTGAACTGTGAGCAAGGTCCCACGCCCACCCCCTGCGGGGAGTGCCAGTCGTGCCGGGACCTGGCGCGCAACGGGCCCGGGTCGATCGACGTGATCGAGATCGACGCCGCCTCGCACGGTGGCGTGGACGACGCCCGTGACCTGCGGGAGAAGGCCTTCTTCGGGCCCGCCTCCAGCCGCTACAAGATCTACATCATCGACGAGGCCCACATGGTCACCTCGGCGGGCTTCAACGCCCTCCTGAAGGTGGTCGAGGAGCCTCCGGAGCACCTCAAGTTCATCTTCGCGACCACGGAGCCGGAGAAGGTCATCGGGACCATCCGGTCCCGTACGCACCACTACCCCTTCCGCCTCGTGCCGCCCGGGACGCTGCGCGACTACCTCGGCGAGGTCTGCGGGCGTGAGGGGGCCAAGGTCGAGGACGGTGTGCTGCCGCTCGTCGTCCGGGCCGGCGCCGGGTCCGTGCGTGACTCCATGTCCGTCATGGACCAGCTGCTCGCCGGGGCCGGGGAGGAGGGTGTGACCTACGCCATGGCCACCTCCCTGCTCGGGTACACCGACGGTTCACTGCTCGACGCCGTCGTCGACGCCTTCGCCGCCGGCGACGGGGCCGCCGCCTTCGAGGTCGTCGACCGGGTGGTCGAGGGCGGCAACGACCCGCGCCGGTTCGTCGCCGACCTGCTGGAGCGGCTGCGGGACCTGGTGATCCTGGCCGCCGTGCCCGACGCCGGGGAGAAGGGGCTCATCGACGCCCCCGCCGACGTGGTGGAGCGGATGCAGGCCCAGGCGTCGGTGTTCGGGGCCGCGGAGCTCAGCCGGGCCGCCGACCTCGTCAACACCGGGCTCACCGAGATGCGGGGCGCCACCTCGCCGCGGCTGCAGCTGGAGCTCATCTGCGCGCGGGTGCTGCTGCCCGCCGCCTTCGACGACGAGCGGTCCGTGCAGGCCCGGCTCGACCGGCTGGAGCGCACCGGTGGCGGTGTCGCTCCCGGCGTCGTGGTCCCGGCCGCCGCCGCGCCGGCCGCGATGGGGTACGTGCCCGGGCCCGAGGGGCACGCCATGGCCCCGGTGTCCGCGCCGCCCGCACACCCCGCGCCCGTGGCGAGTGCGCCCGCGCCCGCCCCGGCGCCTGCGCCCACGCCGGCCCCCGCTCCCACTCCCGCCCCGGCTCCCGCGGCCGCTGCTCCGACCGCCGCACCCGGCGCCTGGCCCGGCGCCGCCCAGCCCGGTGCGGGCGCCCCGCCCGCGCCCGGTGCCTGGCCGGGAGCCCCGGCTGCCGCGCAGGGCTCCGCCCCGGCGGCCGGCGGCGGCTCCGGGACCGCCGCCCGGGGGGCCTGGCCCAGCGCGGCCGCGCCCGGGCAGGGCGCCCCCGCCCCGACGCATCCCGCGCCTGCCGTGACCCACGCCCCGGCCGCCCCCGCCCCCGCGGCGCCTCCCGCGGGCGGCCCGGGCATGGCCGCCGGCGCCGGGCAGGTGCAGGCGATGTGGCCCGGGATCCTGGAGGCCGTCAAGAACCGCCGCCGCTTCACCTGGATCCTGCTCAGCCAGAACGCCCAGGTCACCGGCTTCGACGGGACGACCCTCCAGCTCGGCTTCCCCAACGTCGGCGCCCGCGACAACTTCGCGAGCAGCGGCAGTGAGGACGTGCTCAAGGCGGTCCTGGCCGAGCAGTTCCAGGTCCACTGGAAGATCGAGGCCGTGGTCGGAGGCGGCGGCCAGCCGCTCCCGCAGGCTTCCTCGTACGCCGCCCCGCCCGCTCCCTCGTACAGTCCGCCGGCCGTCCCGCAGGCTCCCGCTCCGCCGCAGCACCCCCAGCCGTCGCCCCAGGCGCCGCAGCAGTCGCAGCCGCAGCAGCAGTCCCATCAGGCGGCTCCCGCGCCGCAGCCGCCCGTCCAGCAGGCTCCCCCGCCGGTCGCCCCTGAGGACGACGTACCGGAGGAGGACGACCCCGATCTCGTCGAGAGCGCCCTGACCGGACACGACCTGATCGTGCGCGAGCTCGGAGCCACCGTTATAGAGGAATACACGAACGAGTAGGGCCGTCTCATTGGGTGGCCGCACGAAGGGCATCCCGTCGCGCGGGCTAGGCTGCATGGCGTGAAGGTCCTCGTCATCGGCGGCGGCGCCCGCGAACACGCCCTGTGCCGCTCTCTGTCCCTCGACCCCGACGTCAACGCGCTGTACTGCGCCCCCGGCAACGCCGGCATCGCCGAGGTGGCGGAGCTGCGCCCGGTCGACGCCCTCGACGGCGCGGCCGTGGCCCGCCTCGCCACCGAGCTCGGCGTCGACCTGGTCGTCGTCGGCCCGGAGGCGCCGCTGGTGGCCGGGGTCTCCGATGCCGTCCGCGCGGCCGGCATCCCCGTCTTCGGCCCGTCCGCCGAGGCCGCCCTGCTGGAGGGCTCCAAGGCGTTCGCCAAGGACGTGATGGCCGCCGCCGGCGTCCCGACCGCCCGCAGCTACGTGTGCGCCACCGCGGAAGAGGTCGACGCGGCCCTCGACGCCTTCGGCGCCCCGTACGTGGTCAAGGACGACGGACTCGCGGCCGGCAAGGGCGTCGTGGTCACCGAGGACCGGGAAGCGGCCCGCGCCCACGCCCTCGGCTGCGACCGCGTCGTCATCGAGGAGTACCTCGACGGCCCCGAGGTCTCCCTCTTCGCCATCACCGACGGTGTCACCGTGCTGCCGCTCCAGCCCGCGCAGGACTTCAAGCGCGCGCTCGACGGCGACCAGGGACCCAACACCGGCGGCATGGGCGCGTACTCGCCGCTGCCCTGGGCCGACGCCAAGCTGGTCGACGAGGTCATGGCGACCGTGCTCCAGCCGACCGTCGACGAGCTGCGCCACCGCGGCACGCCCTTCTCCGGACTGCTCTACGCCGGCCTCGCGATCACCTCGCGCGGCGTCCGCGTCATCGAGTTCAACGCCCGCTTCGGCGACCCCGAGACCCAGGTGGTCCTGGCCCGGCTGCGCACCCCGCTCGCGAGCGTGCTGCTGAACGCCGCCCGCGGCACCCTCGACGCCGAGCCGCCGCTCAGCTGGCGCGAGGACGCCGCCGTCACGGTGGTCATCGCCTCCCACAACTACCCGGACACCCCGCGCACCGGCGACCCCATCGAGGGCCTCGACGAGGTGGCGGCGCAGGACGGCCCGGACGCGTACGTGCTGCACGCCGGGACCCGGCGCGAGGGCGACGCGGTCGTCAGCGCCGGCGGCCGCGTGCTGTCCGTGACGGCGACCGGTTCGGATCTGGCGCAGGCCCGTGAGAAGGCGTATAAGGCCGTCTCGCGGATCAGGCTGGACGGATCCCAGCACCGCACGGACATTGCGGCCAAGGCGGCCGAAGGCCGCTGAGCAGCAGGCCCCGGCGCCGCGGGCCCGGTGCACACCCCGGTGTGCACCGGGCCCGCGCGCGTGTCCGCGTGCGAGTGCATCCGGCCGCGTTCGAACGCAGCCACCTTTACCCAAAGCCATTCCATCGGGTGATCGTCGCCCGGTCCGGCTGACTGCCGCGCGCTCCCCAACTAGGGTGCGGCGCAAGCATTCCGGCACTTGGCCCACCGGCATTGCGATGTCAGTGGCGGGTGTCACAGTGGGGGAGTGAGCAAAACCGCCGCAGGGCAGAGGGGGTGAGGTCCGGCCGTGTCCGGAACCGGTTCGATCGTCGAAGTGGGCGCGCCGTCCGCGCGCTCCCGGGCCTTGGCCGTGCTGCGGGTCCGCAGCAGGGCCCTGGCCGTCGCCGTGGCGCCCGCCGCCCTCGCGGTGGTGCTCGTGAGCGCCCGGATGACCGGCCGGCTGACCGGTGGATCCTGGCCGGTGGTCACCCTCGTCGTGTGCGTGCTCGCCGGGATCGTGCTGCTCGTCGGCGGCGTGTTCGCCGCGGTGGTGCTGCGCGCCCGCCCGGCCGTCACGCCGACGGTGCCGCTGACCGAGGCCGCCGCGCCCGACCTGTACCGGCTCGTGCGCGACCTCGCCGACCGGATGGACGTGCCCGCGCCCTCCGCCATAGCCCTCACCCCGGACTGCGACAGCTGGCTGGAGGACCGCACCCACGCGGCGCACCGCCGCGGCCGCGGCCGCGCCTCCGCCGGCATGGCCGCAGCCGCCGGGCCCGAGTCCGCGCCGGGTGCGGCGCCCGTGCTGGTGATCGGCTCGCCGTTCCTGTGGTGGATGCGGGTCGCGGAGCTGCGGGCGGTGCTCGCGCCGGTCGTCGCCGGTACGGGACCTTCGGCGCATCCGGACATAGCCGACGCCCGTGGCTTCGTGCGCGGGCTGGACGCAGCCGTGGACGTGGGCAGCCGACCCGGCCTGGGCTGGATCGCCCGCCCGGCCCGGCTGCTGCTGCGGCTGTGCCGGGAGGACGCCGCCGAAATGGAGCGCGGGGTGGCCGCGGCCGCCTCGGACCGGGCGCACGGGGTGGACTACGGGCTGCGGATCGTCGCCCAGGAGCAGGTCGGCCTGGCCTACGCGGGCTGGGACCGGCTGCTGACCCGGGTCGCCCTGCCGGCCTGGCGGATGGGCCGCTGGCCCGCGCACCTCGATGCCGGGGTCGTCTCCGCGCTGACGGAGCTGTCGCGCCGGGACCGGCTGGCCGACGGGTTCACCGCACGCCTGGGCGAACGGCCCGCGTGCGATCTGCTGGAGCAGCCGGGAGCGGTCGACGAGGCCGCCTCGCTGCTGGCCGCGCGGCTGTTCCACGGCGGTCCGGCCAAGGCGGGACCGGACTGGTCGCCGGTGGAGTGGTCGGCGTATCCGGAGGAGGTCGTGGACCGCAAGTGGCGGGCCGAGGCGGCCCGGCTGCATGCCGCGCTGGACGCCCTCGCCGTCCCGGCGGGTCCGGGGCCGACGCTGGACCGGGTGCTCGGCTACCTCGCGGCCCCCGCTGGCGGCGCGGCCGGGGAGGCGCTGGCCGGGCGGCTCAGCGGCGATCTGGCCCGGGAGGAACGTTCCTCGGGAGGGGCGGCGGACGCCGGGGCCGGGACGGCGAAGGCGCGGGGGGTGGACACGGTGCCGCTGTTCCCGTTGCAGCCGCCGAGGAGCGGGCGGGACCTGCTGGCCGACCACGTCACGGCGATGGTGTGCGCCGCGGCCGTGGACTTCGTGGGAGCGGATCCGGGCCTGGACTGGCTGGACGGTCCCATCCTCCTGGTCGGCGGCGAGCGCCGCACCGACCTGGCGCCGCACGTGCTGTCCCTCGTGGAGGAGGGCGACCCCGAGCCGCTGCGCGACTGGCTCGCCGATCTCGGTGTACGCCCCGAGAAGCCGGTCCGCCTGGTCTGACGCCCCCGTCCCGCTCAGTCGCTGCTTCCTGGTCCCTGCTCCCCGCCTCGCGGTGCGAAGCGCCAATTCGCGACGAACGGTGACGGACTGAGCGCGTTATGTGATGTGCTGGGACCGGAAGCAGTTCGAAGTCCTCGACAGTGTGCCGCGCGATGGTCCGGGAAGAAGCGTCCGGGGGAGCGAGGGAGGGGAACGGTATGGGTGCGGACCCGATCCGGCGGTGGGAGTCAGGTGCGCTCGCGCACGCGGTGAACGACCCCTTCGGCCAAGGACCCCTGCCGTGGCTGCGCGGCAGCGAGCTCTACTTCGACGACACCGGCCACGTCGTGCCCTGGTACGTCGACCCCGCCCTGGCACCCGGCCAGCCGCGCCCCCGCAGCAGCAGCGGACCCCGGACCGCCGACGACATGCACCGGCAGATCAAGGGCTTCTCCTCCACCGGAGCCGTCGCGCCCGGCGAGGCCATCGACTTCCACATCACGGTGGACCCGCCCCAGCAGTTCTCCGTCGACGTCTACCGCATCGGCCACTACGGCGGCGACGGCGCCTCCAAGATCACCACCAGCCCCCGGCTCTCCGGCATCGTCCAGCCGCCCCCGCTCACCGCCGACCGCACCGTCTCCTGCCACCACTGGTGGCTGTCCTGGCGGCTCCAGGTCCCCTCGTACTGGAACGTCGGCGCGTACGTGGCCGTGCTGACCACCAGCGACGGCTACCGCTCGCACATCCCCTTCACCGTGCGGGACGACCACCCGGCCGATCTGCTCCTGCTCCTGCCCGACATCACCTGGCAGGCCTACAACCTGTACCCGGAGGACGGCCGGACCGGCGCGAGCCTCTACCACGCCTGGGACGAGGAGGGCCGGCTGCTCGGCGAGCAGGACGCCGCCGTCACCGTGTCCTTCGACCGCCCCTACGCGGGCGCCGGCCTGCCCCTGCACGTCGGGCACGCCTACGACTTCATCCGCTGGGCCGAGCGCTACGGCTACGACCTCGCCTACGCCGACGCGCGCGACCTGCACGCGGGCCGCGTCGACCCGGCCCGCTACCGCGGCCTGGTCTTCCCCGGCCACGACGAGTACTGGTCCGCCCCCATGCGCCGCACCGTCGAGCGCGCCCGCGACCACGGCACCTCGCTCGTCTTCCTCTCCGCCAACACCATGTACTGGCAGGTCGAGCTCGCGCCGTCCCCCTCGGGCATCGAGGACCGGCTCCTGACCTGCCGAAAACGCCGCGGCCCCGGCCGCCCCAGCCTGTGGCGCGAGGTGGACCGCCCGGAGCAGCAGCTGCTCGGCATCCAGTACGCGGGCCGGGTCCCCGAGCCCGCGCCGCTGATCGTGCGCAATGCCACGCACTGGCTCTGGGACTCCACCGGCGCCGCCGAGAACGACGAGCTCCCGGGCCTGGTCGCCGGGGAGGCCGACCGGTACTTCCCCCGCATCCAGCTCCCCGAGCACCAGGACCGGATCCTGCTCGCGCACTCCCCGTACCTCGACACCGAGGGCGCCAAGCGGCACCAGGAGACCTCGCTCTACCGGGCCCCGAGCGGCGCCCTGGTCTTCGCATCGGGCACCTTCGCCTGGTCACCGGCCCTGGACCGGCCGGGCCACGTCGACGAACGGGTCCAGCGGGCCACCGCCAACCTCCTCGACCGGATCTGCAAGCGCGACTGAGGCCCCCGGCAGGGCCGCACCCCGCCCGGTACGGGACAATGGGGCTGCGCTCGTACAGAACCACAGGGAGACCCCGTGTCCGGATTCGTCGAAAAGCCCGAGCCGGTCCAGGTGCCGGGCCTCGTCCACCTCCACACCGGCAAGGTGCGCGACCTCTACCGTGACGAGGACGGCCGCCTCGTCATGGTCGCCAGCGACCGGATGTCCGCCTTCGACTGGGTGCTGCCCACCGAGATCCCGGACAAGGGCCGCGTCCTCACGCAGCTCTCCCTGTGGTGGTTCGACCAGCTCGCCGACCTCGTGCCGAACCACGTGCTCAGCACCGAGCTGCCGGCCGGCGCCCCCGCCGACTGGGCCGGGCGGACGCTCGTCTGCCGGAACCTCGACATGGTGCCGGTCGAGTGCGTGGCCCGCGGCTACCTCACCGGCTCCGGCCTCGTCGAGTACAACCGGACGCGGACGGTGTGCGGGCTGGCCCTGCCCGAGGGCCTCGTCGACGGATCCGAGCTGCCCGCGCCGATCTTCACCCCGGCCGCCAAGGCCGAGGTCGGCGAGCACGACGAGAACGTCTCCTACGAGGAGGTCGCGCGTACCACCGGCGCCGAGACGGCCGCCCTGCTGCGCCGCACGACCCTCGACGTCTACTCCCGGGCCCGGGACATCGCCCGCGAGCGCGGGATCATCCTCGCCGACACCAAGTTCGAGTTCGGCTTCGACGCCGACGGCACCCTGATCGCCGCGGACGAGGTGCTCACCCCGGACTCCTCGCGCTTCTGGCCGGCCGACGAGTGGGAGCCGGGCCGCACCCAGCCCTCCTTCGACAAGCAGTACGTCCGCAACTGGCTGGCCTCCCCGGCCTCCGGCTGGGACCGCACGGCCGAAGTACCGCCGCCGGCCCTCCCCGAGGAGGTCGTCGCGCAGACCCGCGCCAAGTACGTCGAGGCGTACGAGCGGCTCACCGGCCTCCCCTGGTCCTGAGGCACCGGTCCCGCCCTCCCGGGGGCGGGACCCCGCCGGAGCCGAAGAAGCCCTGCCCGGAAGCAGCCCGGCCCGGAAGCAGCCCGGCCCGGAAGAAGCCCGGCCCGGAAGAAGAACGCGAAGAAGCCCCCGGTCGCAGGACCGGGGGCTTCTCTCGTGGAGCGGACAACGAGACTCGAACTCGCGACATCCACCTTGGCAAGGTGGTGCTCTACCAACTGAGCTATGTCCGCATGCGCCGTAACGCGGGACCTACTATACCCAACCCCGCTCGCGTGCGAGACGCACTGCCGTGTGCCGGTTCTCGGCCCCGAGTTTCATGGCCGCCGACGACAGGTAGTTGCGTACGGTCCCCTGCGAGAGGCGGGCCCGCTCCGCGATCTCCGCGACCGGCGCCCCGTCCCCCGCCAGTTCCAGGACCTCGGCCTCGCGCGCGGTCAGCGGCGAGTCCCCTGCGCTGATCGCGTCGGCCGCCAACTCCGGGTCCACGTAACGCCCTCCGGCGTGGACGGCCCGGATCAGCTCGGCCAGGCGCCGCGCCGACACCGTCTTCGGCACGAAGGCCCGTACGCCGGCCGCGAGGGCACGCTTCAGGTGTCCGGGACGCCCGTGGCTGGTCACGATCATGACCCGGCAGTCGGGGAGTTCGGCCCTCAGGGATGTGGCCACACTCACACCGTCCGCCCCCGGCATCTGCAGGTCGAGCACCGCCACGTCGGGCCGGTGCGCCCGCGCCGTCGCGAGGGCCTCCGGACCGGAGGCCGCCTCGGCGACGACCAGCAGATCGTCCTCCAGCGCCAGCAGCGCGGCCAGCGCCCCGCGGATCAGGTGCTCGTCGTCGGCCAGCAGCACACGTACGGGGTTCACGCCCGCACCTCCCGCCCGTGGGCGCCCGGGGCCGGTACGCGGGCCAGTACGCGGAACCGGCCGTCGCCGGTGGGCCCGGCCTCCAGGGTGCCGTCCACCACGGCGAGCCGCTCGCGCAGCCCGGCGAGCCCCGAGCCCGGCGGCCCGGCCGGCACCCGCGCCGCGTCGGGTACCCCGTCGTTCTCCACCAGCAGGGTCACCGCGTCCGCCCCGGCCGCCGCGAGCCGGATCACGCAGCTGCGCGCCTCACCGTGCCGCAGGACGTTCGTGGTGGCCTCCCGGACCACCCAGCCCAGTGCCGACTGCACGGCGGGAGCCGGCCGGGGGCCCTCCTCGACCTCGACCCGGCAGTCCATCCCGGCCGCGCTCAGCACCCCGCGCGCACCCTCCAGCTCCGCCGTGAGGTCCGCCTCCCGGTAGCCGCGCACGACGTCGCGGACCTCGCGCTGGGACTCCCGGGCGATCCGCTGGACCTCGGTCATCTGGTCCACCGCCTCCGGACGGCCGCGCCGGGCCAGCTGTACCGCCAGCTCGCTCTTGAGCGCGATCACCGCGAGGTTGCGACCCATCACGTCGTGCAGGTCCCGCCCGAAGCGGAGCCGTTCCTCGGCCACCGCCAGCTGTGCCTGGAGCTCCCGGGCGCGGTCGAGCTCGTGCACCGTCTTCAGCAGCCAGGAGGAGAAGCCGCAGGCCAGGGTGAACAGCAGGCTGCTGAGGAGGATGCCGAAGGCGTAGCCGGCCACCTCGCCGGCGGGGAGGCCCACGGCCGCTGCGGCGCCCGCCGTGATGGCCACCGCGGCGGGGGCGACGGCGGCCATGTGCCGGGCCTTGGCCAGGGTCAGGGTCAGGGCGCCCGTCGCGAAGCCGGTGAGGTTGATCACGAGGACGGGGGCCAGGCCCTCGTGGACCAGGAGCCCGGCGGAGCGCAGGACGAGTACGGCGATCGACAGCGCGGCGGTCAGCAGGCCCAGCGCGACGGCCGGCCGCACGGGTCGCTCGCGCCGCCCGATCACCCAGTCCAGCGCCTTCGAGCACAGCACCGCGGACAGGGTGATCTGTGCGGCCAGGGGCAGGGCCAGGGCTGCGGTGGCGGCCGTCAGGCCCTCCGGTGCGAGCCCGAGCAGTACCGCCAGGGTCTCGATCACCGCGAAGGAGTGGAACGACCAGCGGGTGTAGAGCTCGACTTTCCCCGCGCTGCTGCGTTTCCTCCACCATCCGGTCAGCTTTGACACGGTTCCCGTCCCCCGATCACCTTCTGGCGGTCCTGCGGCGCATCAGCGTATCGGGGCGTACGACAAAGGCCCTGATCAATGATCAGGGCCTTTGTCCTCTGAGCGGACGACGAGACTCGAACTCGCGACATCCACCTTGGCAAGGTGGTGCTCTACCAACTGAGCTACGTCCGCATACTCGCTCCGATCGAATGACCGGTGGGCGATGCGAGCATCACTCTACCTGATCCACCGGAGTGGCCGGTAAAGCGTGCAGAGCGGGTGACAGGAATCGCACACTGCGCCTTCCTCCTGGAAGGAGGATGTTCTGCTACTGAACTACACCCGCACGACCTTCGAGGCTGTGACCTGCGGTCTGGCCCCTCGGCGTGATCCACACACTAGCGGATCGGAGGGGGTGGATGGCAAATCGGCCCTCAGTGAGCCTCGTTGTAGGCCTCGTAGACCCGCTTCGGGATGCGGCCGCGGGGCGGCACGTCCATCTGGTTGGAGCGGGCCCAGGCCCGGACGACCGCGGGGTCCGGCGCGATGGAGGTGTGCTTGAAGGCCTTGCCGGAGCGGGCCTGCCGGCGTCCGGCGGCGACGAAGGGGGCGAGGGTCTTCCGCAGTTTCTTTGCGTTGGCCACATTGAGGTCGATCTCGTACGACTTACCGTCGATCCCGAACACGACCGTTTCCGCCGCTTCTCCGCCGTCGATGTCGTCGGAGATCGTGACTACTACGCGCTGCGCCACGGATATCGGTCCCTTCGCGCGACGTCGCCACCCGTTGACGTGCGGTGATGTCGCCTGTATGGATGTTTCGGAGCAATGCATCTTTCGTTCCCCGTGGTGGGGCGACAAAAGCCGCCGTCTCGGGGGATTCCTTTGTACCGCGATTCCCATTGCATTGCGAAGCCCAGTTAATTCTCTCCGCGTGTCCCGCCGCAATGCCGGGTGAGTGGTTTTCCGGCGGATTTTGCGAAGCGTTGGTGAAGCCGAAACCGGGCGGCGATCATGGGCCCGGGATATCTACCCGCGTAGAAATTTGAGACGGGTACGCTGAGGGAACCGCCTCCGCACCAACACCCACGGGAGTGCCCGATGGCACGCGTCGTAGTCGACGTCATGCTCAAGCCGGAGATCCTCGACCCTCAGGGCCAGGCGGTGCAGCGTGCACTGCCGCGCCTGGGCTTCGAGGGGATCGCCGACGTCCGTCAGGGGAAGCGCTTCGAGCTTGAGGTGGAGGGCCCGGTCGACCAGACCGCCCTCGACCGCATCCACAAGATGGCCGAAACGTTCCTCGCCAACACCGTCATCGAAGACTTCACCGTGAAGGTCGAGGCCTGACGGTGACCACTCGCATCGGAGTCGTCACGTTCCCCGGAACGCTCGACGACCGTGACTCGCTGCGCGCCGTCCGCCTCGCGGGCGCCGAGCCGGTCTCGCTGTGGCACCGCGACAAGGACCTGCACCAGGTCGACGCGGTCGTCCTCGCGGGCGGCTTCTCCTACGGCGACTACCTGCGCGCCGGTGCCATCTCCCGGTTCTCGCCGGTGATGGAGACCATCATCGACCAGGCCAAGGCCGGCATGCCGGTCCTCGGCATCTGCAACGGCTTCCAGGTCCTCACCGAGGCCCACCTGCTGCCGGGCGCGATGCTCCGCAACAACCACCTGCACTTCATCTGCCGCGACCAGAAGCTGCGGGTGGAGAACGCGGAGACCTCGTGGACCGGCGACTACGCCGCCGGCCAGGAGATCTCCGTACCGCTCAAGAACATGGACGGCCGCTACGTCGCCGACGAGCGCACGCTCGACGAACTGGAGGCCGAAGGCCGCGTGGCCTTCCGGTACCTCGACATGAACCCGAACGGGTCGCTGCGCGACATCGCCGGCATCACCAACGCCGCGGGCAACGTCGTCGGCCTCATGCCGCACCCCGAGCACGCGGTCGAGCCGCTGATCGGGACGGGCCGCACCGACGGCCTCGGATTCTTCACCTCGATCCTGAAGAAGCTGGTCTCCGCATGACTCTCGACACCGTCAAGCACGCCGCCGAGACCCCGGACTCGGCGCAGCCCTGGAAGGAACTCGGCCTCAAGGAGGACGAGTACGCCCGCATCCGGGAGATCCTCGGCCGCCGCCCCACGGGCGCCGAGCTCGCCATGTACTCCGTCATGTGGTCCGAGCACTGCTCGTACAAGAGCAGCAAGGTCCACCTGAAGCAGTTCGGCGAGAAGGCCCCCGAGAACGACGCCATGCTCGTCGGTATCGGCGAGAACGCCGGCGTCGTCGACGTGGGCCAGGGCTACGCGGTCACCTTCAAGGTCGAGTCGCACAACCACCCCTCGTACATCGAGCCCTACCAGGGCGCGGCCACCGGCGTCGGCGGCATCGTCCGCGACATCCTCGCCATGGGCGCCCGCCCGGTCGCCGTGGTCGACCCGCTGCGCTTCGGCGCGGCCGACCACCCCGACACCAAGCGCGTCCTGCCGGGCGTGGTGGCGGGCATCGGCGGCTACGGCAACTGCCTGGGCCTGCCGAACATCGGCGGCGAGGTCGTCTTCGACGCCTGCTACCAGGGCAACCCGCTGGTCAACGCCGGCTGCATCGGCGTGATGAAGCACGAGGACATCCACCTCGCGAAGGCCTCCGGCCCCGGCAACAAGGTCATCCTCTACGGCGCCCGCACCGGCGGCGACGGCATCGGCGGTGTGTCCGTGCTGGCCTCGGAGACCTTCGACGACACGAAGCCGACCAAGCGCCCCGCCGTCCAGGTCGGCGACCCCTTCCAGGAGAAGCTCCTCATCGAGTGCACCCTGGAGATCTTCAAGGAGAAGCTGGTCGCGGGCATCCAGGACCTCGGCGGCGCCGGCCTGTCCTGCGCCACCTCCGAGCTGGCCTCCGCCGGCTCCGGCGGCATGCGCGTCGAGCTGGACACCGTCCCGCTGCGCGATGCGACGCTCTCGCCCGAGGAGATCCTCATGAGCGAGTCGCAGGAGCGCATGTGCGCGATCGTCGAGCCGCAGCACGTCGACCGCTTCATGGAGATCTGCGAGAAGTGGGACGTCATCGCCACCGTCATCGGTGAGGTGACCGACGGCGAGCGCCTGGAGATCTTCTGGCACGGCGAGCAGATCGTGGACGTGCCCCCGGGCACCGTCGCCCACGAGGGCCCGGTCTACCACCGGCCCTACGCCCGCCCCGAGTGGCAGGACGCCCTCCAGGCCGACGACGCGGGCAAGCTGCCCCGCCCGCAGACCTCCGAGGAGCTCCGCGCGCAGGTCCTGGCCCTGGTCTCCTCCCCGAACCAGGCCTCGAAGTCCTGGGTCACCGACCAGTACGACCGCTTCGTGCAGGGCAACACCGTCCTCGCGCAGCCCGAGGACGCGGGCATGGTCCGCATCGACGAGGAGTCCAACCTCGGCGTGGCCATGGCCACCGACGGCAACGGCCGCTACGCCAAGCTCGACCCGTACACCGGCGCGCAGCTGGCGCTGGCCGAGGCGTACCGCAACGTCGCCGCGACCGGCGCCAAGCCGCTGGCCATCTCCGACTGCCTGAACTTCGGCTCCCCCGAGGACCCGGGCGTCATGTGGCAGTTCGCCGAGGCCACCCGCGGTCTCGCCGACGGCTGCCTGGAGCTGGGCACCCCGGTCACCGGCGGCAACGTCTCGCTGTACAACCAGACCGGTGACACCGCGATCCACCCGACCCCGGTCGTGGCGGTCCTCGGTGTGATCGACGACGTCAACCGCCGTACGCCGATGGCGTTCAAGGAGGCCGGCCAGCTGCTCTACCTGCTCGGCGACACCGCCGAGGAGTTCGGCGGCTCGGCCTGGTCGCAGGTCGTCCACGACCACCTCGGCGGCCTGCCGCCGAAGGTGGACCTGGGGCGCGAGAAGCTGCTGGCCGACATCCTGATCTCGGCCTCGCGCGACGGCATGATCGACGCCGCGCACGACCTGTCCGACGGCGGCGTGATCCAGGCGCTCACCGAGTCCTGCCTGCGCGGCGGCAACGGCGCCCGGATCGTGGTCCCGGAGGGCCTGGACGCCTTCACGTTCCTGTTCTCCGAGTCGGCGGGCCGGGCCATCGTGGCCGTCCCGCGCAGCGAGGAGCTCCGCTTCACCGACATGTGCGGTGCGCGCGGCCTGCCGGCCACCCGCATCGGTGTGGTGGACGGCGAGGAGATCGAGGTCCAGGGCGAGTTCACGCTCCCCCTGGCGGAACTCCGCGAGGCCCACGAGGCGACGATCCCGGCCCTGCTGGCCTGATCCGCCGTTCTTCCCGCGAGCCCCCGGCCGGATTCCCTCCGGCCGGGGGCTCGCGGTGTTGGTAGCGTCGCCCGGGTCGCCGCAGGGACACGAACGGGGGGCGGGATGTTCGAACCACTGGAGCCGTCGCGCGGGGGCCCGCTGCCGGACCGGGGCCGTCGGCGCAATGCGGTGAACCTGCTGCTGCTCCTCGCGGGCGTGGGCGGTCTGGCCTTCGGGAGCTGGGCGCTGTACGACGCGTACGCGACCGGTCAGGCGCGCACGGCGAGCCGCGCGCTGATCACCCGGGCCTGTGCCGGGCTGGTGGACCCCGACGAGGTCATGCGCCTGGACGGCGGCGCCGACCGGGTGGTGCTCGGCGGCGAGGACCCCAGCACCATCGACTTCGACACCATTCCGGACCGCTGCGTGCTGAGCCGCCTGGAGGGGGACAGCCTCGGCCGGGAGTTCAAGTACGGCCATTTCACGCTGTCCTTGCAGGGGCTGCCCCAGGCGCGTGACCTGCACCTTTCCGGTGAGGGCTGGAAGCCCCCGTTCGCCGTCCTGCGCTCCGGCCCGCAGGGCGATGTCACCGCGCGGACCACGCTTCCCGACCGGATGCCGCTCGGGGACGGCCGGCTCGGTGACTACGGGCCCGATGACGTCACCGTCGTGGCCCGCTGCGAGCAGCCGGCCAGGGCCGGTACGACCTCGCTGGTCGTGACGGCGGCCTCCCCCAGCACCCGGCACGAGACCGGGGACCGCCCGATCCTGGCGCGCCTGGCCCGCCGGGCCGCCGAACACGCAGCCGAGGAGTACGGCTGCCGCACGGGGCTGCCCGGGCTCCCGGACGAACTGCCCCCTCCGGTGACCGCCCTCGGGCCCGCCGGCGGGCGGACGGACAGCTGCGGCTGGTACGCCGCCCACCTGCGGACGGCGGACCGCGAGCAGTTGCCCGACCGGGCCGCCGGCGTCCCCGTGCCGGGAGCCGCCCGCGAGGAGGGCTGCCTGCTCGCGATGAGCCCCGAGGGGAACGAGCGGGTCCTCGGCCTCCTCACCGGTGCGGAACGGGAGGACGCCGCCACGTCCCTCGGACACTCGCCCTGGTGGCTGCGGACCCGGTCGTACTTCGGTGACGACGCGGCCGCGGTCACGGTGACCGGCGGGCGCAGACCGGACCCGGTGGTCCCCGGGACGGCCGGCCGCACCAAGGACCTGCTCTACGGCTCGATGAGCTGCGCAGGGCGCCCCGCCACCCTCACCATGGTCGTCCCGTACACCTACCGGTCGGTGCTCGGGCCGCGCCTGGACGGGCTGTTCACGGCCTACGCCACCGACACCGCGCAGCGGCGCGGCTGCACCGGACTCGTGCTGCCCGGGCCCGAGTAGGGTCGGGACCATGCCGCCTGCCAAGAAGAAGCCGCGTCGCTACGATCCCGCGAAGATCCGTGCGGCCGTCACCGCGCAGTTCGGACATGTCACCCGGGCCGTCGGCGAGTTGGGGCCCGAGCAGCTGGAACGGCCCAGCGGGGTCGGCGACTGGACCGTGGCCGACCTCGCCGCGCACGTCGCCTGGATCGCGGACTCGCTGGCTTCCGGCCTGGCCCGGCCGCCCGGTGCCGTCGTCGAACTCACCGCCATCGAGTGGCCCTTCGCGACCGCCTCCCTCGCCGGGAAGATCTCCGAGGCCGCCCGGGAGACCCTCGGCGGGGCGCCGTTGCCCGAGCTGTACGAGCGGGCGGCGGCCCGGATGGCAAAGGCGCTCGACACGAACCCCGGCAGCCGGGTGCTGGACCTGTGGGTCGGTGACATGACCCTCGCCGACTTCCTGGTCACCCGCTGCGTGGAGCTGGTGGTCCACACCGACGACCTCAACCGCGCCACCGGACTGGACATCCCGATCGAGCGGCAGGCCCTGGCCGCCTGTACCCGGCTGCTCGCCGACGCCCTGGCGCTGAAGGCCCCGGGCGGCTCGGTCGAGGTGCGGATCCCGCCCTTCGCGGTGGTCCAGTGCATCGAGGGGCCCCGCCACACCCGCGGCACCCCGCCCAACGTGGTGGAGACCGACCCGCTGTCCTGGATCCGGCTGGCCACCGGCCGCGCAGACTGGGCCGCGGCCCTGGAGGACGCCCGGGTGAGGGCCAGCGGGGAGCGGGCCGACCTGTCCGGGCTGCTGCCGGTGATGCGCTGATGCGCTGATGTGGGCGATGTGGGCGATGCGGGCGATGCGGCCGCCGGGGGCGGAACCGGACGGGGGCCGGGCCCGTCCCAGGGACATGCGTACCCTCAGGCACCCCAGAGGGCTCGCCACCGGCGGGCCGGCCCTCGTACCGGTCGCCGTACTGGCCCTCGTGCTGGCCCTGACCGGCTGCGCCGGATCCCCGCAGGACGGGAGCGACCCCGCCATGACCGCACGCTCCTCCGCCACGTCCCCCGTCCCGGACGCCCCGCTGACCGTGACGGACTGGGCCGTGACCTCCCTGTCCGGCGCGCCGGTCCCGGCCGGGTCCACGGGCCGGGCCCGGTTCGCCCTCACCCCCGACGGCACCGCCGCGGGCAGCCTCGGCTGCAACCGGTTCAGCTCCCCGGCCGCCGTCGAGGGCGACAGCGTCACCTTCGGCCCGCTCACCAGCACCCGGATGGCCTGCGAGGGCCCGGCCGGCGAAGTCGAGCGCGCCCTCACCGGCCTGTTCGGCGCGGGCCCGCTCACCTGGCGGATCCAGGGCCGGACCCTCACCCTCACCGCCGCCGACGGCCGGGCCCTGACCGCCGAGGCGGCCTCCGCCGCGGAGTGAGACCGCGGGTCAGGACGGGTACGGGAGGAGCCCCGCGTCGGTGCGCTCCCAGGCCGCCCGCAGCTGCGCCAGCAGAGCCGGCTCGGCCGCCGCCCGGTCGGCCTGCTCGCGCAGGTCCGCCGCCAGGTCGAACAGCTGGTCACGGCCCGACCTGCCCCGGTAGTACTTCCAGTTCCCGCGCCGCAGCGCCCGCTCCCCGCGCACCCGCCAGAACAGGTCCCGCCCGGCCGGCTCCTCACCCCGCAGCAGGTACCCGGCCAGGCTCACCCCGTCCAGCGGGTACGCCCGGTGCGGCCGGGTCCCGGCCACCTCCAGCAGGGTCGCCGTCCAGTCCGGGCTGAACACCGGCACCCGGCTGACCTGGCCGCCGTCGACGCGGGCGGGCCAGCGCAGGATGTTCGGCACCCGGATCCCGCCCTCCTGGAGGGACGCCTTGTTCCCCGACAGCGGCCAGTTGTACGAGAAGCGCTCGCCGCCGTTGTCGCTGGAGAAGACGACCAGGGTGTCCTCCTCCTGGCCCGAGCGCTTCAGCGCCTCCAGCACCCGGCCGACCGAGCGGTCCAGGTCCTCCACCATCTGCCGGTACTTCTCCACCGAGCCACCGTCCTGGTGCCACAGCGCCCGCGCGTCCCCCGCCTTGATCCGCCGGACGATCTCGGCGCTCTCCGCGGTGTCCCCCTCGGCGATCCACGGCCAGTGCGGGGTGGTGAAGTTCAGGTTCAGCAGCCAGGGCTTGCCGTGGTGGTCGCGGGAGACGTACGCGGCGGCCCGCTCCGTGATGATCCGCGTGTAGTAGCGCAGGTCCTTGTACTCGGTGTCGCCCTCGTACAGGTCGTACTCGCCGCCCAGGCCCAGCTTGGAGTAGTACTCCAGCGCCCCGCCGAAGTTGCCGAAGAACTCCTCCCACCCCGACCGGGTCGGGCTGTAGTCCGGCAGGTAGCCCGCGTGCCACTTGCCGATCAGCGCCGTGGCGTAACCGGCGTCCCGCAGCAGCGAGGCCAGCGTCGGGTGCGTGGGGTCCAGGCCCGCCGTCCGGTCCGCGATCGGCTCGGCCAGCCCGCCCTTGGTGCGGCCCGGGTAGCGGCCGGTGTAGAGGCTGAAGCGGGTCGGGGAGCAGGTGGCCGAGCCCGCGTAGGCGTCTGTGAACCGGACCCCTTGGCGGGCGAGCCGGTCCAGGTGAGGGGTCCTGATGTGCGGGGCGCCGTAGGAGGACAGGTCGGCCCAGCCGAGGTCGTCGCCCAGGATGACCAGGATGTTGGGCCGCCGGGAACGGCGCTCGCGGTCGGCCCGGAACTCCCGCTCCCCGGGAGCGGCCTCCCGGGCATCGGCGGAGGCGCTCCCCGACGGCCCGGCCGAGCGGTTGGAGGCGTGGGCGGGAGCCGCCCCCAGCCCCGCCGCGGCGGCCGCGGCGCCCGCTCCGACGGCGCCCCCGAAGGCACGCCGGGACAGCTTGCTGTTGTGCGAAGACACAGGTACTCCAAGGCACGGCTCGCCAGCCTGCCCCCGGCGGGACGCGACAGGGCGCGCCGCACGGCTGGGCGGGCCGGGGCGAAACGGAATGGCGAAAAGGGGATGACCGGTTGCGGCTACGCGAAACAGCGACAGATGGCGCTCGCGACACGGACCAGGTCCACGTGCCGGCGCTCGACGAGGGTGACGTGACGGTCACCGAGAGGCTGCATGGGGCGAGAGCCTGTACGAATGGCCTCGTAGATGTCAACAAATGATCCGCATACCGAGACGGAGGTCCCCGTCACCCTCTGTGCTGTGACATTTCCCGGGCGTCCCCAATTCGGACCAGTGGTCGATCTCGCCTACACTCGGAGGCGTGCCTCGTGGTGATGGACGACTCAACCACGACCTGCTCCCCGGCGAAAAGGGCCCCCAGGACGCTTGCGGCGTCTTCGGTGTCTGGGCTCCGGGTGAAGAGGTCGCCAAGCTCACCTACTTCGGACTGTATGCGCTGCAGCACCGTGGACAAGAGTCCGCGGGAATCGCTGTGAGCAACGGTTCCCAGATCCTCGTCTTCAAGGACATGGGCCTCGTTTCCCAGGTCTTCGACGAAACCTCTCTCGGCTCGCTCCAGGGTCATATCGCGGTCGGTCACGCCCGCTACTCGACCACCGGAGCCTCCGTCTGGGAGAACGCGCAGCCCACCTTCCGCGCGACCGCCCACGGCTCGATCGCCCTGGGTCACAACGGCAACCTGGTGAACACCGCCGAGCTCGCCGAGATGGTCGCCGACCTCCCCCGTCAGGACGGCCGTGCCACCCAGGTGGCGGCCACCAACGACACCGACCTGGTCACCGCCCTGCTCGCGGGGCAGACCGACGAGGACGGCAAGCCCCTGACCATCGAGGAGTCGGCCGCCAAGGTCCTCCCCCAGGTCAAGGGTGCGTTCTCGCTGGTCTTCATGGACGAGGGGACCCTCTACACCGCCCGTGACCCGCAGGGCATCCGCCCGCTGGTCCTCGGCCGCCTGGAGCGCGGCTGGGTGGTCGCGAGCGAGACCGCCGCCCTCGACATCTGCGGCGCCAGCTTCGTCCGCGAGGTCGAGCCGGGCGAGCTCATCGCGATCGACGAGAACGGCCTGCGCACCTCCCGCTTCGCGGAAGCAAAGCCCAAGGGCTGTGTCTTCGAGTACGTGTACCTGGCCCGCCCGGACACGGACATCGCCGGCCGCAACGTCTACCTCTCGCGCGTCGAGATGGGCCGCCGGCTGGCCAAGGAAGCCCCGGTCGAGGCCGACCTGGTGATAGCGACGCCGGAGTCCGGCACGCCCGCCGCCGTCGGCTACGCCGAGGCCAGCGGGATCCCGTACGGCTCGGGCCTGGTCAAGAACGCCTACGTCGGCCGGACCTTCATCCAGCCCTCGCAGACGATCCGCCAGCTCGGCATCCGCCTGAAGCTCAACCCGCTGAAGGAAGTCATCCGGGGCAAGCGCCTCGTGGTCGTCGACGACTCGATCGTCCGCGGCAACACCCAGCGCGCCCTGGTCAAGATGCTCCGCGAGGCCGGCGCGGCCGAGGTCCACATCCGGATCTCCTCGCCGCCGGTGAAGTGGCCGTGCTTCTTCGGCATCGACTTCGCCACCCGGGCCGAGCTGATCGCCAACGGCATGACGGTCGACGAGATCGCCACGTCGCTCGGCGCGGACTCGCTCGCGTACATCTCGCTCGACGCGATGATCGAGGCGACGACCATCCAGAAGCCCAACCTCTGCCGTGCCTGCTTCGACGGCGAGTACCCCATGGAGCTGCCCGACCCGCAGCTGCTGGGCAAGCAGCTCCTGGAGAGCGAGCTCGCGGGCGGCACCGACGCCGCCGACGCGCTCCGCCGGCCGTAACGGCCCGCACCTCCCGCTCAACCTGCGCCGGGCCCCTTCTTTCCGGCTTTTCCGGGGGCCCGGCACCACAGCAGTAACGACACGAAAGCTCTCTCCTGTCATGACAGAGAAGACCACCGGTGCCAGCTACGCAGCAGCAGGTGTCGACATCGAAGCGGGAGACCGCGCCGTCGAGCTGATGAAGGAGTGGGTGAAGAAGACGCAGCGCCCCGAGGTCCTCGGCGGCCTCGGCGGCTTCGCCGGCCTCTTCGACGCCTCTGCCCTCAAGCGCTACGAGCGCCCGCTGCTCGCCTCCGCCACCGACGGGGTCGGCACCAAGGTCGACATCGCGCGCCAGATGGGCGTCTACGACACCATCGGCCACGACCTGGTCGCGATGGTCATGGACGACATCGTCGTCTGCGGTGCCGAGCCGCTCTTCATGACCGACTACATCTGCGTGGGCAAGGTCCACCCGGAGCGGGTCGCGCAGATCGTCAAGGGCATCGCCGAGGGCTGCGTCCTCGCCGGCTGCGCCTTGGTCGGCGGCGAGACCGCCGAGCACCCGGGTCTGCTGGGTCCGGACGACTTCGACGTCGCGGGCGCCGGCACCGGCGTGGTCGAGTACGACCGCCTGCTGGGCGCGGATCGCATCCGTACGGGTGACGCGGTCATCGCCATGGCGTCCTCCGGCCTTCACTCGAACGGGTACTCGCTGGTGCGGCACGTCCTCTTCGACCGGGCCGGGATGTCCCTCGACCGCCACGTCGAGGAGTTCGGCCGGACCCTCGGCGAGGAACTGCTGGAGCCGACCAAGATCTACTCGCTGGACTGCCTGGCCCTCACCCGGACGGCCGAGGTGCACGCCTACTCGCACATCACCGGCGGCGGCCTCGCGGCGAACCTGGCCCGGGTGATCCCGGACCACCTGCACGCCACGGTCGACCGGTCGACCTGGGCCCCGGGCGCGGTCTTCGACCTGGTCGGCAAGGCGGGCCGGGTCGAGCAGCTGGAGCTGGAGAAGACCCTGAACATGGGCGTCGGCATGATGGCCGTCGTCCCGCAGGAGTCGGTGGACGTGGCCCTGACCGCACTGGCCGACCGGGGCGTGGACTCCTGGGTCGCCGGCGAGATCCTGGACCGCGGCGACCACACCGAGGGCGCGACCCTGACCGGGTCGTACGCGAGCTGAGACAGCACGGAAACCCGGTCCGGGGCGGGGCCCTGGACCGGGTTACGTGTTGTTCTGGCTGCTCAGCCGGGGGTCAGCGGGAGCGCTGCCGTCCGAGTGGTGCAGACGCGAAGCGTCAAGCGCCGCGACGGTGGGCCGACGGACCGGACTCCTCGTCCTCGTCGTCGTCCTCGTCGTTGTACAGATCCGCGTACTTGGCGTACGGGTCGTCGTCGTCCAGATCGTCATCGACTTCGACCGGCTCGCTGACAGGCAGCAGCGGTTCCGTCGGCGATGCGCCCAGCTCGTTGGCCAGACGCGAGAGGTCAGTCCCGCCGCTGTTGTACTTCAGCTGGCGGGCGACCTTTGTCTGCTTGGCCTTGGCCCGGCCGCGCCCCATGGCTCGACCCCCTCGGTGACGGGGCTCGACGGCCCCAGAGTCTGACACGCGTTCATGGTTCGGAGCGGGCTCTCCGTGGAGAGACCGTCCGTAGGGGTTTAACGGTACCTGCTTCCGCGGCCATACGGTACGCCGCCCGCATGACGTGCCCCGGTGCAGGACCATCGAGGCGCCCCGTCCTCGCTGGTCAGCTGCGATTTTAACCCTTTCCTGGCGGGCGACCCGCCGAAGTGCAGTGAGTTCCGTCTCGCCGCAACCCCGGCGGGCGCACGCAGGGGGCCTACGGAGCCTGGGTCGCGGCCTTCGCGGTGCGAGCGGCGCGGGCCTCGGCCATCCGCTGCTCGGCGATGCGGTCGGCGGCCGCGGCCGGCGGGATCCCGTCGGCCTTCGCGCGAGCAAAGATCTCCAGCGTGGTGTCGAAGATCTTCGTCGCCTTGGCCTTGCAGCGGTCGAAGTCGAAGCCGTGCAGCTCGTCGGCGACCTGGATGACCCCGCCCGCGTTGACCACGTAGTCGGGCGCGTAGAGGATGCCGCGGTCCGCGAGATCCTTCTCCACGCCCGGGTGGGCGAGCTGGTTGTTGGCGGCGCCGCACACGACCCTGGCGGTCAGGACGGGCACCGTCTCGTCGTTCAGCGCGCCGCCGAGGGCGCACGGAGCGTAGATGTCGAGGCCCTCGGTGCGGATCAGCGCATCCGTGTCGGCCACGGCGGTGACCTGCGGGTGCTTGTCGAGGACGCGGCGGACGGACTCCTCACGGACATCGGTGATCACGACCTCGGCACCGTCTTCGAGCAGGTGCTCGACGAGGTAGTGGCCGACCTTGCCGACGCCCGCGACGCCGACCTTGCGGCCGCGCAGGGTCGGGTCGCCCCACAGGTGCTGGGCGCTGGCCCGCATGCCCTGGAAGACGCCGAAGGCCGTGAGCACGGAGGAGTCGCCGGCGCCGCCGTTCTCCGGCGAGCGGCCGGTGGCCCAGCGGGTCTCCCGTGCCACGACGTCCATGTCCGCCACGTAGGTGCCGACGTCGCACGCCGTCACGTAGCGGCCCCCGAGGGATTCGACGAAGCGGCCGTAGGCGAGCAGCAGTTCCTCGGTCTTGATGACGTCCGGGTCGCCGATGATCACGGCCTTGCCGCCGCCGAGGTCGAGCCCGGCGAGGGCGTTCTTGTACGACATGCCGCGCGAGAGGTTCAGCGCGTCGAGGACGGCCTCCTCGTCCGAGGCGTACGCGTGGAAGCGCGTGCCACCGAGGGCGGGGCCCAGGGCGGTGGAGTGGATCGCGATGACGGCCTTCAGGCCGGAGGCTCGGTCCTGGCACAGCACGACTTGCTCGTGACCGCCCTGTTCCGAACGGAACAGGGTGTGCAGGACGCCGTCGGTCATTTCGGTCACGGTGGTGACTCCCATGGAAGAGATGCGGCGGAATGACGCCCGCCCTGCGGGTGGGGGAGGGCGTGCTGGGAGCAGCGTAAGACCTCTGGGGCGTGTGCAGTCGAGCTGTCCGGAGATCGGAACACTCCCGGAGTACGCGGGCCCGCCGGAGTAGCTCCGGGCGGCGCGGGGGAGTACGTGAGCGTGAGCGAATCCTCCGACCCCCGGCTGCCCTCCGCACGCTCGGCGCCGACCGTCCCGTACGCCTCCTACCTGCGCGTCTACGAGCCCCTGGCGGCCTTCGCGGAGCCGGAGCGCACGCACTGGGCCTCGTACGCCCTGCGCGGGGCCATTCCCACCGCCCAGGACGAACTGCGCCGGTCGCTCTCCGATTTGGTGCGGGTGCCCGTGGTGGGGGTGCCGGCGCACGAGAGCGCCGACGCCTTCACCGCCGAGGTGGACGGGGTGCTGCTGGTGTGCCCGTGGCGGACCAGGCTGCGGGGCTGGCTGGCGCTGCAGGAGCTGGTGGAGAACTTCCCGCTGCCGGTGCTGGACGCGGCCCTGCCGCCGGTCACCAGGCGCCGGGCGGCGCAGGAGTACGAGCGCTGGCGCGAGCGGAACCCGGACGCGCGCCCGTGGATCCGCACCGCGGTGTGGCAGGTGCCGTTGCGCTGGTTCGTGCTGTTCTCCGACGAGGAACGGGAGTACGCCCCGGGCGAACGGCTGCGCTACCGGACGCCGATGGTCCAGGCCCGCAGGCGGCTCGCCCGCGGGCTGCGCACCCTGCGGGAGGCGGACGGCTTCGGCGTGCTCGCGGAGGGGCTGGTGGAGGTGGGGAGCTGGCTGGAGGAGTTCCATCCGCGCTCGATGGTCGAACTGGACTACGGGGGCCTGGTGTACGCCCTCTCGCCCGACCGGCTGGCGGCCGACCGCTCGGCCCGTGACGTGGCGGTGGGCATCGCGGCGCTGCGGGCGGGAGACGCGGTGGGGGCGGCCGAGGCGTACGAGGAGCTGGTGGACCGCTGGCGGGAGGTCCGGGAGCGGTTGTTCGCGAACTGACGACGTGATCCGGCCCACACTCCGGCGTGGAGGGCGCGTCGCCCGCGTACCGTGCGTATCGGTCGATCGGCCATAAGTGGCTGATCGGAGGCGGGATCGGCATATTCGGGGCCTTGTTCCGGGACCTACGTCCCGATCCGGGCCATTGCCTCAAGCGTGACGGACCGCACTAACCACGCCCTTGCGCCCTTCCCCTACCCTCGTGCCAAAATAGGACAAGGAGTCCGGGGAGGGTTCCTTCCGCCCAACTAAGGGCGGAATGCTCGGCATTGCACTCTACGGGGGGTCTGAGGACTCCTGATCGCTCTGTGACTGATCGTTACAGTGAGGTGACTGTCCGTTATGGGACGGTCCATCGGGCTTCCGCCGCTGATGAACACCTCGGAGGGCAATTCCGTCGGTTTGGCCGTCGAGGCTGGACGGATGGTGTAGTTGTAGTGCCGAGGACAAGCCGTTCGTCCTATAACCGACTCGGCCCGCGTATGTCCATTTCGGGCAACGCGGGCCAAGGTGCAGAATTTAGAGGAAAGAACCGAGATGGTTCGGTTCTCCCGAGGAGGCCGCTCATGACCGCTCGCACCCCTGATGCCGAGCCGCTGCTGACCCCGGCTGAGGTTGCCACGATGTTCCGCGTGGACCCGAAGACGGTCACCCGTTGGGCCAAGGCTGGCAAGCTCACGTCCATCCGCACCCTGGGTGGACACCGCCGTTACCGCGAGGCCGAGGTTCGCGCACTGCTGGCGGGAATTCCCCAGCAGCGCAGCGAGGCCTGAGACCCCGCAACAGCACCCCTGTTTTAACGGGTTATCGGATCCCCCAATCCGATGAAACCCACATGGCTTCATACGGCCGGACCTGCCCCAACAGGTTCTCCGCCGTCGATCGCGCTGGACTCCGCCGGGTCCAGCGCGATCTTTTTTATGTCCTGCGGAGGCCTCTCAGGGAGAGGTGCCATTGCACATATTAAATCGAGCGCTCGTAGGGGTGCGATAAAGGTGCGGCTCTCGAAAACTCATGTGGTGAGTCCCGTCACAGTTGATCACTCTTGTACATCCGGCAATGCACCCGTAAGGGGACGTGCAGCGCAGAGCGCCTCACGCGGACGGGGGATTTTCCGGGGCACGGAGCGGGGGCGGCCGGGGAGGCGGCCAGGCCCGAGGGGTGGCGCGGCCGGGCAGGGCCCGCACGACGAAGCAGGGCCCGCGTCCCCGGGGGGATGCGGGCCCTGCTGTTGTTGCGATCCTGACGGGACTTGAACCCGCGACCTCCACCTTGACAGGGTGGCGAGCTAACCAACTGCTCCACAGGACCTTGGCTGCGAGTCAGACTGTACAGCAGGTCAGGCGGTGCGGTCGAACCGGATCGGGCCGTCCTACGGGGCGAGCGCGTCCACCGCCTTCACGATCCGCTTGTCGGAGACGGGGTACGCCGTCCCCAGCGCGTGCGCGAAGTAGCTCACCCGCAGCTCCTCGATCATCCAGCGGATGTCGGTGACCGCCGAGGGCACGGGCCGCCCCTTCGGGAGCTGTTCCAGCAGCCAGGCGTACTCGTCCTGCATCTCGTGGACCTTCTGCATGCGCGTGGTGTCGCGCTGGACGGCCGTGGGCATCTGCTGGAGCCGCCGGTCGGCCGCCACCAGATAGCGCATCAGGTCGGGCAGCCGGCGCAGTCCCGTGAGCGTCACGAAGCCGGGCGGCACGAGGGCCGCCAGCTGCGTCTTGACGTCCTGGACGTTGGCCACCAGGGCGAGGCTGTTCGTGGCCTTCAGACGGCGCTCACAGGCCTGCCAGGCGGCCAGCACCTGCTGCACCTGGCCCACCGCCCGTACGGTCGTGTCCACCAGGTCGGCGCGGACGGCCTCGTAGAGCCTGCGGAAGCCCGCCTCGTCCCAGGCCGGCCCGCCGTGGTCGGCGATCAGCTTGTCGGTCGCGGCCGTCGCACAGTCGTCGAACAGGGCCTGGACGGAGCCGTGCGGATTGCGCGACAGGGCCAGCTTCTGCTGGTTGCCCAGGTGGTCCGAGGCGAACTTCGCCGGGTTGACCGGGATGTTGAGCAGGATCAGCCGCCGGGTGCCCAGCCACATCGCCTGCTGCTGCTCGGCCTCGGTGTCGAAGAGGCGGACGGAGACGCTCGTCCCCTCGTCCACCAGCGCCGGATACGCCTTCACCGGCTGGCCCGCCCGCCGGGTCTCGAAGACCCGGGTCAGGGTGCCGATGGTCCAGTCGGTCAGCCCCGAGCGCTCCACCGACTCCCCGCCCGCCCGCTCGGCGGTCGCCGCGGCGGCCTTGGACAGGGCCTGGCGCGCCTTCGGCTTGAGCCGCAGGCGCAGGGCCTCCAGGTCCTTGTCCTCGGCGATCTTCTTGCGGCGCTCGTCGACGATCCGGAAGGTGACCTTGAGGTGGTCCGGGATGCGGGAGAGGTCGAAGTCCTCGGCCGAGACCGGCACCCCGACCATGCGCTGGAGTTCGCGCGCCAGGGTGACCGGCAGCGGCTCCTGCAGGGGCACCGCCGTGTCCAGGAAGCGGGCCGCGAAGTTCGGCGCGGGCACGTAGTTGCGCCGGATCGGCTTGGGCAGCGAGCGGATCAGCTCCGTCACCACCTCCTCGCGCAGGCCCGGGATCTGCCAGTCGAAGCCCTCGTCGGTGACCTGGTTGAGCACCTGGAGCGGAATGTGCACGGTCACGCCGTCCGCGTCCGCGCCCGGCTCGAACTGGTAGGTCACCCGGAACTTCAGCCGGCCCTGCTGCCAGGAGTCCGGATAGTCGGCCTTGGTGACCCCGGCCGCCTTCTCCGTCAGCAGCATCTCGCGCTCGAAGTCGAGGAGTTCGGGCTCCTCGCGCCGCTTGTGCTTCCACCAGGAGTCGAAGTGCGCCCCGGAGACCACGTGCTCGGGGATCCGCTGGTCGTAGAAGTCGAACAGGGTCTCGTCGTCGACCACGATGTCCCGGCGCCGCGCCCGGTTCTCCAGCTCCTCCACCTCGGTGAGGAGCTTGCGGTTGTCGGCGTAGAACTTGTGGTGCGTGCGCCAGTCGCCCTCGACCAGGGCGTTGCGGATGAACAGCTCGCGCGAGACCTCGGGGTCGATCCGCCCGTAGTTGATCTTCCGCTGGGCGACGATCGGCACGCCGTACAGCGTGACCTTCTCGTACGCCATCACGGCCGCCTGGTCCTTCTCCCAGTGCGGCTCGCTGTACGTGCGCTTGATCAGGTGCTGGGCGAGCGGCTCGACCCACTCGGGCTCCACCTTGGCGTTGACCCGCGCCCACAGGCGGGAGGTCTCCACCAGCTCCGCCGACATCAGGAACCTCGGCTGCTTCTTGAACAGCGCCGAGCCCGGGAAGACCGCGAACTTGGCGCCGCGGGCACCGAGGTACTCGTTCTTGTCGGTGTCCTTCAGGCCGATGTGCGACAGCAGGCCGGCCAGGAGGGAGACGTGGACGCTGGTCTCCGGGGCGTCGGCCTCGTTGACGTGGATGCCCATCGTCTTCGCGACCGTGCGCAGCTGCGAGTAGATGTCCTGCCACTCGCGGATCCGCAGGAAGTTCAGGTACTCCTGCTTGCACATCCGGCGGAAGGAGGAGGAACCGCGTTCCTTCTGCTGCTCGCGGATGTAGCGCCACATGTTCAGGAACGACAGGAAGTCGCTGGTCTCGTCCTTGAAGCGGGCGTGGTGCTGGTCCGCCTGGGTCTGCTTGTCCGAGGGGCGCTCGCGCGGGTCCTGGATGGACAGGGCCGCCGCGATGACCATGACCTCGCGGACGCAGTTGTTCTTGTCCGCCTCCACGACCATGCGGGCCAGGCGCGGGTCCACGGGCAGCTGGGAGAGCTGGCGGCCCATCTGCGTGAGCCGCTTCTTCGGATCCTTCTCGGCGGGGTCCAGGGCCCCGAGCTCCTGGAGGAGCTGGACGCCGTCGCGGATGTTGCGGTGGTCCGGCGGGTCGATGAACGGGAACTTCTCGATCTCGCCGAGGCCGGCCGCGGTCATCTGGAGGATGACGGAGGCCAGGTTCGTGCGCAGGATCTCGGCGTCCGTGAACTCCGGGCGGGCGTTGAAGTCGTCCTCGGAGTAGAGCCGGATGCAGATGCCGTCGCTGGTACGGCCGCAGCGGCCCTTGCGCTGGTTGGCGCTGGCCTGCGAGATCCGCTCGATCGGCAGCCGCTGGACCTTGGTGCGGTGGCTGTAACGGGAGATCCGGGCGTTGCCCGGGTCGATCACGTACTTGATGCCGGGGACGGTCAGGGAGGTCTCGGCGACGTTCGTGGCCAGGACGATCCGGCGGCCCGTGTGCTGCTGGAAGACGCGGTGCTGCTCGGCGTGCGAGAGGCGGGCGTAGAGCGGCAGTACCTCCGTGAAGCGGAGCTTCTTCTTGATCAGGGCGTCCGCCGTGTCGCGGATCTCGCGCTCGCCGGAGAGGAAGACCAGGATGTCGCCCGGCCCCTCGGCCTGGAGCTCGTCGACCGCGTCGCAGATCGCGGTGATCTGGTCCCGGTCGCTGTCCTCGCCCTCCTCTTCGAGGAGCGGGCGGTAGCGGACCTCCACCGGGTACGTACGGCCGCTGACCTCGACGATCGGGGCGTCGCCGAAGTGGCGGGAGAAGCGCTCCGGGTCGATCGTCGCCGAGGTGATCACGACCTTCAGGTCGGGGCGCTTCGGCAGCAGCTGGGACAGGTAGCCCAGCAGGAAGTCGATGTTCAGGGACCGCTCGTGGGCCTCGTCGATGATGATCGTGTCGTACGCGCGCAGCTCGCGGTCCGTCTGGATCTCGGCGAGCAGGATGCCGTCGGTCATCAGCTTCACGAAGGTCGCGTCCTGGTCCACCTGGTCGGTGAAGCGGACCTTCCAGCCGACGGTCTGCCCGATCTCGGACTTCAGCTCCTCGGCGATGCGCTCCGCGACCGTGCGGGCGGCGATGCGGCGGGGCTGGGTGTGCCCGATCATCCCGCGGACGCCGCGGCCCAGCTCCATGCAGATCTTGGGGATCTGCGTGGTCTTGCCGGAGCCGGTCTCGCCCGCGACGATCACGACCTGGTGGTCGCGTATCGCCTCGGCGATCTCGTCCTTCTTCTGGCTGACGGGCAGGTTCTCGGGATACGTGACCTCCGGCATCCGCGAGGCACGGCCGGCCAGTCGCGCGGCGGCCTTCTCGGCCTCCGCGGCGATCTCGTCGAGCACGGCCTGCCTGGCCTCGGGTTTGCGGATGCGGCGGGCGCCTTCGAGGCGGCGGCCGAGGCGGTGGGCGTCCCGGAGGGAGATCTCACCGAGAAGCGTCTGCAGGGCGGCGAAGGAAGTAGACATACCTGGTCGAGGATCTCACCTGGTCCCGCCGGGTGGCGAACGCATTTGTCGGGGGGACCCGTACCATTTCGGGACGAGTCCCCCGACCCCGTCCGTGAGAGGCCCCACGTATGCCGAGCAGGTCGCACCGCGGCGTGTGGGGCCTGCTTGTGGCCGCCGTACTGGCGGTGCTCTGCGCCTGGGGCGGGACGTCCCTTTCCCCGGCCCCGGTCCTCGCCGCTCCGCACGCCGCGCACCCGCCCGCCCCGGCCCTGCCGGATGCCCGTGCGTACGCCTTCCCGGCCGGCCCGGCTCCCGGGGGCGCGCCTGCTGCCACCGCCGGGACGGCCCGCGCGGAGGATGCGGGCCGCGCGGCAGGAGGCCGGGGCGGGCGGTGTGCTCCTGCGCAGCAGGGGCCCGACGGGACGCCCGGGGTTCCCGCACGGGCCGGGTCGCACGCGGAGCACTGCGTCGCGTCCGCGAGCCGGCCGGTGCCCTGGGGCGCCGCCGCGCCCGGGGCGGCGCCCCGCGCCCCGGCGCCCGTTCGCGCGCCCGGAGGGCCCGCCCCGGGGCCCGTGGAGCTGTCCGTGATGCGGGTGTAGGAGGACCGGTCGCATTCCGCCGGTCCGATCCGCCACCCGTAGCCCTGGAGCACCCGTATGCCCTCTTCCACCCGTACGTCCTCTTCCGCCCGGGCCTCCGCCCGGCGCAAGCCGCTGCTGATCTGCGCGGGGGTCGCCCTCACCGCGGCCGCCCTCGGCCTCGTGTCCTGGCAGGCCGCCGACTCCGGTGAGGCCCCCGCCCGGCCCGCGGCGGCGCCCGCGCCCCGGGCCGCCGATTCCCCGCTCACCAAGCTCGCCCGGCGCGAGGCCGGGGACAAGCTCGCCGTCGGGCGGCCCGACGCCCCCGTCGTACTGATCGAGTACTCCGACTTCAAGTGCGGCTACTGCGGCAAGTTCGCCCGCGACACCGAACCCGAACTGATGAGGAAGTACGTCGCGGACGGCACCCTGCGCATCGAGTGGCGCAACTTCCCGATCTTCGGCGCGGAGTCCGAGGCGGCGGCCCGGGCCGCCTGGGCGGCGGGGCAGCAGGACCGCTTCCTGCCGTTCCACACCGCCGCCTACGCCGAGGGCGCGAAGCAGAAGGGCTTCGGCGAGGCGCGGCTCCTGGAGCTCGCCCGGGAGGCGGGCGTCCCGGACCTGGAGCGCTTCGAGAAGGACCTGGCGGGCGAGGAGGCGGCTGCCGCCCTGGCGAAGGACCGGGAGGAGGGGTACCGCATCGGCGTGAGCTCCACCCCGTCCTTCCTGGTGGGCGGACGGCCGGTCGCGGGCGCCCAGCCGCTCGCCGCCTTCGAGGCCGCGATCGCCGCGGCGAAGGCGCAGGCGGGCAGGTGAACCACGTCGGCTACCTGGCCGCCCTGCTGGGCGGCCTCCTCGCCCTGCTCAGCCCGTGCAGCGCGCTGCTGCTGCCGGCCTTCTTCGCGTACTCGATCGACTCCGCCTCGCGGCTGCTCGCGCGGACCGGGATCTTCTACGCCGGGCTCGCGAGCACCCTCGTACCGCTGGGCGCGGCCGGTTCGTACGCCGGGCGGTTCTTCCACGGCCACCGCGACGCGCTGGTGACCGGCGGAGGCTGGCTGATCATCGGGCTCGGGCTCGCGCAGGTCCTGGGCCTCGGCTTCGCCCCCAAGCGGCTCGCACAGGCGTCGGGGCGGATCCGGCCGACCACCGCCCTGTCGGTGTACGCCCTCGGCGCGGTCTACGGGCTGGCCGGCTTCTGCGCCGGCCCCATCCTGGGCAGCGTCCTGACGGTGGCCGCGGTCAGCGGCAGCCCGGTGTACGGGGGCCTGCTGCTCGCGGTGTACGCGCTCGGCATGGCGGTGCCGCTGTTCGTGCTGGCGCTGCTGTGGGAGCGGTTCGACCTGGGGCGCCGGCGCTGGCTGCGCGGGCGGGCCGTCCGGGTGGGCCGCTTCGGGCTGCACACCACCTCGCTGCTGTCCGGGCTGTTCTTCATCACCCTCGGGGTGCTGTTCCTCGCGTACGACGGGGCCGGTGCGCTGCCCGGGCTGCTCGACGTGGACGAGTCCTTTGCGGTGGAGCAGCGGGTCCGGGCGGTCGCGGATGCGGTCCCGGACGGGGCCCTGCTCGGGCTGGTGGCCGGGGGAGCACTCCTCGTGGGCGTGGCCCGGTGGCGGCGCACGGCCCGGGAGACGGCGGGGAGGGAGTAATGCGGAAGGCCCCGTCCGGGGGACGGGGCCTTCCTGTGGTGGCTGGGGCCGGGGTCGAACCGGCGACCTATCGCTTTTCAGGCGATCGCTCGTACCAACTGAGCTACCCAGCCACGAGACCGTTTCCGGCCTCAGCGATCCTGACGGGACTTGAACCCGCGACCTCCACCTTGACAGGGTGGCGAGCTAACCAACTGCTCCACAGGACCTTGCAGTGTGCGAGACAAGTCTTGCACACGGTAATGCGTACCCCCAACGGGATTCGAACCCGTGCTACCGCCTTGAAAGGGCGGCGTCCTGGGCCACTAGACGATGAGGGCTAAAGGCCCGCCTGGGCGCTTTCCAGCGCGTCGGGGACGTGAGAAGCATATGGGATGCGGGGAGGTATCGCCAAAACGGTTAACCCCGGAGGGACAATGACCGCGTGCTGGAGATGACGCGCGAGGAGTTCGAGGAGCTCGTCGCAGAGGCCCTGGACCGCATCCCGCCGGAGCTGACGCGGCTGATGGACAACGTGGCGGTGTTCGTCGAGGACGAGCCCCCCGCGGAGGTCCCCGATCTCCTGGGGCTCTACGAGGGGACCCCGCTGACCGACCGCGGCGAGTGGTACGCGGGGGTGCTGCCGGACCGGATCACGATCTACCGGAACCCCACCTTGCGGATGTGCGAGGACCGGGAGAGCGTGATCATGGAGACGGAGGTCACCGTGGTGCACGAGATCGCCCACCACTTCGGGATCGACGACGACCGGCTGCACGCCCTGGGCTACGGGTGACCCGGCCGGCGCCGGGGGCGGAGGCGATCGACCCGGACGTCGACCTCCATGTCCCCGAGCAGCGGACGGAGCCGCTGGGCCGGGTCCTCACGGCGGTGGCGGCGGGCGGGATGCTGGGAGCGGCCGCCCGGTACGGGCTGGCGCTGCTGTGGCCGGCCGGGCCCGGGGCCTTCCCCTGGGCGACCTTCTGGACGAATACGTCGGGCTGTGCGCTGATCGGGGTGCTGATGGTGCTGATCAGCGAGGGCGGCCGGGTGGCCCCGCACCCGCTGGTCCGGCCCTTCGCCGGGGTCGGGGTGCTGGGGGGCTTCACCACCTTCTCGACCTACGCCGTGGAGTTCTCGCGGCTGCTCGACGCGGGGGAGGCGGAGCGTGCGCTGGCGTACGCCGGGCTCACGGTGGTGGCGGCCCTGGGTGCGGTGTGGGCGGCGGCCTCGGTGACCCGGCTCGCGGTGCGGGGGCGCGGGTGAACTGGCTGCTGGTGCTGGCGGGCGCGGCCGTGGGGGCGCCGCTGCGCTACCTGGTGGACCGGGCGGTGCAGGAGCGGCACGATTCGGTCTTCCCGTGGGGGACCTTCGTGGTGAACGCGGCGGCCTGCCTGGTCCTCGGCCTGCTGGCGGGCGCGGTGCTGGCCGGTGCGGCTTCCTCGCGGTGGAACCTGCTGCTGGGGACGGGGCTGTGCGGGGCGCTCAGCACGTACTCCACGTTCTCGTACGAGACGCTGCGGCTGGCGGAGCGCGGCTGGAGGTTCCTCGCGGCGGCCAACGTGGCGGCGTCGGTGCTGGCCGGGCTGGGGGCGGTGACCCTCGGGTCGCAGGTGGGCCGGCAGCTGTTCGGCTGAGCGCGGCCGGGGTACGCGGGGGGAGCGCGCACGGGCAGCGCTCGGGGGCGGCCGAGGTTTCGCCGGGGGCGTGTCTCTAACGGGTCAAA
The DNA here is from genome assembly GCF_040612915.1 of Streptomyces sp. NPDC006326. Lineage (NCBI taxonomy): Bacteria > Bacillati > Actinomycetota > Actinomycetes > Kitasatosporales > Streptomycetaceae > Streptomyces > Streptomyces sp. NPDC006326. The sequence continues at coordinate 44,823 of NZ_JBEXRC010000002.1, read as the reverse complement.
GGGAGTTGGGCACATTGACCCGCTCTCCGCGGACCCTGCCTGCCCTCCGGAGGTGCCCCGTGCGCCAGTTGTCCGCTTCCCTGCGACTGGCCGTCACCGCGCTCGCGGTCGCGGCCACGGCGGGCTGCGTGAGCGTCGGGGAGGACGCGGCGCGGCCCGGGCCCTCCTCCTCCGCCGGCCGCAAGAGCGCCGCCGAGGCGGCCGGGGGTTCCGCCTCCGGGCGCGGCTCCGGGATCCACGGCAACGGCCACGGCTCCAAGGCCGGTTCGGGAGCCGAGGAGGGCAAGCCCGGTGAGGCCGGCAAGGCGGCGGGCGCGAGCGGAGCCTCGCCGAGCCCGGGCGCTCCGGCCGGCCGCCCCGGTGCCTCGCCGTCACCGGGGCCGGGGGGCGGCTCCGGTGGGCAGGGGCCCCAGCAGCCCTCCACCGGAGGATCCGGAACGGGAGGCTCCGGTAGTTCCGGAGGAGGGGCCACCGGCCCGTCCCCGCAGCCGCCCACGCCCGAGCCGCCCGTGACTTCGCCCACTCCTTCCCCGACGCCGCCCGCGCAACCGGACCCGAGCTCCTCGCCCACCGGCTAGCGGGCGACGCGGGCCGCGCCGGGGCGGGCCCGTGCTCCACGGTGAGTATCAGTGCAGGTCAGGGTGGGTCGGGGATGAGCGACTTGCCAGACCCCCGGGAGGGTGCGTATGGTTATAGATCGTTTGATCCCATTGCCCGGCGCCGAATCCGAAGAGCGCCGTGTGGCGCGTACTCTCCCTAGCCGTGGCTGACCGCATTGAGGCGGTCGATTTGCGATTCACGGAGTTTGGGCGCGTGCCGAGACTCCGGAAGGTTTCGCATTTCGCATGTCCATTTCCAGTTCTGACCGTGCCGTCATGCCCGAGAACGACTCGAACGAGCTCGTCGACGCCGTTGAGGCCCTTGTGGTCACGGAGGCCATCGAGGCCGCCGAGGCGGACGAGATCATCGAGGCCCTTGAGGCCGACGTGACGACCGACCAGTCCATCGACGACGAGGCCGACGCCGACGCCGAGCCCACCGTCACCTTCGCGGACCTCGGTCTGCCCGAGGGTGTCGTACGCAAGCTCGCGCAGAACGGTGTCACCACCCCGTTCCCGATCCAGGCCGCGACCATCCCGGACGCCCTGGCCGGCAAGGACATCCTCGGCCGTGGCCGCACCGGCTCCGGCAAGACCCTCTCCTTCGGTCTGCCGACCCTGGCCCGCCTGGCCGGCGGCCACACCGACAAGAAGAAGCCCCGCGCGATCATCCTCACGCCGACCCGTGAGCTCGCGATGCAGGTCGCGGACGCCCTCCAGCCCTACGGCGACGTCCTCGGCCTGAAGATGAAGGTGGTCTGCGGCGGTACCTCCATGGGCAACCAGATCTACGCCCTGGAGCGCGGCGTCGACGTCCTCGTCGCCACCCCCGGCCGTCTGCGCGACATCATCAACCGCGGCGCCTGCTCCCTGGAGAACGTCGAGGTCGCCGTCCTCGACGAGGCCGACCAGATGGCCGACCTGGGCTTCCTGCCCGAGGTCACCGAGCTGCTCGACCAGGTCCCGGCCGGCGGCCAGCGCATGCTCTTCTCCGCGACGATGGAGAACGAGATCGGCACGCTGGTCAAGCGCTACCTGTCCAACCCCGTCACGCACGAGGTCGACAGCGCGCAGGGCAACGTCACGACCATGACGCACCACGTCCTCGTCGTGAAGCCGAAGGACAAGGCGCCGGTCACGGCCGCCATCGCCGCCCGCAAGGGCCGCACCATCATCTTCGTCCGCACCCAGCTGGGCGCCGACCGCATCGCCGAGCAGCTCGTCGAGGCGGGCGTGAAGGCCGACGCGCTGCACGGCGGTATGACGCAGGGCGCCCGCACCCGCGTCCTCGCGGACTTCAAGGACGGCTACGTCAACGCGCTCGTCGCCACCGACGTCGCCGCCCGCGGCATCCACGTCGACGGCATCGACCTGGTCCTCAACGTGGACCCGGCCGGCGACCACAAGGACTACCTGCACCGCTCGGGCCGTACCGCCCGCGCCGGCAAGTCGGGCGTCGTGGTCTCCCTGGCCCTGCCGCACCAGCGCCGCCAGATCTTCCGCCTGATGGAGGACGCGGGCGTCGACGCCTCGCGCCACATCGTCCAGGGCGCCGGCGCCTTCGACCCGGAGGTCGCCGAGATCACCGGTGCCCGGTCGCTGACCGAGGTCCAGGCCGACTCCGCGAGCAACGCCGCCAAGCAGGCGGAGCGCGAGGTCGCCGACCTGACCAAGCAGCTGGAGCGCCTGACCCGCCGTGCCGCCGAGCTGCGCGAGGAGGCCGACCGGCTGGTCGCCCGCTCCGCGCGCGAGCGCGGCGAGGACCCGGAGGCCGCGGTGGCCGAGGCGACCGAGGCCGCCGAGGCCGAGGTCGCGGCCCAGGTCGCGGCCGCGCCGGTCGCCGAGGAGCGCCCGTCCTTCCAGGCGCGCGAGGACCGCGGCGGCTACGAGCGCCGTGACAACCGCCGCGACGACCGTGGTGACCGCGGTGACCGTGGCGGGTTCCGCCGGGACGACCGTGACAACCGCGGTGGCGGCTTCCGCCGGGACGACCGCCCCTCCGGTGGCTTCAACCGTGACGACCGCGGTGGCGACCGTGGCGGTTTCCGCCGCGACGACCGTCCCTCGGGTGGCTTCCGCCGCGACGACAACCGTGACAACCGCGGTGGCGGTTTCCGCCGGGACGACCGCCCCTCGGGCGGCTTCAACCGTGACGAGCGCGGTGGCGACCGTGGCGGTTTCCGCCGCGACGACCGTCCCTCGGGTGGCTTCCGCCGCGACGACAACCGTGACAACCGCGGTGGCGGTTTCCGCCGGGACGACCGCCCCTCGGGCGGCTTCAACCGTGACGAGCGCGGTGGCGACCGTGGCGGTTTCCGCCGCGACGACCGCCGTGACGACAACCGCGGTGGCGGCTTCCGCCGCGACGACCGTCCCTCGGGCGGCTTCCGCTCCGGTGGCGCGGGCGAGCGCCCGTACGGCCGCCGCGACGACAACCGCCCCTCCGGTTCCTTCGGCGGCCGCCGCGACGACAAGCCCCGCTGGAAGCGCAACGGCTGATTCCCGGCCCTGAGCTGACGGCCCGCAAGGCCTGAAAGGGCCCGTCCGACACCTGGTGTCGGACGGGCCCTTTTGCGCTGTCCGGGCGTCTCCCGCCGGGCGCCGTCCCCCGACGACCGGGCCGGTAGGGCGATACTCGATCGGCTGACCGGTGGTCTCCGGCTATGCTCTGGGGTGAGCACGTGAGGGCCATTAGCTCAATTGGCAGAGCAGCGGACTTTTAATCCGTTGGTTGTCGGTTCGAGTCCGACATGGCCTACGGCTCGGGGCGCCCCGCCTGGTTCCGGCCAAGCGGGGCGCCCCGTTGTGTTTCAGGACCAGCCCGGGTCGAGGGGGCTCGCGATCGACCAGCCCGGCTCCTGCGGGGCTGCCGTGGCCGAGGGGGTGCCGGCGAGGACGGCGATCAGGGCGGCGGCGGTCAGTGCGGTCAGGGTGGCGAGCGTGCGGCGCATGGTGGGGATGCCTCTTGTCGAGCCGGTACGGGAGGGGGTGGTTGGCCGGATCCGTCGTTCCGGCGTGCCGCCATCGTGCCGAGCCGTTCCGCGCCCTGTCACCGGTTTCCGCTGGCACAAAGCGCCTTGACACAACCGTGCCAGCCGGCCGGTCGCGCCCGGTGCGTCCGCACGAGGTGACGGAATTCCTGCCGCGGATGGCTGGTACGGACGGTCCCGGGTGCATGATCGGACCTCGGAGGGGCCGCGCACACTCCGGGCAGCCGGTGCCCTCCTGCCGCCGCCGTCGTCGGTCCAGTCACGGCAACGCCGGCGCTCCGAACCGCGAGCTGGGGGGCTCACCTTGTTGGTTTCTCTTGGTCTGACCGAGCGCTCCGACGCGCTCTACCGCCTCGTACTCAAGCGTCCGGACCTCTCCGTCGGGGAGGTCGCCGCCGAACTCGCGCGGCCCGAGGACGACGTACGCACGGACCTGGAGGAGCTCACCCGCCTCTCGCTCCTCGCGCCGTCCTGGCGGACCGGCGGGCCGCTGCGCGCGGTGAACCCGAAGGCGGCCCTCGATTCGCTGCTCGCCCACCAGCAGGCGGAGATCGCCCAGCGGCACCGCGCGCTCGCCCAGAGCCAGGCCGCAGCCAGCGCACTGCTGTCGCAGTACGCCGAACTGCACCCGGCCCAGCCCACGCACGAGGCCGAACGTTTCCTCGGGGTGGAGGCGGTCCGGGCCAAGCTGAGCGAGCTGTCCACCCGGACCCGGCAGGAGTCCATCAGCTTCCATCCCGGCGGTCCCGTGCCCGCCGCGCAGTTCAAGGCCAGCGAGCCGCTGACCGAGGACCTCATCGCGCGCGGCGTGAAGATCCGTACGGTCTATCAGGACGCCATCCGCAACGACCCGGCGAGCCTGGAGCACGCGCGCTGGCTGACCGAGCGCGGCGGCGAGGTGCGCACCGTGCCCTCGCTGCCGATGCGGATGGTCATCGCCGACCGGGAGTTCGCGCTGCTGCCGATCGATCCCGCGGACAGCGCCCTCGGGGCGGTGCTGCTGCGGGAGCCGGGAGCCGTCACCGCGTTCTGCGCGCTGTTCGAGTCGGTGTGGGAGACGGCCGCGCCCTTCGGCGAGCCGCCGCGGCGCAGCCTCGACGACCCCGGCTCGCAACCGCGCGAGCTGCTGCGGCTGCTGGCCCAGGGCTACACCGACGAGGCCGCCGCCCGCCGGCTGGGGATCTCCCTGCGCAGCGAGCGGCGGCTCATCTCGGAGCTGATGGAGAAGCTGGACGCCCAGAGCCGCTTCCAGCTCGGGCAGCGGGCCGTGGAGCAGGGACTGCTCTAGCCCGGCCCCGGCCCGCGGTCTCAGCAGCCGCAGGTGGCCCCCGCCCGGATGGGGGCGGTCAGCGGGTCCGGGGCGGACTGGCGGGTTCCGGCCGTGTCCTCGACCGGGAAGCCCTCCCGCGCCCAGTACTCGAAGCCGCCCAGCATCTCCTTGACCTGGTAGCCGGCGGCGGCGAACTCGTAGGCGGCGCGGGTCGCGCCGTTGCAGCCGGGGCCCCAGCAGTAGGTGACCACCACACTGCCCGGCGCCACCAGCGCGGCGGCGCGGTCCGCGATCTCGTCGGTGGGCAGGTGCAGGGCGCCCGGGATGTGGCCCTGCTCCCAGGCTTCGGCGCTGCGGCTGTCGACGAGGACGAAGCCGCCCGCGCCGGATTCGATGTCCGCGTGCACGTCGGAGACGTCGGCCTCGAAGGTGAAGCGGCGGTGGAAGTGCCCGGCGGCCGTGGCCGGATCAGCGGCCGGGACGCGCAGCACCTTCGAGGACACGGCCGGAGCGGTCTGCGTGGTCGGTGCGGTCATGGGTGGGCTCCTGGGGGAGAGGGCGGCGCAGGGCCGCGAGGGCGATGAGGCAGTAGAGGGCCGCGGTGGCGACACCGGGGCCGAGGAGCAGGGCGGCCAGGCCCAGGTGGGCGGCCTGGCCGAGGGCGAGGGCGGCGAGGGCGATCAGGGCGGCGGCGAGGACGCCGCCGCGCCGGGTGCGGCCGGTCAGTGCGGTCCAGCGGACCGCCGTGGCCTGGAGGTTGGTCCGGCAGTAGGTCCAGCAGAGCGCGGCCGATCCGAGGCCGAGGGCCGCTGCGGCGGGCCCCGGCGCCGTCGCGGGCCCGGCCGGCTGCCGCAGGAGTACGGCGTACAGGGCGGCCGCCAGCGCGAGGCCCAGCAGGGTCCCGCCCAGGGCGCCTCCCGACGGGCGGCCCGCGTCCGGGGCGGACGGCAGGACGCCTTCCGCACCCCGCCGCCCGCGCAGCGCCGGGATCACCCCTTCGAGGCCGACCCAGCCGAACAGCAGCGGGATCACCGCCCAGCCGCCGGCCCCCGAGCCGGGCACCGGCCCGCCGAGCGCCTGCCAGGCGACGGCCAGGGCCAGGACGGCGGCCAGCCGCAGCCGCCCGGCGGCCGTGGACAGTCCGCGCGGGGACAGCCAGGCCGCGGCGGCGGCGGTGACGACGATCCCGGCGGCCAGGGCGCAGGAGCGCCAGCCGGAGTCCCCGGATCCGAGGGCGTACCCGGCGGCTCCGAACGCCACCGCCGCCTGGCCGGTGGCGAAACCGCCGAAGTAGAGCGCGGTGACGACCCGGGCCGGTCCCGGGCCGAGCCGGTCCCGGACGAAGGCCACCGGGCCGCCGGCCCGCGTACCGCCCGCGGCGGCGACGAGCAGGCACCAGCCGGCCAGGACGCCCGCCAGTGCGGCCACCGCCACCGGCCTCGGGGCCAGTGCGGCCGGGAGCAGCAGGGCTCCCGCCCCGAGCACCGCACCGAGGGTCCGGGCCGCGGCGCCGGACCAGGTGTCCTCAGCGGTCACGACAACTCGTGGAAGTACAGCGGGGTCGAGCCGGGCAGGGTGGTGCCCTCCGCCAGCAGCGGCGCTTCCACGGCGGCCCAGGCCGGCATCCGCGTCGCCAGGTCCACCGGCAGGCCGAGGTGCCCGGCGAGGAAGGCGGACCAGCCCGGCATCAGCGGGGCCGCCGTCACCGCGACCGCGGCCAGCAGCTCCGCGTGCGCGGCCAGCCGCCCGGCGTACTCCGCGCGCGGACCGGCGGCCCGCAGCAGCGACAGCTCGCGCAGGTCGGCGTCGGCCCGCTCGATCACCGACGCCAGGACGTCGGCGGCGCGCTGCGGGGAGAAGGCCTCGGCGCCGAGGGCGGCGGCGATCTGCCCGGGCAGCGCGGCCCGTTCGGCGGCCAGCGGCCCGTCGGCGGGTCCGGCGGCCGGGAGGACGGAGTCGAAGTCCTGCGCGAGCAGGTCCAGTACGGTGTCGGTCCACCGCTCCAGGCCGCCCGCGAGGACGGTGGAGAGGGTGTCGGCGAACTCCTTCATGGAGAAGTTGTTCTGCGCCCGCTCCGGGCCGGTCAGGCACAGGTGGAAGCGTAGGGCGTCCGCGTTGACCCGGCGCAGGAACTCCCCGCCCCAGATGGCGTGTCCGCGGCTGGTGGAGAACTTGTCGCCCTCCAGCCGGTAGAACTCGTTGATGACCACCTGCGCGGGCAGGGTCAGCTCGCCCTGGGCGAGCAGCAGGGCCGGCCACAGCACGGCGTGCGAGAACGAGCAGTCGAAGCCGATGAAGTTGACGATCCGGGTCTCGGGGTCGGTCCACAGCCTCTGCCACGCCGAGCGGTCGCCGCCCGCCTCGGCGAGGCGCGCGGTGGCCGCGGCGTAGCCCCAGATGCCGCTGAACCAGGTGTCGAGGATGTGCCCCTCCCAGCCGGGCAGCGGGACCGGGATGCCGTAGTCCGCCTCGCGGCTGACGGCCGTGTCGGGCAGCTCCCGCTCGAACAGGCCGTCCAGGTAGGAGATGAGCCGCGGGCGCCACTCGGCCGCGGCCTGGGCGTCGGCGTAGTAGGCTTGGAGGCGCTCGCGCCAGCGCTCCAGCGGGAAGACGATCCGGCGCATGGTCCGCGTCCCGGGGGTGTTCCAGCAGGCGGTGCACTTCGGGGCGGCGAGCCCGGCCGGGTCCTGCGGCAGACCGCAGGCCTCGCAGTACACCCCGTCGGAGGGCTCGGCGCAGAACTGGCACTCGCCGCGCACCTCGGCCTCGTACAGGTACCGGTCGCAGGGCGCGCAGTGGAAGACGGGCAGCTCCTGGACCTCCAGGGCGCCGGACTCCCACAGTTCGAGGAAGAAGCGCTGCACGAACTCGGTGTGCGTGGTGTCGGTCAGCGGGCGGGTGAACCAGTCGTGGTGCATGGCGCCCAGCGAGAGGGTCTCTTCCATGCGGTCGCCGAACAGCTTCGCGGTCGGGTACGCGGTGGAGCCGATCTCGGCGGCCCGGCGCGGTACGTAGCAGGAGTGCTCGTCCGAGTAGCCGACGTAGTGCACGTCGTGGCCCCGCTGGCGCAGGTGGCGGCTCAGCACGTCGGCGCCGAGGAAGGGGCCGGAGAGGTGGCCCAGGTGCAGGTCGCCGTTGGGGTTCGGCGGGGCGCTGGTGACGACGTAGGAGGTCATGAGGCGTGGGTTCCTTCGGGGACGATCAGGGAGGAGGAGTCGAGGGCCGCCGTGTCGAGCGGCGGCAGGGCGGCGGAGGCGGCGGCGACCACCCGGCTGCGCGGCGGCAGGTCGTCGAGGACGACGGAGTGCGCGCCGATGCGGGAGTCGGCGCCGATGGTGACCGGGCCGAGCACGCTCGCTCCGGTGCCGATGACCACGCGGTCGCCGACGACGGGGTGGCGGCGGGAGCCGGAGGGGCGGCGCAGGTCCTTCCACCAGCCGACCGAGCCGAGCGTGACCTGGTGGTACAGCATCACGTCGTCGCCGATCCGGACGGTCTCGCCGATGACGACGGCCGTGCCGTGGTCGATGAAGAAGCGGCGGCCGATCCGCGCGCCGGGGTGGATCTCGATCCCGGAGACGGCGCGGGCCAGCAGGGACAGGGCGCGGGCGGTGACCCGGTGGCCGCGGCCCCACAGCCAGTGCGCCACACGGTAGGTCCACAGGGCGTGGATGTGCGGGTAAAGCAGCACCTCCGCGCGGGAGCGGGCGGCCGGGTCCTTGTCGAGGACGGTTCGCACGTCCTCGCTCAGGACCTCCCGCAGGGGGCGCCTGGCCTCGGCCGGCGCGGCCTGCTCCGGGTCCGTCTCACATGTGGTCATAGGGGGCCTCCGGGCGGATCGGGCGGCCGGCGAGGAACCGCTGCGGCCGGTACGGCTCCAGGAGCTCCTGCACGGCCTTGCCGGGGACGGCTCCGCCTTCGACGATCTCCTTCGCGGCGAGTTCGGCGACGGCGGGGGCCAGCTTGAAGCCGCCGCCGCTGAAGCCCAGCGCGAGGTAGAGCCCGTCGGGGCCGGCCGCGCCGACGACGGGGCGCTTGTCGGGGGTGTAGCCGTCGAGGCCGGAACGGGTGCCGGCGAGCGGGGCGGTGGCCGCGGCCGGGACCCGGTGGGCGATCGCGGCGATCGCGGACTCCAGCTCGGCTTCGGTCAGCGGCTCCACGTCGCGGCCGAGTTCGGTGTCGGGCTTGCTCGGGACGCCGAAGTAGAAGCGGTCCAGGCCGTCGGGCCGGAAGTAGCTGCCGGTGGTGTCGTCGATGCAGGTCGGTACGGAGGCCGCCGACCCGCGCCGTCCGGCGCCCGGCAGCTCGGCCTGGGCGAGGCCGATCCGGCGGGCGGTGACGGGGATGTGGATGCCGAGGTACTCGGCGGGCGCCGAGCCCCAGGCTCCGCCGGCGAGGACCACCAGCGGGGCGTCGATCCGGCCGATGGAGGTCAGGACACCGGTGACGGTGCCCCCCTTCTCCAGCACCTTCACCGCGCGGATGCCCTCGGACGGGGAGACCCCGAGCCGGTAGGCGGCGGTGAGCAGCGAGGCGGAGGCGGCCATCGGGTCGGCGTAGCCGCCCTCGGGCTCGTACGCGGCGAGGCCCACTCCGTCGACCCGCAGGCCGGGGTAGATCTCCTTCAGCTCGGCGGGGTCGATGACCTCGACGCGGCGGTACCCGGCGGCCTCCCCCGCGGCGGCCGCGTTGTAGCGCAGGTCGTCGGCGTGCTCCTCGCCGACGATCATGACGAATCCGGTGCGGCGGTAGCCGCAGCAGCCGCCGATGATGTCGGACCACTGCTCGAAGACCGGCAGGCTGCGGGCCGCGAGCCGGGTGTCGGCGACGGCGGTGTGGTGCAGCCGCAGCAGTCCGCCGGAGCGGGAGGTGGCGCCCTGGGCGTTGACCCGGCCCTGGTCGCACAGGACGATCCGGCCGACGCCGGCGAGGGCGAGCTGGTGGGCGATGGCCGCGCCGATCACCCCGCCGCCGACGACGATCGCGTCGGCGTGCGCGTGGACGATGCGGCTCATGCGTCCACCTGCCGGTCCCCCGCGGGCGCGCCCGGGTCCTCGATGCCGAACTCGGCGGCCCACTTGGCCCGGTCGCGGGCGACGGCGTCCGCGCCGCCCCACCAGATGGTGACGAACCGCAGCCGGACATCGCCGTCGTTGGTCAGGTCGTGGTCCTGGAAGGGGGTGATGAAGACGGTCTCCCCGGCGCGCACCCGGCGGGTCTCCTCGCCGATGCGCATCACCCCGCTGCCCTCGACGATGAAGAACATCTCGTTCTCGTCGTGGTCGTGGGGGGTGGAGGTGGCGCCGGGCGCGACATCGACCCAGGCGCCGCCCCAGTTGGGCTCCTCGACGGCCTCGGGCCAGGGGAAGATGCGCCGGCCGCTGACGTTGTACGGCTCCTCGAAGACCATGTCGTCCTCGTGGGCGGTGAAGATGTGCATTGCGTACGGGTCCAATCAGGCGGCGACGGGCCGGCGCAGCCGGGCGCGCAGGTCGCGGTGGATGGTGTCGGCCTTGGCGGCCATCTGGCTGAAGGAGGTGGCGCTGCCGATGCCGTGCCGCCACTCGGTGAGTCCGTCGAGGTAGATCGCGACCTCGCAGTCCTCGGTGGTCTCGGCGCGGTAGGCGCGGGTGACCTCGGGGCGGCCCTGGCCGTCCAGGCGCAGGTACGGGACGAAGGCGGCGAGCTGGCGGGGCAGGGAGGCCTCGCGGTAGCCGGTGCAGACGATCACGGCGTCGGCCTCGATCAGCCCGCGTTCACCGGTGAACGCCTCCTCGGTGCGCAGCAGCACCCGCCCGTCCGGGGCGTGGTCGACGGCGGCGACCTCGGTGCGCTTGTGCATGTGCAGGCGCTGCCGGCCGGTGAACCGGTCCTGGTAGACCGCCTGGTAGAGGGCGGTGGAGACGTCGGGGTCCACGGCCGCGTAGTTGGTGGCGCGGGCCTGGTCCAAGGCGCGTTCGCGCTGCTCGCCCTCCAGGGCGTAGAAGTAGTCCGTCTCGTCGGGGAAGTACACCTCGTTGCTGAAGTGGCCGAGCTCGTACATCCGGAAGCCGGCGTGCCGTACCACCGAGTGGATCTCGGCGTCCGGGTGCTGTGCGGCCAGGTGGAGGACGATCTCGCCCGCGGTCTGCCCGGCGCCGATCACCGCGATGCTGCGCAGCGGCCGGTCGCCGAGGGCGGCCAGGCTCGGCAGCAGCTGCGAGGCGTGGAAGACCCGCTCGCCCAGGTGCGGGCGGAACAGCTCGGGTACGTACGCCTCGTGTCCCGTGGCGAGCGCGACGGAGCGGCCCTCCACGGTGTGCAGCGAGCCGTCGCGGGTGTCGCGGCTGAGCACCCGGGCGGTGCGGACGCGGCCGTCGGCGTCGGTGACGGGCTCGACGCTCAGCACCTCGCGGTGGTAGTCGACGGTCCCGCGGACCTGGGCGGCGGCCCACTGCACGTAGTCCGACCACTCCAGGCGGCTGACGTAGCCGCCCATCAGCGTGAACGGGTAGAACCGGCCGCTCTGCTGGAGGTAGTGGGGGAAGGTGAAGCGGGAGCGGGCGTCGCGCGGGGTGGCGAAGTCGCGCAGGAAGTGGTGCTGGATGTCGGTGCCGGGCAAGACCAGGTTGGGCTGCCAGGCGGAGTCGGCGGCCTTCTCCAGGTAGCGGGCGGCCAGCGGGGCGGAGCCGGTGGCGTCGTCGTGGTCCTCGACGGCGGCGGCCAGGGCGATCCCGGACGGTCCGAAGCCGGCGACCACCAGGTCCTGGACGACCGGGTCGTGGGCGGTGGTCATCACGCCTCCACCCCCGTCGCCAGGCCGAGCGCGCCGAGGGCGGCGATCAGGGATTCCCGGATGATCCGGCCGGCGTGGTCGATCTCGGTGGCCGTGCAGTTCAGCGGGGGCAGCATGCGCACGACGCAGTCGTCACGGCCGCCCAGCTCGATGATCAGGCCGCGGCTGACGGCCTCCCACTGCACCCGCTTGGCGAGCGCGTCGGCGGGCAGCCCGGTCTCCGGGTCGGTCAGCTCGACGCCGGTCATCAGGCCGAGCCCGCGCACGTCCGCCACGTACGGGCTGATCTCCCGCAGTCCCTGGAGGTGGACCATCAGCTGGTCGGCGCGGGCCCGGACGTTCTCCAGGACGCGGTCGCGCTTGACCACCTTCATGGTGGCCACACCGGCGGCGAAGGCCGGCTGGTTGCCGCGGAAGGTGCCGGAGTGCGCGCCCGGCTTCCACACGTCCAGCTTCTCGTCGTACAGGATCACCGACGCGGGCAGGCCCATGCCGGACAGCGCCTTGGAGGCGCACACCACGTCCGGCTCGATGCCGTACTGCTCGAAGGCGAACCAGGTGCCGGTGCGGCCGCAGCCGCTCTGCACCTCGTCCACGATGAGCGGGATCCCGAGCCGCCGGGTGACCTCGCGGACCCGCTGGACGAACTCGACCTCGGCGGGGATGACCCCGCCCTCGCCCTGCACCAGCTCCATGATCACGGCCGCGGGCAGGGTGATGCCGCCGTTGACGTCGGTCAGCGCCTTCTCCAGGAACGCGGCGCAGTTGACCTGGCAGGTCTCGCGCGTCAGGGAGAGCGGGCAGTTGTGGCAGTTGGAGTACGGGAAGAAGTGCACCCCCGGCATCCGGCCGCGGACCGGCTCCTTCTGCTCGACGAGGCCGGTGACGCTCAGCGCCGCCAGGGTCGCCCCGTGGAAGCCGCCCTGGAAGGAGATGACCTCCTCGCGGCCGGTGGCGGTCTTGCACAGCTTGAGGGCGGCGTCCACGGCGTTGGCGCCGGTCGGCCCGCAGAAGTGGATCCGGGTCCGCTCGCGCATGGGCTCCGGCAGCATCCCGATGGTCAGGTCGGTGAACTCGTCCTTGACCGGGGTGGGGAAGTCCAGCCCGTGCACGAACTCGTCGAGCTGGGCGTGCGCGGCGGCCAGCGGCTCGGGGTGGTTGTGGCCCAGCGAGAGGACGCCGGCGCCGCTGAGGAAGTCGAGGAAGACGTTCCCGTCGAGGTCCTCCACGTACGAGCCCCTGCCGCGGCGGATCGCCATCGGCAGTTTGCGCGGGTACGAGCGCGAGTTGGACTCGCGGCCCGCCTGGCGCTCCAGCAGCTCGGCGCTGAGCGGTCCGGGCAGCGGGCCCTTGATCACGGGGGCGTCGTACACGGGCCGGGCGGAGACCGGGGTGTCGATCGTGGCAGTCATGTGGGGCGGGACCTTTCTCCGGTCAGGCGGCGGCGAGGACGGCGCTGCGCTCGCTGCGTTCGGTGGCGGCGCTCAGGCGGGCGGTGAGGGCGTCGGTGAGGGTCGCGGCCCGCAGCGACAGCAGGCTGAAGGAGCCCGCGTCGCCGATGCCGTGGCTGGACTCGCACAGCCCGTTCAGGAACAGCGGCGGGGTGCCGTCGGAGACCGGCTCCAGCGCGTAGTCGACGGAGACCTTCAGCCGGCCGTCCGCCTCGGTCGCGAACAGCGGGGCGAGCGGGGCCATCAGCGGCGGGCACAGCTCCTCGTGCGGGCCGGGACCCATGTTGCGGAAGCCGGTGGCCAGCACCGCGAAGTCCACGGTCTCGCTGATCCGCTCGCCGGTGGTGCGCTCCAGGAAGTCCAGCGCGATGCGGTCGCCGGTCTCCGGGGCCACGCCCACGGCCTCGTGGTTGCCGCGGACGAACACCCGCTGCTCGCCGTCGAGCTCCTGCTCGTAGATGGTCATGTACAGATCGCGCAGCACGTCGCCGTCGGCGGAGGAGTAGTTCGTGCCGTGCATGTAGGCGTCCAGGGCGCGCTTGCCCTCGCGGGAGGCCTGGAAGTAGTAGTCGGTGAACTCGGGGAAGTAGCCCTCCTCGCTGAAGGGGCTGGTGTCCTTCAGCTTCAGCGAGTGCGAGCGGGTGTAGGTGGTGACCTTGGTGTTCGGGAAGCGGCGGTGCAGGTCGAGGGCGAGCTCGACGGCGCTCTGGCTGCCGCCGATGACGGCCACCGACTCGGGCTCGCGACCCGGCCCGGTCAGCTCGGCCAGCTTCGGCAGGTACTGGGTCAGGTGGAAGATCCGCGGGGTGCGCAGCGAGTCGTAGGGGGCGGGGACGTACGGGGTACGGCCCGGGCCCATCACCAGGGTGCGGCCCAGGTAGCGGTCGCCGGTCCTGGTGGTCACCGCGTAGACGCGCTCGCCGGCCTCCTCGACCACCTCCACGGAGACGGCCCGCTGGTTGCAGTCCACCAGGTGCGAGAAGAAGCCCGCGGCCCAGCGGATGTAGCCCGCGTACTCCTTGCGGAGCGGGAACTCCGAGGGGAGGTTCAGGTGGCGCAGCAGCCGGCCCTGCTCGTGCAGGTAGTTCAGGAAGGAGTAGCGGCTGCGAGGGTTGCGCAGGGTCACCAGGTCGCGGCTGGGGTGGTTCTGGATGTCGGAGCCGTCCAGCAGCATCCCCGGCTGCCATTCGGGGCTCGGGCGGGCCTCCAGGAAACGGGCCGTGAGCGGCGACTCGCGCTCCTCCAGGGCGATGGCCAGGGCGAGGTTGGCCGGGCCGAAGCCGATGCCGAGGATGTCGTGGACGGGAGTCGCAGGGGCGGTCGCGGTCGTCGCGCTCATCGGGTGGTCTTCCTTGCCTTGACAGTGGTGAGAGTGGGGTTTCCGTCGAAGTCGATGCGCAGGCCGGTGATCCGGGCGGACGCGTACACCCGCTGGTCGGTCCGGTACCACAGCGGGATCAGCGCCAGGTCGGCCATCGCGCGGCGGTCGGCGCGGCGCCAGGCGTCGGCCCGCTCGGCCGGGTCGGTGGAGGCCCGGGCGCGGGCCACCAGGGCGTCGAACTCCGCGTTCACGTAGCGGCCTTCGTTGTCGCCGTGGGCGGTGCCCTCGGCGTCGGGGGCCGTGCACGAGGAGTGCAGCAGCGGGAAGAGCATGTTGTCCGGGGTCGGGTAGTCGCAGGCCCAGCCGGCCCGGCAGAAGCCGGCCGCCGCGATCGAGGTGCGGTGGTCGACCAGCCCGCGGGCGTCGGTGCGCAGCAGGGCGACCTGCCAGCCGAGGACCTCCTCCAGGCCGCGGGCCAGGGCCTGCACCCAGTCGTCGTGCCCGGCGCCGGTGTTGTACGCGAACTCGACGCGGCTGCCCGGACCCAGCCCGGCGCGCAGGGCCGCGGCCCGCGCCCGCTCGGGGTCGAAGACCGTCCACCCGGTGTCCGGGTCGGCCTCGAACTCGCCGCGCGGGGTGTGCGCCTTGCCGAACCAGGGCGAGAGCAGCGAGTGCGCCGCCGAGCGCCGGCCCTGGAAGTAGGTGTCGATCAGGCCCTGCCGGTCGATCGCCGCGGACAGGGCCCGGCGGGCGTCCAGCGAGTCCATCGGCGCCTGGTGGCAGAAGGGGATCAGGTAGAAGAGGCCCGCGCCCTCCTGCTCCAGGAAGCCGGGGTGGGCGGCGGCCCCGGCCGTGCGTGCCGGGGGGATCCGCGCGTAGTCGTAGGTGCCGGCCAGGAAGCGCTCGTACTCGTCGTCCAGGCCGGTCACCGGGTCGAGGATGTCGATGTGCACCGCGCTGACCTCGGGCGCGGGCCCCGACCACAGGTCGTTGCGCTCCAGCCGGATGCCGACGCCGTGCTCCCAGGGGCCGGCCATCTTGAACGGGCCGTTGCCGATCGGCCGGTCGTTGTAGACGGGGTTCAGCGCCGGGCCCGCGCACTCGGGGACGGGGCTGAAGATCGGCTGGAGGGTCTTCAGGTCGAACTGGACGTCAGGTTCCGACAGTTCGACCACCAGCGTGGTGTCGTCGACCGCGGTGAAGGAGCGCACGCCCGCCAGGTGGTACGCCGTCTCCGTGTTGGCCTGCGGGTCCAGGGCCCTCGCCCAGCCGCGTACGAAGCTGTGCGCGGTGACCGGCTCGCCGTTGCTGAACACCGTGTCGGCACGCAGCGTGAACGTCCAGGTGGTGGCGGTCGGGTCGCTCTCCCAGGACCGGGCGGTGGCCGGGATCAGCCCGCCGTCCTCGTCGAGGGCGAGCAGACCGGTGAACAGGGCCTTGCAGACGAGGATGCCCTCGCCTTCCTGGGCCTTGTACGGGTCGATGGCGGTGGGCTCCGTGATTCCCATCCGGAACACGGGGTCGTTGGCGTGCACGTGAAGCTCTTTCCGCGTCGGTGAAGGAGGGCAGAGGGGCAGGGGGGCGCAGAGGCAGGGGCGCAGCGGGTGCAGGGGTCAGGCCGGTACGACGACCACGTCGAGCCGCTCGTCGAGCTCGGCGGCGATCCGCTCCACCCGGTCGACGTCGGCGACGGACCGGTAGGGCGCGGCCACCGCCAGCGAGCCGGCGATCTCGTACCAGCCCTCCGGCGCGCGCCGCAGCCGGTCACCGGGCTTCGAGGCCGGGATGTACGAGCGGAAGTGCGGGGAGTGGGTCGCGTCACCGGGGTTGTTGCGGACCAGCGTCCCCGTCCGGTACGCGAACTTGATGCAGGTCGCGGCGCGCGGCACCGCGGCGCGGGCCACCTCGCCGTCCAGCAGGCCGGCCAGCGCCTGCGGGTCCTCGCCGGCGAGCACGGCCTTGGCGTACAGCCGGACCGCGTCGATGCCGTGGACCTCGCGCAGGTTGCGGTAGTTCTGCCCGCCGCTCATCCGGGTGGCGAACTCCACGACCCGGTAGCGCCCCTCGGCGTCCTGCCGGAACTCGGCGTTGAAGAGGCAGTGCCGCACGCCCAGACCGGCGGTGATGCCCTCGGCGACCGCGACCAGCTCCGGCTCCTCCTGCGGGGTCCGGAAAGGGAGGGTGTAGAAGTCCTCCTCGAAGTACGGGCCCGGCATCTGCATCTTGTTGGTGACGCCGACGAGGTGGAACGTCCCGTCCAGGACCACCCCGTCGAGGGTGACCTCCTTGCCCGGCAGGAACTCCTCCAGCAGGGCGATCTCGGGGCCCTCGCTGGGGAAGTAGCCGCCCCACTCGGCGGCGAGGCGGGCCACGTCGGTCAGCGCCCGCTCCAGCTCGTCGCGGTCGCGGACCAGGCTGACGCCGATGCTGGCGGCCAGCGCGCTCGGCTTGACGATGAACGGGTACGTGAAGGCCTCGGCGGCCGCGAGCCCCTCCTCCACGGTGGCCACGCCCGCGAACTTCGGGCCCGGCAGCCCGTGTTCCTGGAGGAAGTTGCGCTGGAGCTGCTTGTCCCGGGAGATGACGTCGGCCTCGGGGCGCGGCCAGGTGTGCCCGAGCAGCAGGTTGACCTTGGAGGTGACCGCGATGTCGCTGTCGTAGAAGGTGATCGCGGAGGTGATGCCCAGCCGGCGGGCCGCGGCCGCGCAGAACTCGGCCATCTCGGTGCCCTCCAGGTCCGCGGGGATCGGGATGACGTTCGCGAAGCGGCCGTCGTCGGAGGCCTCGGCGATCCGGGTCGCCAGGTGGATCTCCAGACCCATCCGCTCCAGGGTCTCGATGTGCTCGCGGTGCCACGCGTACGTGTTCCGCATGATCAGGAGGATCTTCATGACGCGGTCTTTCCGTTCGGTGCGTGCGAGGTGGTGGTGACGACGGTGACCTTCTCGGTGAGCCGTTCGGCCGCGGCGACGGCGGCCTCGGTGTCGACTCCGGTGACCAGCACCTGGCCCACCCGGTCCCAGTTGCCGCGCAGCTCGCCGACGGTGTCGCCGGGCCGCACGGTGGTCTCCACGTCGATGACCCCGTCCAGGGCCTTCGCGTCCTCGGCGCCTTGGATCTCCACGACCGTGCCGGGCTGCGCGGACAGGAAGCGGGTGGCCGCCGAGTGGCGCGGCACGGGGCGCTCGGTCAGCGCCGGGATCAGCCCGAACTGCCAGGCCACGATCCACTCTTCGAGGTCGATGCCGTAGGCGGAGTTCAGCAGGTCGAAGATCCGGTCGCCGCCCATCCGGTTGTGGCTCTCGATGATCTGCGGACCGGAGGGGGACAGGCGCAGCTCGGTGTGCGCGGCCCCGTCGGTGAGGCCCATCGCGTCGAGGAAGCGGGCGACGGCCTCCTCGATGCGGCGCTCGTCCGCCGGGTCGAGCCGCGCCGGAAGGGCGTGCCCGAGCTCGATGAACCCGCCGCCGGTGAGCTTCTCGGTCACCGCGAGGACGATGTGCCGGCCCGCGAAGGAGAAGGTCTCGACGCTGTACTCCGGGCCGGCGATGTACTGCTCGGCGATGAACCGGCCGATGGTGAAGAAAGAGCCCCACTGCAGGTCGGTGCGGGCCCGCAGCGCCTCGACCCCGGCCCAGGCCTCGGCGGCCTGCTCAGGCCCGTCGATCCGTACGACGCCCAGGCTGGCGGTGGCGTCGACCGGCTTGAGGACGAACGGGTAGCCGTGCTCGGCGCCGAAGGCGGCCAGCGCCTGCGCGCTGTCGACCTCCGCGGCGGCCACCGACAGGGCCCGTACCTCGGGGGAGTCGGAGGCGGCCAGGTGGCGGCGCATCGCGTGCTTGTCGCGCAGCAGTTCGGCGACCTGCTCGGAGGTGTTGCCCAGCCCCAGGTGGTCGCTGATCCGCCCGGCCGGCACCAGCCCCGGCTCGGTGATCGAGGCGACCCGGGTGAAGCCGTACGCCTGGTGGGCGGCCTCGACCAGCGGGCGGGTGACGTCCCAGTCGGTGTAGTCCGCGATCAGGACGGCCTCGGCGAGCCGGGCGGCCTCGGGCACGAACTGGTCCTTGTGCTGGATCAGCACGAACCGGATGCCGAGGGCCGCCGCCTTGCGCAGCGTCTGAATCCGTCCACCGACGACGAGAAGCTTGTGTTCGGTCATGGCCAGAACTCTGCAGCAGGAATCCGGGCCGGGAAATGGTTTCGGGCTGGCACAAGAATGCCCGGCACGAATGACGCAGCAGGTGGCGGCCGGTGGCCGGCGGCAGACCGGCCGCGCAGGGAGGCCGCGGCTCGTGGAACGGGCGCGCGGGCGGGAGCGGGCAGGAATGTGCCAGCCAGCTTTGTGCCAGCCCTCGCCCCTGGGCAGGGCCTTGACCGGCGGGTTTGATGGAGGTCACCACCTCATCCCCCCATCGAGAAGGAGCCCCCCATGGCCGGCGAGGACCCCTTGCGCCGACGATTGCGTGACCTGCCCAGAAGCGCCTGGGTGATCTTCTCCGGAATGTTCCTCATCAAATTCGGCAATTTCCTCAACGTATTCCTCGTGCTGTTCCTGGTCGCCCAGGGATTCTCCGCATTCCAGGCCGGTGTCGCCCTCGGCTTCGTCGGAGTCGGAGCGTTCATCGGAAATGCCGTCGGCGGTACGGTCGCCGACCGGTTCGGGCGGCGCACCGCCATCGCGGTGTCCATGTTCGGCAGCAGCGCCGCCACGGCCCTCGTACCGCTGACCCACGGACTGGTCGCGACCACCGCCCTCGTCGGCCTCGTCGGCGTCTTCGCCCAGCTGTACCGGCCCGCGGCCGGTGCCCTGCTGGTCGACGTGGTCCCGGAGAAGCAGCGGGTGACGGCCTTCGCCGTGCTGCGGCTCGCCATCAACGTCGGCATGGCGGTCGGCCCGCTCGTCGGCGGCCTGCTCAGCGGCGCCTCGTACACCTACGTCTTCCTCGGCGACGCGCTGTTCTCCTTCGCCTTCGGCGCGCTGGCCCTGGCCACGCTGCCGGGCGGCCGGCCGCCCGTCGAAGCCCCCGCCGCGGAGGGCGCGGACACCGGCGCCAAGGCGGGCAAGGGCGGTTACCGCGAGGTGCTCACCGACCGGCCGTACCTGCTCTTCCTCGGCTCGATGGTGGCCGCGACCTTCGTCTACGGACAGTCCACGGCCACGCTGCCGCTGCACGTGACCGACGCCGGCTTCGACAACAAGGTCTACGGCCTGCTGCTCGGCCTGAACGCCCTGCTCTGCGTGGTCATCGAGCTCCCGCTGACCAAGCACACCGAGCGCCGCAACCCGCGCCGGGTGATCGCCGCCGGCCTGGCCCTGCTCGGCCTCGGCATGGCCCTCACCGGAGCCATGCAGGCCATCTGGCTGCTCGCGCTGACGGTGGTGGTGTGGACGGTCGCCGAGACGGTCTACACCCCGATCGCCAACGCCTACCCCGCCGAGTTCTCACCGGCCCACCTGCGCGGGCGCTACCAGGGCGCGGAGGGCATCGCCCACACCCTCGGCGGCGCCCTCGGCCCGGCCGTCGGCGGACTGCTCTACGGCATCTCGGCGCCGCTCCACTGGGTGGTCTGCGCCGGCGTCGCCGGCCTCGGCGCCCTGCTGGTGCTGGGCGCCGACCCCGGCAAGCGGGGCGGGCAGAGCACCGCCGCCGCGGCCGAGGCACCCGAGCCGGTCGCCGCCACCTGACCCCGCCCGCCGCCCGGACGCGCACGCCCCCCCAGACCCGCCCCCCAGACCCGCCCCCCAGACCCACCCCCCATACCCACCGCACACACCAGACCCGACAGGCCCACCACAGCCGTCACCGACCGAAAGGCACGACCCCGTGACCACCCCCACCGCACCGGCGGCAGCCGACGTGCACCGCATCGACATCCCCTCCGCCACCGAGGACCCCGCGGCCTACGTCAGCGCCCTCCTCGAAGTGGCGGGCGACCGCGACCCGTTCGACGTCCTCGCCAAGACCCCCGTCTGGGCGGCGCAGCTCTTCGCCGACCTGCCCACCGAGCTCGCCGAGACCGTCCCGGAGCCGGGCGAGTGGCCCGCCGCCTTCATCGTCGGCCACCTCTTCGACGTCGACATCGTCTACGGCTTCCGCTGGCGCCTGGTGGCCACCGAGGACAACCCGGTCTACCCCGGCTACGACGAGCAGCTGTGGGCCCCGCTGCCCCGGCTCCCGTTCCGCCAGATGCTCGACGCCTGGACCGGTCTGCGCGCCTCCAACGTCGCGCTGCTCGCCGCGCTCCCGGCCGAGGACTGGCAGCGCACCGGCCGCCACGGCGAGCAGGGCGGAGAAACGATGGAGGTCATGATCCGCAAGGTCATCGGCCACGACATCGCGCACATCAACCAGATCTACCGGGCCATCCGACTGGTGCGCCAGGCGGCCGGCCTCGACGTCACCGAGCTCGACGCCACCTACGAGTCCCTCGGCCTGCGGTAGGCCCCGCCGCTGCGATGCCACACCCGTGTGCCGTCGTCCTGACCGCCTCCGGGAACCCACTTTGACCCGGTCGTACCCCTCTGACCAGGGGATATGTCATCCGCCGGGGCGGCGGCGCCGTTAATTGGCGGTGACCGTCCCACGGATGGCGTAGGGTTGTGTTCACCGACGCGGGGTGGAGCAGCTCGGTAGCTCGCTGGGCTCATAACCCAGAGGTCGCAGGTTCAAATCCTGTCCCCGCTACTCCGTACGAAGGCCCGGTTCCCTTGGGAACCGGGCCTTCGTCGTTCCACCGGTCTCCGGCCCGAGCTCACCCGCTCGGCTCAGGCCCGGTCGCCGTACGGCCCCCGCTGCGGCCAGCCTGGAGGGCGAGGCGGCAGCGGCCCGCCCCCGTGCGAGCACCGGTCAGGAGAGCAGCGTGGTGGGGCTGGGCGGCCGACAGGACGAGAGCGGGCAGGACGAGAGCGGGCAGGACGAGAGCGGGCAGGCGGGAGCCACCGGGAGCCGGGCGGCCCGGCAGGTGGTCCGCGCCCTTCCGGCCGTGCTGATCGCGGCCGGGCTCGCCTTCGACCTGATGACGCCGCCCAGCTACACCGGATCCCCCTTCTTCTCCGCGGCCCCGCTGGTCGCCGCGCCCCTGTTCTCCCTGCGGGCCACGGCCCTGGTGGGCGCCCTGGCCTCGCTGACGGTGGTCCTGCTGCACCTGTACCACCGGACCGGCTGGCGCGGTGAGCCGCTGACCGAGCTGGTGACCGTGCTGACCGTCTCCGGTCTCGCCCTGCTGATCAACCGGGTGGTGCGGCGCAGCGGAGAGCTCCTCGCCTCCGCCCGGGGCATCGCCGAGGCCGCCCAGCGCGCCGTACTGCCGAGGCCGCCCGAGCGCATCGGAGGCCTGCAGGTGGCGGCCCGGTACGAGGCCGCCCAGGCCGACGCCTTCATCGGCGGGGACCTGTACGCCGTGCAGGACGGCCCGTACGGGGTGCGGCTGGCGGTGGGCGACGTACGGGGCAAGGGCCTGGGCGCGGTGGAGGCGGTGGCGGTGGTCCTCGGGGCCTTCCGGGAGGCGGCGGAGACGGAACCGACGCTGGAGGGGCTGGCGCGGCGGCTGGAACGGGCGCTGGCCCGGGAGGGCGTCCGGCGGGACAGTCTGGACGCGGTGGAGGGCTTCACCACGTGCGTGCTCGGGGAGGTCCCCCCGGACGCCGGGGTGCTCCGGCTGCTCAACCGGGGCCACCCCGAGCCGCTGCTGCTGCACGCGGACGGGACCCTGGCGGTCCTCGCCCCGGCGGAGCCGGCCCTGCCGCTCGGCCTGGGCGAACTGGCAGCCGGCCCGGACCGCGCCGAGGAGTGGCCCTTCCCGGCCGGATCCACGCTCCTGCTCTACACGGACGGGCTCACCGAGGCCCGGGACCGGGCCGGGGCCTTCTACGATCCTCCGGCCCGGCTGCGCGGCCGGGTCTTCACGGGCCCCGCCGAACTCCTGGGCGCCCTCAGCGGCGACGTGCACCG
This sequence comes from Streptomyces sp. NPDC006326, assembly GCF_040612915.1. Taxonomy (NCBI): domain Bacteria; kingdom Bacillati; phylum Actinomycetota; class Actinomycetes; order Kitasatosporales; family Streptomycetaceae; genus Streptomyces; species Streptomyces sp. NPDC006326. The sequence continues at coordinate 22,465 of NZ_JBEXRC010000002.1, read as the reverse complement.
GCACACGGGCGGCAGGTCCACGGACGACATGGCCCTGCTCGCGGTGACCGTGTGACGGTGCGTAGTCGAACGAGCGCTGTGCGCAACGATGGTGACGAGGCGTCAATTCCGGCAGGTGGCCGAAGAGATGCGGAACGCCCTGGGATTTTGCCCACTATTGAACCGTTTCATGGCATAAGGCCAGGCCAAAGCCGCGTCCGTCGTGGCTGATTACTGTGAACGTTCCCCCGCAGCGGCTTGGAATCACTCCCCCACGTCTATTACCGTTCGATAACGCAGCGCGGTCGTCCCAGCCGTCGCAAGAGACGGCGCCGTGCGCGTGCGCGTCCCTGAGGAGTGTGCCCCGGTGGCCTCCAACGTGCCTGCCCCCGAGGGCATAGAGATCGAGGAACCGCCCACGGCGGGTGCCTGGGGTGAATGGAACCCCACCGAGGACTCCGCCCGCCCGCTGCGCGGAAGGCACCGGGTAGCCAAGCAGCGCGGGGGACTGGCGCGCAGCTCCACGGTGCTCGGTGTCGGCGTCATCGCCGCGGTCGGCGCGGGCGGTATCGCCACCGCCCAGGACCGCCCCCAAGTCGCCATATCCATCCCCTCCTTGCCCGACCTCGGGCTCACGGGAGGCGACCGGGGCGCCCACCCGGCGGACGCGGCCGAGGGCTCCGCCCAGGCGGCCGGGGTGCACCAGGCCGTCGCCGACCGGCAGCCCGATGCGGGCGAGGCCCTGCGCCACCGCATCCTCCAGCAGGCCGAGTCGCAGCAGGACGCCGCCCAGACGCAGGCCCGCGCGGAGGCGGAGCGGCTCGCGCAGGAAAGCGCCGCCGCAGAGGCCAAGGCCAAGAAGGAGGCGGCCGAAAAGGCCGCCGAGGACGCCCGCGCCGCCGCCGAGCAGGCGGCGAAGGAAGCGGCCGAGGCCAAGGCCGAGCAGGAGCGCCTCGCCAAGCTCGCCGGCAGCTACTCCCTCCCCACCTCCGCCTACACCCTCACCTCCCACTACGGCGTGGCCGGCTCCATGTGGTCCTCCGGCTACCACACCGGCCTCGACTTCGCCGCCCCGACCGGCACCCCGGTCAAGGCCGTGGCCGGCGGCACGATCACCTCGGCCGGCTGGTCGGGCGCGTACGGCTACCGGATCGTCCTGGAGCTGGAGGACGGTACGGAGATCTGGTACTGCCACCTGTCCTCGATGTCGGTGACCTCCGGGCAGGTCGGCGCCGGGGAGACCATCGGCCGCGTCGGCGCCACCGGAAACGTCACCGGACCCCATCTCCACCTGGAAGTGCGCAAGGGCGGCTCGACGGTGGACCCGCTGGCGTGGCTCCAGTCCAAGGGCCTGAGCGTGTAGGGACCCTCGCGGCCGGCACGGGCACCGGCCCGGGCGGGTCGAACCGCTCCGGGAGCAGCTCCTCCAGCACCGCCGCCCGGCACAGCGCGGGCCCCGCCGTCGCCCTGCGCAGCCACAGCCGGTGCAGCAACTCCCGCTCCCGGCCCGCGAAGTCGGGCTCCCGGCCCGCACCGCCGCGCCGGGCCCGGTAGCGCAGCAGCGCCAGCGCGGCCGCGTCCGCCGCGTACAGGGCGACCGCGCGGCCCGCCGCCCGGCCCCCGCTGCGCCGGGCCAGCGCGCAGGCGAGCGACCGGGCCGGCACCGAAGCCAGCGCGGGCACCTCGGCCGGACCGAACCAGCCCGCGGCGGCGTACACCGCCAGTTCGGCGGAGACGGCCCGCAGCCGGCCCCGCCGTATCCGCACCGCCAGCCACAGCAGCAGCCCGAACACCGGGACCATCACGCAGCCGTAGACCCAGTAGAACCCGTACTCCCCCAGCCGCGAGGAGGCGTTCCACAGGGCGTGCAGGCCCATCGCCGCCGCCAGGCCGAGCAGCGGCAGCCCGAGCCGGCGCGCCCGGCCGCCGGTGCCGAGCGCGGCGGCGCCGACCCCGAGGCCGGTGACCACCGTGAACAGCGGATGCGCGAACGGCGAGAGCACGATCCGCACGAAGAAGGTCGCCGCGGTCAGCGAGTCCAGCGCGGGCGTGCCCTTCACCAGGTCCTCGCCGAAGGCGTTGCCCAGGTAGAGGATGTTCTCGGTGAAGGCGAAGCCGGTCGCGGTGAATCCGGCCACCACGAAACCGTCCGCGGGCCCGGTGAACTGCCCCCGGCGGAAGACGAACACCAGCAGCAGCGCCGCCGCCTTGGCGCTCTCCTCCACCACCGGGGCGATCGCCACCGAGCCGAGTTCGTCGGCGTGGGAGGGGTCGGCGGTGGCCGCGGTGATCCACTCCGTGGCGAAGTCGTTGGCCAGTATGGCGATCAGCGCCGCCGTGCAGGCCCCCCACCCGAAGCAGAACAGCAGCTGCGCCCAGGGGTGCGGGGCGGCCCGGCCGAGCCACCGGAACGCCGCCATCAGCAGCGGCACCGGAAGCACGGCCAGACCGAGACCGACGAAGAAGCCGGGGGTACCGGTCTGCTGCCGTACGAGTTCGAGGATCACCGGCCCCGTCAGGCAGAGCACGGCGAGCACGCACGAACGGACACCGGGAAGCGCTCGGACCACACGATGACTGTAGCGAGCGGCTCCGACACGTGGAGTGACGTTACGGCTTCTCCACCCGACGGAAGAGCAAGTCGTGTACGACGTGCCCCTTGTCGAGGCCCTGGCCCTCGAAGCGGGTGAGCGGCCGGAAGTCGGGCCGCGGCGCGTAGCCGCCGTCCGGCTGGGTGTTCTCGAACCCGGGGTGCGCGCTGAGCACTTCGAGCATCTGCTCGGCGTACGGCTCCCAGTCGGTCGCGCAGTGCAGGACGGCCCCCGGGGCGAGCCGGGTGGCGGCCAGGTCGAGGAACTCGGGCTGGATCAGCCGCCGCTTGTGGTGGCGGGCCTTGGGCCACGGATCGGGGAAGTACACGCGCATCCCGGCGAGGGCGTCGGGCTTCAGCATCTCGCGGAGCAGGATGATGGCGTCGCCGTTCGCGACGCGGACGTTGGTCAGCCCGTTGCGCTCGGCGAGCGCCAGCAGGTTGCCCTGCCCGGGGGTGTGCACGTCCGCGGCGAGGATCCCGGTCGACGGGTCGGCCGCGGCCATCTGCGCCGTGGCCTCGCCCATCCCGAAGCCGATCTCCAGCACGACGGGCAGCCCGCCGAACAGCTGGTCGAGATCGATCACGGAGTGCCCGTCGATGTCGAGCCCCCAGGTGCCCCAGAGCCGCTTCAGGGCCTCGCCCTGCCCGGTGGTCACCCGGCTGCGGCGCGGCTGGAAGCTCCGGATCCGCCGCTCGTGGTGCGAGCCGGCCGGGTCGGGGGCGGGGCCGTCGGGGAACCGCGGCTCGGTCCGCCACTTGGGGGGCACGTGGGCGTTCGCCTCCGGCAGGGCTTCCGGGGCGCTGGGCTGGGGGGTGAGGGACTCAGACACAATCCCCAGATTCTACGACCCCGCCCCCGGCGGGGCCTGCCGCCGACCGGCCGGCCCCGGTCAGGCGCCCTGGAGGGTGCCCAGGGCGCGGCGGGCGATCTCGCGCCCGATCGGGAGCGAGGCCGTGGCCGCCGGCGAGGGGGCGTTCAGCACGTGCACGGTCCGCTCCGCGTCCCGGATCAGGAAGTCGTCCACCAGCGTCCCGTCCCGCAGCACGGCCTGGGCCCGTACCCCGGCCGCCGCCGGGACCAGGTCCTGCGCCGTCACCGCCGGCAGCAGCCGCTGCACCGCCTGCGTGAAGGCCGCCTTCGACAGCGAGCGCCGGACCTCGCCCGCCCCGTACCGCCAGTGCCGTGCGGCCATCCGCCAGGATCCCGGCCACGCCAGTTCGTCCGCGACGTCCCGCGGCCGCACCACGCCCCAGCCGTACCCCTCGCGGGCCAGCGCCGGCACCGCATTGGGCCCGACGTGGACCCCGCCGCCGATCCCCCGGGTCAGGTGCACTCCGAGGAACGGGAACGCCGGGTCCGGCACCGGATAGACCAGCCCCCGCACCAGCCCGGGCCGCACCAGGTCGTAGTACTCCCCGCGGAACGGGATGATCCGCATCCCCGGATCGTCCCCGGCCAGGCGGGCCACCCGGTCGCACTGCAGACCCGCGCAGTTCACCAGCACCCGCGCCCGGACCACCAGCCCGGTGGACGTGCGCACCGCCACCGCGGACGGGCGCCGCGAGATCAGCTCCACCGCCCCGCCGTAGACGATCTCCGCCCCCGAGGACTCCGCCAGCTGCCGCGCGACCTGCCCGTAGTCCACGATCCCGGTGGTGCCGACGTGGATCGCGGCCAGGCCGCGCACCTCCGGCTCGTACTCCGCGATCTGGGCCGGGCCCAGCTCCCGGACCGGAATGCCGTTCTCCCGGCCCCGCTGCACCAGCGCGTGCAGCCGCGGCAGCTCCTCGCGCCCGGTGGCGACGATCAGCTTCCCGGTCACCTCGTGGGCGATCCCGTGCTCCGCGCAGAACTTGACCATCTCGGCGGCTCCGCGCACGGCGAAGCGCGCCTTCAGCGATCCCGGCCGGTAGTAGATCCCGCTGTGGATCACCCCGCTGTTGCGGCCCGTCTGGTGCCGGGCCGGACCCGGCTCCTTCTCCAGGACCACCACCCGCGTCCCCGGAGCCAGCCGCGACAGGGCATACGCCGTCGACAGACCGACGATTCCACCGCCGACCACCAGCACGTCGCCGTCCACGCTGCCGCTGCCCATGCCGCCCGCGCCGCCCAAACCGCCACCTCCCACCCCTGCATACTGCACCCCGCCACTGACAGCGCGATTACGCGGGGGCCACCAGCAGTGGCCGGGCCCGCTCCCGCAGCTCCGCGACCCGCGGCTCGTCCCCGTACGGCTCCAGCCGGTGCAGCAGGTCCCGTACGTACTCGGTCGTCCGCGCCGAGGAGATCCGGCCCGCCACCTCCACCGCCCGGGTGCCGGCCGCGCACGCCGCGTCGAGGTTGCCCGACTCCAGCTCCGCGACCGCGCTGACCACCAGCCGCAGCCCGTGCGAGCGGACGTACTCCTCGGTGGGGCGCGACAGGGCCTGCTCGGTGAAACGGCGCACCTGCCGCGGCAGTTTGAGGTCCCGGTAGCATTCCGCCGCATCCGCCGCGAACCGGTCGTAGGAGTAGAAACCCAGCCAGGTCGGATCCGGGTCCCCCTCCCGCGCCCGCTCCAGCCAGCCCTCCGCCGCCCGCAGGGCCGCCCCCGCGGCCGCCGAATCGCCCGCCTTCGCGTGCGCGCGCGCCTCGACCAGCCGGAAGAAGCTCATGGTGCGCGCCGTGGCCAGGCCCCGGTTCCGCTCGACGGCCGCCTGGGCCAGGTCCACCCCCTCGTCCGGGAAGTCCCGGTACGTCGCCTGGAGCGACATCGAGGCCAGCACGTACCCGCCGAGCGGTACGTCGGCCGCCGCGCGGGCCAGCCGCAGCGCCTGGATGTAGTAGCGCTGGGCCGCCTCCTGCTGCCCGGTGTCGAAGGCCATCCACCCGGCCAGCCGGGTCAGTTCGGCGGTGGCCCCGAACAGCGCGCGGCCCACCTCGTCGGAGTACGAGCCGAGCAGCAGCGGCGCCGCGTCCACGCGCAGGCACTCCGGCACCATCGAGGAACGCCAGTCCCCGCCGCCGTACTTGGAGTCCCAGCGCCGCGCGTCCTCGGCGGCCTCCCGCAGCTTGGCCACGTCGCTGTGGCCGACCCGCTGCGGCGAGGCGTCCGGGAGCGCGAGGAGGGCGGGCGGCGGGGCGTGCGGAGTTTCGCCCGAAGGCTGCGCGGGCACAACCGGAGACGGCGACACCGCCGACCCCTGGGAAGGGGCGGCGGGAGTCGCCACCATCCTCGCCCCCGGATCGCGGGACGCCGGGGTCTCGCGGGACGCCACGGTCTCGCGGGACGGCAGCGCCTCGCGGCCGGCCGCGCGGGCCGGCCCGGTGGCGCGCCCGCCCTCGCGCACCGCCGCCTCGGACCCGGCCGTCGAGTCGCGGGCCGGGGCGGGCTCGCGCGCCACCGAACCGTCCGCCGGAGATATCAGCCACCGTGAGGCCGGCGTCGCGTACGCGGACACGGAGAAGGAACCGGCCAGCGACTGCCAGATCCCCCCGCCGCCGCGCCGCCCGGCCAGGTCGAGCCGGTAGAGGTCGGTGGCCGACCGCACGGCCGCCCCGACGTCCCGCGGGAACGCCAGCCCCACCTCGGGCGCCGGGTCCGCGTCCGCCAGGCCGATCTCGTGCAGGGGCACCGGCCGCCCCAGCTTCGCGCCGATCGCGGCCGCGATCAGATGCGGGGCGGCGCCCTGCGGCACCATCCCCTTCGACACCCACCGCGCCACCGACGTCTTGTCGTAGCGCAGCGTCAGGCCGCGCTGCGCGCCGAGGTCGTTGACGCGCCGGGCCAGCCCGGCGTTGCTGATGCCCGCGAGGGCGAGGACGGCGCCGAGCTTCTCATTGGGCTCGCGGAGCTCCCTGGACATGCGCCACCCCTCGTCACACGCGGAACGCATACAACGCATAAGCCGCCGGGGCATAGGCGCCCGGCATTTCGTAAACCCAGCGTAGTTCCCCGCCTCCCAAGCGTTAAGGCCCAGACTTCCGTATGGCGAGATTGTTGTCCGCGTGCACAGTCCGGCCGGGGCCCGCGCCGGCGGCGCACGCCCCCCTGCCGTGCTCCCGCCGTGTGGCCGTGCGCCCGCCCGTGCGCTCTGGCCGGGCGCGGGGCCCGGCGATTCGATGTGCGGTGCGTGGGTCGGCCCGCTGCGTGGATCCGGCGGGCCGGGGGATGCCGCTGCCTCAATCCCCGCGGGTGGCGGAACGGTCCGGGGGGCGGTCCCGCCCCCCGGACCGCGCCCGCGCGCGGCGAGGACGGGCACCGCAGGGCGCCCGGCAGCACCCAGTACGGCCGAAGAATGGCCGAAACCGACCTATGGGATGGTGGGAACGGAACGCCAAATACCGTGTGACCGTGGCGTGTCCGTCCACATGCGCGCTCTCCTCCGCCCCTCTCGCGCGCCCGTCTCGTGGCAGCATGGACCCCGAGCCACCCGGGGTCCGTACGGCCGCGCCCTCAGCGCCGACCAGCCGCTCATGCCCCGGTCATGTGCCCACGGGCTGGGGAGGCGGCGGTGCGCTGGTTGGTCGGGTGGAGCAGTATCGCCGCGAGCTTCACCGCGGCCGGACGGATCTCCGTCCAGGACGGCGGATACGGCTCCGACGGCCCGGTGACCGGCGGGATCGCGGACGCCGACCACCCCCACGACCCCGCCGATCCGGCCGCCCGCGACGCCGACCGCACCGTCGTGCCCGTCGGCGCCCAGCTCCTGTGGGGCGACCCGGACCCGCTGTGGGCCGTCGGCGACTGGCGCCCCGACGAGATCCGCACCGCCGCGGCCGACCCCGCCGACCCCTTCACCCGGCTCGCCGTCCTCGGCTGCTGCGGCGCCACCGACGCCGAACTGCGCCGGGCGCTCCTCGCCGCCCGCGGCGGAGCCCTGCGCCACCTCACCCAGTGGTCCGGCAGCTACACCGCCGTCGTGCAGACCGGCCGCCGGATCACCGTCGTCGGCGACCTCGCGGGCGCGCGCCCCGTCTTCTACACGCCCTGGGCCGGCGGTACGGCGTACTCCACCGCCGCGCTCCCCCTCGCCGACCTCATCGAGGCACAGCTCGACATCGGCCACCTCGCCGCCCTGCTCGCCTGCCCCGACAGCCCCGAGGCACTGGGCGACGGCACACCGTACGCGGGCGTGCGCAGGATCCCGCCCGGCCACGCGCTGATCCTGCGGGAGGGCTCCCGCGAGATCACCGGCTACGAACCGGTCGCCTCGCTCGCGGTGGCCTCGCCCGAGTCCGATCCCGAGCGGGCGGTGGAGGGCGTACGGGAAGCATTGGTCGACGCGGTGCGCGCCCGGCTCACGGCTCCCCGCCATGCTCCCGACACCCTGCCCCACGACCCCGGGCCCGTGCCCGGAATGGGCCCCGCCGACCGGCGCGCCGCCCGCGGAGCGCCCGCGCCCGCGCCCGGCGTCGGCGCCGACCTCTCCGGCGGCAGCGCCTCCGGCACCCTCGCCCTGCTGGCCGCCGGCCTGCCCGGAGCACCCGGCACCGTCCTGCGCCGCTCCGGCGAACGGCTGCTCGCGGTCACCTTCAACGACCTCGCCACCCCTCAGGGCCGCGAGGCCGAACTCGAACGCGCCCGGGCCCTCGCAGCCGACCCGCGGCTGCACCACGTGGTCGTCGCCGCCGCCGAGGAAGCCCTCCCGTACGCGGACCTCGACGGGCCGCTGACCGACGAACCCGGCCCCTCCCTGGTCTTCGCCGCCCGCGAGCGGCGCCGCCTCGCCGCCGGTTCGGCCGACCACTTCACCGGGCACGGCGCCCGCCAGGTCCTCGACGCCCACCCCGCCCGGCTCGCCGACCTCCTGATGGACCGCCGCCGACGCCACCTGCTCCGCCCCGTCGCCGCGCTGGCCCGCTCGGCGCCCGGCGAGTCCCTGCTGGTCCCCTTCTCCGTCTACGCGGCGGCCCGCCGGCTGGCCCGTACGCCCTACCGCACGGGCATGGAGGCGGCGGCGGCCCGCCTGCGCGAAGGCGCGGTCCGCGCCGAACCGGCCGGCCCGGTGGACGCCTCCCTGGCCGCCCTGACCTGGTCCCGGCCGGGCCCGGCGGCGGGCTGGCTCACCGGCGAGGCCCTGGCCGAAGTATCGATCCGGCTCGCGGCCGCCGCGGGCAGGCCCCCGCTCTCACTGCGTCCGGGGGAGGCCCGGGCCCGCTCCGCCCTCACCCGCCACGCGGCGGACCACCGGGTCTTCGAACAGGCGGTGGAGGTCCGCAGCCAGCGCCTGCACGCCCCCTTCCTGGACAACCAGGTCGTACGGGCCGCCCGCGCCCTGCCCGAGTCCCTGCGGGTCCAGCCCGGGGCGCGGGCCGCGATCCTGCGCAGCGTGCTGTCCTCGGCGGGCGTACGCGAACTGCCGCCCGGCTGGGGCGCCCCGGCCCACACCCCGAACGAGACGGCGACCCGCCTGGGCCTGCGCGCCGCCCTCTCCTCCCTCCTGGCCCTCTTCACCGCCCCCCTGCTGGCCGACGCCGGCCTGATCGAGGCCCGGGTCGTCCAACAGGCGCTGCTGGACGCGGCGGAGGGCCGCCCGGTCCCGCTGGACGGCCTCGCGGAGCTCGTCTCGATGGAGCTGTGGCTCGGCCGCCTCCTGGCCCGCCGCGGCACCTGCTGGACGGGCACCTCCACCCCCCGCCGCCGCGCCGTCCCCACCGGCATCCCCCACCGCCGCCCAGCCCTCTCCTGACGGGACCCCGACCCCGCGTGCGCCCGGCCCGCCCGGCCCCGCGGGCCAACGGCGCCGACCACGCCCCCCCGGCAGCCCCGCCCCCGGCCGAGGGTTCCGGCCGGGCACCGGGCACCCAGGCTCGGCGTACCCGGCCCCGCGGGCCGGCCTGTGGCGGCGCCGGGCGCGACCCGAGGCTTGCCCGAGCCCCGGGGCGGACGCCCGGCCCGAACCGGGGCACGGCGCGCGCCGCGTGCCTCCGGCTCCGGCACTGGCCGCGGCGCCCAGACAGGGCCCCACCCTGGGGCTGCTGCCCCCTGGTCCCGCCCCCGGCGCCCCCCGACACGACGGAATCAGATGCGGGAAACCGGGCCCTGCGGGCGGCTTTCCCCACCCCGCCCCTTCCCGGAACCGGGGCTCCGCCCCGGACCCCGCCCCGCCGCCCGACTGCGCCGCCACCACCGGGTGAAGGGCTCCGCCCCCAGCGGTGCCGCCACTCCTCCGGCGACGGCTCGACCAGGCCAGCGTCGGCCGGGCGCTGCCGGCCGGCAGCACCGACCGGCCCCCGGTCACCGGCTCCACCTGCCCAGCCACCCGCTGCCCGGCCCGGCATGACCAAGGCCCGACACGGCCAGCCGCCCCAGCGCCGGGCCCCGAACTCGTGCCCGGCTTCGGCCGCCTGCGCCTCCGGCCCCGGCCCCTCGCCCCGGCGGGCGGCGGCGGCAGGAGCGGCGCCCGGGTCGGGCACCGGGCTCCCGACCGGGCCGGGCCGTAATGGGCGTACGCCCCCGGCACGGGCACGGCAGAATTGAGCGGTGCGGTATCTCATCCTTGGCGTCACCGAGGCGCGCGACGAGACCGGCGCCCCCCTTCCCATCGGCGGTGCCCGGCTGCGCGCGCTCCTCGCCGCCCTCGCGCTCCGCGCCGGCGGCCCCGCCGCCGCGTCCGTCGCCGACCTCGTCGACGAGGTGTGGGGCGACGACCCGCCCCAGGACGCCCCCGCCGCCCTCCAGGCCCTCGTCGCCCGACTGCGCCGGGCGCTCGGCGGGCGCGAGACCGTCCACGCCGACCCCGCCGGCGGCTACCGCCTCGCCGTCGCCGACCGGGACGACATCGACCTGCACCGGTTCAACCGCCTCGCCCGCGCAGGCGCCCGGCACCTGGCCGCCGCCCCCGATGACCCCGCCGGCGCCGCCGAGGCACTGCGCGCCGCCCTCGCCCTCTGGCGCGGCCCCGCCCTCGCCGACCTCCCCGAGCCCGCCCGCACCGCCCACGCCGCCGCCGCGGAGGCCCGCCGCACCGCAGCCCTCCGCGACCGGATCGAAGCCGAGCTCAGGGCCGGCGCCGCCGACCCCGCCTGGCTCCTGGCCGAGATCGAGGCGCTGATCCGCGAGAACCCGTACGACGAACCCCTGCGCGCCCAGCAGCTCCGCGCCCTGCGCGCCGCCGGCCGCCCCGCCGACGCCCTCGCCGCGTACGAGCGCACCCGCCGCACCCTCGCCGAAGGCCTCGGCACCGACCCCGGCCCCGAACTCACCGCCCTGCACGCGCAGCTCCTCGCACCGCACCCGCCCGCACAGCCGGAGCCCGCACCGCAGGAGCCGGCGCCCGCACCCCCCACCGCCCCCGGCGGCAACCTCCGCCCCCGCCTCACCTCCTTCGTCGGCCGCGAGCCCGAACTCGCCTCCCTGCACACCGACCTGACCCGCCTGCGCCTCATCACCCTCACCGGCCCCGGCGGTTCCGGAAAGACCCGCCTCGCCGAGCACGCCGCCGCCGCCCACCGGCCCGAAGCCGCCTGGCTCGTCGAGCTGGCCCGCCTCGACCACCCCGCCGCCGTCCCCGGCGCCGTCCTCAGCGCCCTCGGACTGCGCGAGACCGCCCTCGTCGCCCGAGAGAAGACCGCCTCCGAAGACCCCACCGCCCAGCTCGTCGAGCACTGCGCCCACCGCAGCCTGCTCCTCGTCCTCGACAACTGCGAACACGTCATCGGCGCCGCCGCCGAACTCGCCGAGACCCTCCTCACCCACTGCCCCGGCGTCCGGATCCTGGCCACCAGCCGCGAACCCCTCGGCGTACCCGGCGAAACGGTCCGCCCCGTCGACCCCCTCCCGCCCGACCCCGCGCACCGCCTGTTCGCCGACCGGGCCGTCGCCGTCCGCCCCGGGTTCACCGCAGCCGACGACCCGGACGCCGTCGCCGAGATCTGCTCCCGCCTCGACGGCCTGCCCCTCGCCATCGAGCTGGCCGCCGCCCGCCTGCGCCTGCTCACCCCGCGCCAGATCGCCGACCGCCTCGACGACCGCTTCCGCCTGCTGACCAGCGGTTCCCGTACCGTCCTGCCCCGCCAGCAGACCCTGCGCGCCGTCGTCGACTGGTCCTGGGAGCTCCTCGACGCGCCCGAACGCACCGTCCTGCGCCGCCTCTCCGTCTTCGCCGGCGGCTGCGACCTGCCCGCCGCCGAGGCCGTGTGCGCCGACCCCGCCACCACACCCGCTCTCGGCGCCGCCGACATCGCCGACGTCCTCGGCTCCCTCGTCGACAAATCCCTCGTCCTCGCCGAACCCGAAGCCGAACCCGGCCCCGACGGCACCGCCATGCGCTACCGGATGCTGGAAACCATCCACGAGTACGCCGCCGAACGCGCCGCCCACGAGGAAGCCGACCGCGCCGCCGCCGCCGACCGCCACGCCGACCACTACCGCGCCCTCGCGGAGACCGCCGAGCCCCTCCTGCGCTCCGGCGCCCAACTCCCCTGGATCCGCCGCACCGAGACCGAGCTCGACAACCTCCGCGCCGCCCTCCTCCACGCCACCTCGACCGGCTCCGCCGAAACCGCCGAACGCCTCGGCCTCGCCCTCGGCTGGTTCTGGGCACTGCGCAACTACCGGATCGAGGGCGCCGAATGGGCCGGCCGGATCCTCGCCCTCACCCCAGCCGAACCGGCCGAGGACACGCCCGCGTACTGGCGCTTCATGCGGCTGCGGATGCTCCAGCTGTTCCTGCTCGCCGACGGCCACTCGCCCGAACAGTTCGATACCGCCGCGAACCGGGCCCTGGCCGCCGACCTGCAAGAGGTCTTCCGGCACGGCGGCCCCGAGACCGTCCCCTTCCCCGGGATGCTCTGGCCGATGACCGCCTTCCTCACCGGCAGCGCCGTCGACTTCCGCGCCGGACTCGACGCGTCGGTCGAGAACTGCCGCCGCCACGGCGACGCATGGGCCCTGGGCGTCACCCTGATGTTCCGCACCCACGTCGCCATCGACATCACCGGCGGCCTGCCCACCGTCGACGCCGACCTCGCCGAACTGCACGGCATCGCCGACCGCCTGGGCGACCGGTGGATCCGCGCCCAGGTGGCAAGCGCCGCCGGCGAGGTCGCCATATCCCGCAGCCGCTACGAATGGGCCCGCGCCGAGTACGAGGAGTGCCTGCGCCTGGCCCGCGAGGTCGGCGCGTACACCGAGTCGCCGTTCGCCATCGCCCGGATCGCGGAGACCGCCTTCTGCTGCGGGGACTTCGACGAGGCCGAACGGCTCCTCGCGCAGGCCCACCACGAGGCTGCGCAGCACGGCGGCGGCAACGACGTCCGCGCCTACGGCGGGATGCTCGCGGCGCTGATCGCCCTCGTCCGCGGCGACCTCGGCGAGGCCCGGACCCAGTACGAGCTCGCCCGCGCCGCCGCCGGCACGCTCACGGTGCCCCCGCAGCTCACCGCCGGGCTCGATCACGTCGACGCGATCCTCGCCGCCCGTGCCCACGGCCCCGCCACCGGCCTGGCCCGGCTGGGGCCGGCCCTGGCCACCGCCGTCGCCGCGCACTGCGCGGAACGGGTCCTCGCCTCGCTCGCCGACACCGCGGCCGTCCTGCTGGCCGCCGCCGACCGGCCCGCCGAGGCCGTACGGGTCCTCGCGGCCTCCACAGCCTGGCGCGCGGGCCACTCCCGCTCGGTCCCCGAACTGGCCGCCGTGGCGGAACTCCCCGGCCGCGCCCGGGCCGCGCTGGGCGCCGAGCGCTACGCGAAGGAGGAGGCGGCCGGGGCGGAGCTCGCGCCGTCCGAGGTCGCCGCCCTGCTCACCGGCAGCTGATCACTCCGTCCGCCCAGCTCGCGAGCGTCGGCAGACTGCCCTGCCCGGCCCGCTCCACCACCAGCCTCAGCGTCGTGCGGCCGGCCAGGGAGACGTGTACGGCGGCGGCCCGGTCCGCGGAGCCGAGCGCGGCGGACTGCCAGAGCCGCTGCCCGTCCCCGTACACGGAGAACCGCACCGTTCCGTCGGTGGGCAGCGACAGGCCGTCCACGCCGGCGCGCGCCGAGAAGGCGGTGCACTGCCGGTTGAGGTCGATCTCCACGCTGGAACGGGAGCTCACGGTGATGCCCTGCCCGAAGCGCTGCTCGCCGATCCACACCCCCCGGCGCTGCCAGACCCAGCTGCTGTGCCAGGTCCGGAGCTCCGGGCCGGCGTGGTCACCGAAGGCCGAATGCCCGAGCCCGGCGAGGGCGAACCCCTGCGACGGCTTCGGCGGGGACGGCACCGGCGAGGGCCGGGCCGGCTCCGGCCGCGGGCCCGGCGTCGCCGGGGGAGTCGGGGACGGGGACGGCGTCGGCGAGGCCTTCGGCGCCCGCGACGGCACGGCGGCGGGCCGCGGCTTCGAGGCGGAGGGCGCGGGCGAAGCCGGGGGCGAGGCCGCAGCGGTCGCTACGGGGCCCTGCACCTCCACCGGCTCCGGCGCGGGCGGGGTGACCGGCGCCGGCCGCGCGGGCGCCGCCACCCCGGGCGGGGGCTGCGCCGGGACTCCGGGCTCGGCATCGTCACCGACCAGCGCGAACACCACCCCGGCGGCCGCTGCCACCGCGATCCCGGCGGCGAGGGCGGCCTTCGCCGGGAGCCCGAGCCCCTCGGACACCACGGCCCCACCGACCCCGGCCCCACCGGACCCACCGGCCCCGGCAGCCCCACCGGCCCCCACCGCGCCCGCACTCGCCGAACCGGCCCCCGACGCCCCGGCCGCACCCGCCCCGGCCGCACCCGCGCCCGCGGCCGATCCGCCCGAGGCGGCGGCAGCAGCCCCGGCACCTCCTGCCGCCACGGCCCCGCCGGCCACCACCCCCGCCGCCTTGGCCGCATAGCCGGCGGCGAACCACCCGATGACCGCGACCGGCAGCAGCGCGGGAATGCCCGCGTTGACGTCCTTGAGCTCCCCGGCGGCCAGCCGGCACTTCGCGCACTCCTCCAGGTGCCCCCGCAGCCCGCGCTCCGCCCGCATCCGCAGCCCGCCGCGGGCATACGCGCCCAGCCGGTCCGCAAACCGCGCGCAGTCCCCGCCCGCACTCAGCGCCGCACTCACATGCGCCTGCAGGTACGCCTGCTTGAGCCCCTCCCTCGCCCGGCTCGCCAGCACGGCCGTCGCATTCGCGCTCAGCCCGAACAGCGGGGCGATCGCACTCGGCGAAGACTCCTCGACGGTGGTGTGCCACAAGACCGCCTGCCACCGCTCGGGCAGACTCCGGAAGGCCTGCAGCGCCAGCGACTGCTCGGCCTCCCGCATCGCCCGCACGTCGGCGCCCAGTCCGAGAGTGTCGTCCCCCGACAAGCCCGCCAGGCCGGACAGCCCGCCGCCCTCCGAGCCCACCGCCGCCTGCTCCGCGAACACCGCGAAGTCCTCGACGAGCTGCTCCCGCCGGGCCGTCTTCGCCCAGGCCGCGGCGACCCGCCGCACGGTCGTCAGCAGATACGCCCGCACCGACTGGTCCGGTCCGGCCCCGCCCCGTACCGCCTGAAGGGTCCGCGCGAACACCTCGGCAGTCAGGTCGTCGGCCGTGTGGCCGTCCCGGCAGCAGGTCCGCGCGTAGCGGCGTACGGCAGCGGCGTGCCGCCGGAACAGCTCCTCGTACGCCCCGTCGTCCCCCGCACGCAGCCGGGCGATCAGGTCGCCGTCGGACGGCGGCAGCTCACCCCCACCCGACGGGCGCCGGGCGGCGTGCCGCCCGCCCGGTTCGCGCTGGGCCGGCACCTGCCGGGCCTGCGGGGTGTCCGCACCGATCTCCCCGCCGACGCCACCGGACGGCTCTTCCCGACCGTCAACGCTCATCGCGGACGCCCCCGCACGACTCACTCAACCGGTGCACCGTTCAAGCCTGTCACACGGGGGGCGCGCGCTCGGGGCCCTCGGCTCAGCATCCACCCGTCCGGGCACAGTTCGGCGAAACGCCGTACTGCCTGTCACCCGGGCGGGTGACGGCCGGGCAACCGCCCCGACCGGGCCGCGCAGACCGACCGGCCCCTGCGGGCATCCGTACCACCCAGGGCCGGCCGGGACGCCTCAAGCCGGGACGCCTCAGGCCGTCCGGGACCGGAGCCCTTCGAGCAGGATGTCGAGCAGCCGCGACGAAGCCGCCGCCTGCTGCACCGCGTCCGGCAGCGCCGGAGCGGCCGTCGCTATCACCAGCAGCACATCGGCCACCGTGACGTCGGTCCGCAGCTCACCGGCCTCCCGCGCGCGGTCCACCAGCCGGCCGACGACCTCCAGCAGCGCGCCCGCACCGGCGTCCGGCGAGGGCTCGTCCTCCACGGCCCCGCGCGCACCGACGACCCGCAGCTCGGGCGCCGCGCCCGTCGGACCGGCCTGCCGCTGCTGCGGAACCCGCGCGGCCTCCGCCTCCTCGGCACCGTCCTCGCCCGCCGACCCGACCCGCAGCACCTGCGGCGGCAGCAGCCGCCCGGCGCCCGAGGCCACGGAGGTGCGCAGGAAGCGCGACAGCGCCTGCCACGGCTCCTCCTCCTGCCCCAGCGCGGCCTCGGCCTGCTCGGTGAGCCGGGCGGTCTCCTCCTCGGCTATGCGCCGCACGAGGACGTCCTTGCTCGGGAACCGCCGGTACACCGTGCCCACACCGACCCGGGCCCGCCGCGCCACGTCCTCCATCGGAGCCCCGTAGCCCAGCTCGCCGAAGACCTCGCGGGCAGCGCGCAGCACGTGTTCGAGATTGCGCTGGGCGTCGACGCGCAGCGGCGTGGAGCGACCCACTCCGTGCGTGGTCGGGCCCGTCATCACGCGACCGTTGGTCTCGCCCGAGAGCGCGGTCGCAGAGCCATGGAAATCGGAAATGTTCATATGTATCCCCCGGTAATCAGTCGTCTCCCCCCGGAGACACTCCCCGCCTTCGCGCCGAGGGGGCGCCACGGTCAGGTGGGCCCGGTCCTACTCCTCGACGAGATACGAACATAGTTGAGCCAGAGTCAATTCAGAAGAGGCAGCCCCGGACGGACCACCGCCCGATCGGAGCATTCACCCCCACTTTTCCGGTCCAAGCCCTCGGAACCACCCCGTCCACACCCCCTGACCTGCGAAGTTCCACCCCCGCTCAAGCCATTCGGCAGCCCCGTCCCGGCACTCCCTCCGGTCACACAATGTGTCAGGCCTGTGGACAAACTCCCGGCCACGTTGCGTCATGGGATGGTGAAGGCTGCCAACTCCCGGGGCGCGGCCCCCGGTACCCCGCCCCGTACACGCATCCTCGTCGTCGGCGGGGGCTACGTCGGCATGTATACGGCGCTCCGGCTCCAGCGAAAACTGAGAGCCGGCGAAGCCGAGGTCACGGTGGTCACCCCCGAGCCCTACATGACGTACCAGCCCTTCCTCCCCGAGGCGGCCGCCGGCTCGATCTCCCCGCGCCACGTGGTGGTCCCCCTGCGCCGGGTCCTGGGCCGGTGCCGCATCGTCATCGGCGAGGCCCGGCACATCGACCACGCCAAACGGACCGCGACCGTCACCACCCTCGCCACCGACGAGGAGGGCACCGGCGGCGTCGAGATCGAGTACGACGAACTCGTCCTCGCCCCCGGATCCATCTCCCGCACCCTCCCCATCCCCGGACTCGCCGACTACGGCATCGGCTTCAAGACCGTGGAAGAGGCCATCGGACTGCGCAACCACGTCATCGAACAGATGGACATCGCCTCCTCCACCCGCGACCCCGCCATCCGCGACGCCGCCCTCACCTTCGTCTTCGTCGGCGGCGGCTACGCGGGCGTCGAGGCCCTCGGCGAACTGGAGGACATGGCCCGCTACGCGGCCCGGTACTACCACAACGTCAAGCCCGAGGACATGAAGTGGGTGCTGGTCGAGGCCAGCGACCGGATCCTGCCCGAAGTCGGCCCCGAAATGGGTGTCTACACGATCCGCGAACTGCGCCGCCGCAACATCGACCTGCGCCTGGAGACCCGCCTCGAATCCTGCGAGGACCGCGTCGCCGTCCTCAGCGACGGCACCCGCTTCCCCACCCGCACCGTCGTCTGGACCGCCGGCGTCAAGCCCCACCCGATCCTCGCCGCCACCGACCTGCCCAAGAACGGCCGCGGCCGGCTCGCCTGCACCGCCTTCCTCACCGTCGAAGGCGTCGAGCACGCCTGGGCGGCCGGTGACGCCGCCGCCGTACCCGACATCACCGCCGAGGCCGGCCGCGAATGCGCCCCCAACGCCCAGCACGCCGTCCGCCAGGCCAAGGTCCTCGCCGACAACCTGGTGGCCTCCCTGCGCGGCGAACTCCTGACCGAGTACGCACACAAGTACGCGGGCTCCGTGGCCTCCCTCGGCCTCCACAAGGGCGTCGCCCACATCTACGGCCGCAAGCTCAAGGGCTACCCGGCCTGGTTCATGCACCGCGCCTACCACCTCAGCCGCGTCCCCACCTTCAACCGCAAGATGCGCGTCCTGGCCGAATGGTCGCTCTCCGGCCTCTTCAAGCGCGAGATCGTCTCCCTCGGATCCCTCGAACATCCCAGGGCAGAATTCGAACTCGCCGCAGGCGGCCGCCCCAAGGACCCACCGCCCAGACCCGCCCCCAACCCCCCGCAGGACAGCCAGGGCTGACGTTGTCAGTGCGGTCGGCCACACTGGACGTGTGACCATAGGTGGGCTCACCCCTGCACAGAGTGACAACCGCAGAGTGACACCACAGCGTGACACCGACCCGCGAACGACCCCTTGGGGTACCCCCAGCCGTAGCCGGGGAACAGCGACCACTTGCGACACCACGAGGCTTGAACGCAGTGAACTTCACGCGCTGGAGCGCCCGGTTTCCCGGAACGCAGCGCCGCGCCGCCGCCCGGTCCGAACACGCCGCAGCCCAGGCCAAGCGGGGCGAAGGCGCCGTCCCGGCAGCCCGCGGCGCCGCCGGCCGCACCGCCACGACGCCGGACGGCGCCCCCGCCGACGCCACCGTCCGCGGCACGGGCCGGGCGGCCGCCCCCGGCGAGGGCCCCGTCCCCGGCAGCGGCGTCCTCACCGCCGTTCCCTCCCTCGACGAGCTCTCCGTACGGGAGGTCCTCGGCCGGCTCCCGGCCCTCGTCGCCCTCGTCCACGGCCCCGAACACCGCGTCGCCTACGTCAACGACGCCTACACCGCCGGCTTCGGCCCCCGCCCCGCCGGCGCACCCGCGCGCCTCGCCCTCCCCGAAATCGGCGAGCTCGGCCTCCTCCCGCTCCTCGACCAGGTCCAGCGCAGCGGCAAACCCCGTACCGCCAAGAACCGCACCGCACCCGGCGGCGGCAGCTCGTACACCGTCACCTGCACCCCCGTGGAATTCCCCAAGGCCGATCCCGACGGCGACGGCGACCCCCACCACACCGGCGTCCTGATCCACCTCGCCGACGTCACCGACCACGCCGAAGCCGTCGACCGGCTGCGCGCCAGCGAACGCCGCCAGCGCGAAGCCGCCGTCACCCTCCAGCGCTCCCTGCTCCCCCAGGAACTGGAACAGCCCGACGACCTCCGCATCGCCGCCACCTACCAGCCCGGCGGCACCGAAGCCGCCGTCGGCGGCGACTGGTACGACGTCATCACCCTCGGCGCCGGCCGCACCGCCCTCGTCATCGGCGACGTCATGGGCCGCGGCGTCCGCGCCGCCGCCGTCATGGGCCAGCTGCGCACCGCCGTCCGTGCGTACGCCCGCCTCGACCTCCCCCCGCACGAGGTGCTCCAGCTCCTCGACGGACTCGCCGCCGAGATCGACGCCAGCCAGATCGCCACCTGCGTGTACGCCGTCCACGACCCCAACGAGGGCCTGCTCGCATACGCCTCCGCCGGCCACCTCCCCATCCTGGTCCGCGACGAGGACGGCACCGTACGCCGCGCCGCCGACCCCACCGGCCCGCCGCTCGGCACCGGAGGCTGGCTGCACACCTCCGGCACCATCGCGCTCGGCCCCGGCTCCACCGCCGTCCTCTACACCGACGGCCTGGTCGAACGCCGTGGCGAGGACATCGACGAGGGCGTCGCCGCCCTCGAACGCGCCCTCTCCGGCGCCCAGGGCACCCCGGCCGTCATCTGCGACCGTCTGATGCGCGCCCTCGGCGTGGACGCCGACCACGACGACGACGTCGCCGTCATGGTCCTCCAGCAGCCCAGCCGCACCGGGTCGGACGCCGAGCTCTTCCACAACGCCGCCCTCGAACTCCTCGGCGGCATCGAGGCCGCCCCCCGCGCCCGCGCCTTCGCCCAGGGGGTCCTCACCTCCTGGCGCTTCCCGGTCGAGCTGTGCGACCTCGGCGTCCTGGCCGCGAGCGAGCTCGTCGCGAACTCCCTGCAGCACGGCACCCCGCCCATGCGGCTGCGACTGCGCCGCACCGACCGCCGCCTGATCATCGAGGTCACCGACGGGGACGACCACCTCCCGCGCCGCCGCCGCGCCGAACCGGCCGACGAGACCGGCCGCGGCATCTCGATCGTCGCCACCATCGCCTCTGCCTGGGGCTCCCGCCGTACGCCGGGCGGCGGCAAGGCGGTCTGGTGCGAGTTCGCCCTCCCCGACAAGTAGCGCGGAACGCGGGAAGGGCCCGGTCCACCCGGACCGGGCCCCTCTTCCACTTCCGTCGCGGTCAGACGACCGCGGGCGCGACGACCTTGGCGGCCGGCACGGCCCCGGCGGCCTCCGCGACGACCGCGGGCGCAGGCGCAGGCGCAGCCGCCTGCACCTTCAGCAGCGCCGGCCTGTCCTGCACCGCGGTCAGCTGCCTGCCGAGCCGCAGAGCCAGCCCGGCGATCCCGAGGGAGACCGCGACGAAGACCCCGATGTAGAGGACCGGTACGCCCGCACCCAGCGGCACACCCAGCGGTCCCAGCGCCAGCGCCATCTGCTTGACGAGGGCGAAAGCCGAGTTGTACTGGCCCACGGACCCCTCCGGCGCCAGGTCGGCCACCAGGGGCGCCAGGGTCGGCGACAGCATGGCCTCGCCGATGCCGAAGAGCCCGTACGTCGCGATGAACGCGGCCGCGGCCATCACGGCACTGCCGTGTCCGAGCCCCGAGAACCCGGCGATGAGCCAGGCGCCGGTCCAGATCAGCCCGACCAGCGCGATCACCCGCGAGCGACGCCGCTTCTCCACCAGCTTCAGGACCACGAACTGCGCGAGCACGATCGCGCCCGTGTTGGCGGCCAGCGCGAAGCCCAGCGTGGACGGCGAGATCCCGGCGGCCTCGGTACCGAAGGCGGCGAGACCCGACTCGAACTGCCCGTAACAGGCGAAGAAGATCACGAAGCCCAGCACGAGCAGCTTGACCATGGCCCGGTGCTGCAGCAGCCGCTTCCACGCCCCGCCGGTCTGCGCCGGATCCCGCGGTACCGCGTCCTTGATGCCGGGCGCGTGGGGCATCCGTACGGTCAGGACCACGCCGGCCAGCACCAGGAACATCACGGCCTCGATGCCGAACAGCAGCGTGAAGCTGCCGGGCCGGGTCTCGTCGACGATCTGTCCGCCGATGAGCCCGCCGATGCCCAGACCCAGGTTCTGCATGAAGAACTGCAGGGCGAACGCGCGGGTCCGCGTGGTCGGCGTCGAGCACCACACGATCATCGTGGCCAGCGCGGGCTGCATGACCGCCTGCCCGGCGCCGAGCGCCAGAGCGGACAGCAGGATCGGGACCAGCCCGGTCGACAGCCCGAGGGACAGCGCCCCGGCGGACGCGGCGACGGCCGCACCGATGACCACGGGGACGGGGCCGCGGCGGTCGATGACGCGGCCGGTGAAGGGCAGCGCGACCAGGGCGGAGACGGCGAAGGCCACGAACGCGCTCGTGGCGGCCATGGAGCCGAGGCCCCGCACCTGCGCCACGTAGATGTAGAGGAACGGAACCGTGAAGCCGATGCCGAACGCGGTCAGCGCGTTGCCGGCCTGGATCCGCCGCATCGCAGCGCCCATCACCTTGGTCACTTCTCACCTGTCCTGGAGATCTGAAGCCCAAAGACTTCATAGCTAAAGTTCGATGGTTAACAGTACACACCGAAGGAGTTAGACGCCAACGAGCTCATGCGATACTTCGTCCATGGGTGACATCCCCGACGGCACCGCGCCCGTCCACGAGCCGAGCCTCGACGAGCAGATCGCCGTCTATCAGCGCGAGTTCCAGGACCTGGACCCCCAGGTCGAGAAGGTGGTCTCGGCGCTCAGCCGCCTGAACCGCCGCATGAACGTCGCGTACGGACGCCAGACCGCCGCCCTGGGCATCAGCAACGCGGAGTGGGAGGTCCTCAAGGCCCTCGTCATCTCCGGGGCCCCCTACCGGATGGGTCCGAGCGAGCTGGCGAAGCAGCTGGGCCTCACGCCGGCGGCGATGACCCACCGGATCGACCGCATGACGGCGGAAGGACTGGTGACCCGTGAACGGGACGAGTCCAACCGCGTCCGCGTGATCGTGGAGCTGACGGACGAGGGCCGCAGCAAGTGGCTCGACGCCATGCGGGCGGCCACGGTCTTCGAGGAGGACCTCCTCCAGGACCTCTCCACGTCGGAACGCGGGGTCCTGGGCGACATGCTCACGCGGCTCCTGGACCGGGTGGAGGACCTCCAGTCCCGGACCTGACGGGTGCACCCCGAGCGGGGTTGACACGGCCTCCTCGGGTCCGTAAGGTTCTTCGAGTTGTCCCTGAGCCGAAAGGTTTTGGCGACCACGCATCCCGCCGCCTCGTTGCGGCACCAACTCAGCGCGATCTCCCCTCGGGAACGCATTCGGCATGCCCGAATTCATTTCCGAAAAGGCCGATTATGAATCGGCCGGGAAATCCACTAGAGTTCAGGGAGTCGGAAGGGCCCAACAGCCCGGAAGACAAACCCCGCTGACTGGGGGTCAGGCCCGAAAGAGTCTGATAGAGTCGGAAACGCAAGAACGAAGGGAAGCCCGGAGGAAAGCCCGAGAGGGTGAGTACAAAGGAAGCGTCCGTTCCTTGAGAACTCAACAGCGTGCCAAAA